>NZ_JBIVWS010000011.1:0-79259 GCF_044768905.1 Streptomyces sp. NPDC090994
CCATCACGAACGTGATGGACGGGGTATCAACATATCTGGCGTTGACTTTTGGCACGCTGTTGAGTTCTCAAGGAACGGACGCTTCCTTTGTACTCCCCCGAGAGACTCTCTCAGGCTTTCCTCCGGGCGCTTCCCTTCGGTCTTGCGTTTCCGACTCTATCAGATCCTTTTCCGATCCGATTTCCTCGGCGCTTTCCAGGTTCCCGCTTCCGCGTTTCCCTTTCCGGCGGTTCCGACTCTATCAGATCCTTTCGGTCCTGATTCCCAGTCAGAGTGGGCTGCCTTCCCGGCTGTTGGGCCGTTCCGACGTGGTGATACTTTAGCGGATTCCCGGCTCCCGACCTAATCGGGGGCCGCGCTCTTTCGAACGTGGATTCCTCATTCCGTGAATACGCATGCCAGTGACACCTGAGGTGGCTGGTTACGTGCGGAATGGCTGTCCGGGGACCGACCGGAGTCGGCGCTCACGTCGGACAACTCGGAGAACCTTACGGAGGGGGGACCGGCGTGTCAACTCAGGTGTGTCGTGGCCGCTCGGGGCGTAGTCTCGGGGGCGTGATGACGCGTACGTGCACCCAGTGCTGGTGGGCCGCCTGACGGCGGCCGCGCTCACGTACGCAGGTAGACGGCCGCCGCTTCGGCGGCCGTTCTCGTATCTCCCTCCAGGAGGGGCGGCCGGCGGGCGGCGGTCCTGACCAGGAGGAGAGAAGAGATGGCACGGGTCTTCAGTGGGGTCAAGCCGACCGGGCATCTGACGCTGGGGAACTATCTGGGAGCCATGCGGCAGTGGGCCGCCGTCGATCAGCACCGGGGCGAGGCGCTGTTCTGCGTCGTCGATCTGCACGCCCTGACCGTGGAGCACGATCCGGCGCGGGTGCGGCGGCTGAGCCGGCAGACGGCGTCGCTGTTGCTGGCGGCGGGGCTGGATCCGGAGCTGTGCACCGTGTTCGTACAGAGTCATGTGGATGAGCACGCCCGGTTGTCGTACCTGATGGAGTGCGTCGCGACCGACGGGGAGATGCGGCGGATGATCCAGTACAAGGAGAAGGCGGCGCGGGAGCGGGTGCGGGGCGGGAGTGTGCGGCTGTCGTTGCTGACGTATCCCGCGCTGATGGCGGCGGACATCCTGGCGTACAACGCCGACGACGTGCCGGTGGGGGACGACCAGACGCAGCATGTGGAGCTGGCGCGGGATCTCGCCGTGCGGTTCAACCAGCGGTACGGGCACACGTTCGTGGTGCCGCGGGCGACCCGGCCGGAGGTGGCGGCTCGGGTGATGAATCTCCAGGAGCCCACGTCCAAGATGGGGAAGAGCGATGACACCGGGCCGGGGATCGTCTATCTGCTCGATGAGCCGGATGTCGTGCGGAAGAAGGTCATGCGGGCCGTCACCGACAGCGGGGAAGGGGTCGTGTACGACCGGGAGGGGCAGCCCGGTGTCGCGAACCTGCTGGAGATCCTCGCCGCCTGTGCGGGTGGGGAGCCGGAGGAGCTGGCCGGGAGCTACGACTCGTACGGGGCGTTGAAGAAGGATGTCGCCGAGGCGGTCGTGGAGGTGTTGCGGCCGCTGCGGGAGCGGCATCGGGAGCTGTGTGCCGATCCCGGGTATGTGGAGGGCGTGCTGCGGCAGGGGGCCGCGCGGGCTCGGGGCGTGGCGCGGCCCACCGTGGACGCCGCCTACCGGGCGATCGGGTTGCTCGCCCCGTAGGCCGGGCCGGCGTCAGCCGTTGTTGCCGGAGGCCAGCTCGCGGCTGCGGTCGCGGGCGGCCTCCAGGGCGGCGATGAGGGCGGCCCGTACACCGTGGTTCTCCAGTTCGCGGATGGCACTGATCGTCGTGCCCGCGGGGGAGGTGACGTTCTCGCGGAGCTTGACCGGGTGTTCGCCGCTGTCGCGGAGCATGGTCGCGGCGCCGATCGCGGACTGGACGATCAGGTCGTGGGCCTTGTCGCGGGGCAGGCCGAGCAGGATGCCGGCGTCGGTCATGGCTTCGACCAGGTAGAAGAAGTACGCCGGGCCGGAGCCGGAGAGGGCCGTGCAGGCGTCCTGCTGGGACTCGGGGACGCGGAGGGTCTTGCCGACGGCGCCGAAGATCTCCTCGGCGTGGGCGAGGTGGGCGGCGGTGGCGTGGGTGCCGGCGGAGATGACGGACATGGCCTCGTCGACGAGGGCGGGGGTGTTCGTCATGACGCGGACGACCGGGGTGCCGGTGGCGAGGCGGTCCTCGAAGAAGGACGTCGGGATGCCGGCGGCGCCGCTGATGACCAGGCGGTCGGCGGGGACGTGCGGGGCCAGCTCGTCGAGGAGGGTGCCCATGTCCTGCGGTTTGACCGTGAGGATCAGGGTGTCGGCGGTCTTGGCGGCCTCGGCGTTGGTGACCGGGGTGACGCCGTGGCGGGCGTGGAGCTCGTCGGCCCGTTCCTGGCGGCGGGTGGTGACCAGCAGGTCGGCGGGGGTCCAGCCGGCGCGGATCATTCCGCTGAGCAGGGCTTCGCCGATCTTGCCGGTGCCGAGGACTGCGACTTTCTGGGTCATGGCTGCGGGTGCCTCCGGGGGTGCGTCGTCCGTTCGTCATCCTCGCATCCCGGGGGCGGGCGGGGGTGGTGCGTCCAGTGGGCGGGACGTGGGTCGCCTCGGCCGGGCGTCAGGGGGCCGGGGCGACCAGGAGGATCACGTCGTAGACCTCTTCGACGACGCCGTCGGGGAAGACGGTCAGGAGGCGCTCGCGCTCCTCGGTGAGGAAGGCGGCGCTGTGTGCCGCGTCGTGGACGAGGAAGAAGGAGTGGCTGCCGAGGTTGGCCAGGTGGGTGTCGAGCGGGACGCGGCGGCTCCAGCGGATCTCGCGGCGGACGGGGGTGAGGCGGCCGGTGGGGTCGTGCAGGCGGGCGCCGGTCATGCGCTGCTCGGTGGGAACGTCCAGGCCGAAGTGGCGCCGGATGCGTGCGGCGGCCTCGGTGATCCAGGGGACGTCGATGGCGTCGGTGTTCCACCACAGCGCGAGCGCGCCGCCCGGGCGTAGGACGCGCAGCGCCTCCGGCACGGCGCGGGCCGGGTCGGTCCAGTGCCAGGACTGGGCGTAGGTGAGCAGGTCGAGGGAGGTGCCGGCGAGAGGGAGGGCGTCGCCGGTGCCGCGGATCAGGGGGGTGCCGGGGAGGGCACGGCGGAACTGGGCGGCCATGCCGGCGCCGGGTTCGACGGCGATGACATCGGCGCCGCGGGCGTGCAGCAGGGCGGTGGCTATGCCGGTGCCGGCGCCGATGTCCCCGACGCGGGCGCCGGTGAGGGGGCGGCCGGTGAGTTCTTCGAGGGTGTCGAAGAGGGCGGGCGGGTAGGCGGGGCGGGCGGCGGCGTACTGGGCGGCGGCCCTGTTGAAGGAATGGGCGCGGGCGGAGTGCGCGGGTGTGGCCATACGGTCATGGTGACCGGGCGGGGGTTTCAGCGGCGGCGTTTCTTCGGGTTGCCCGAGCGGCGGGTCGTGCGCTTCTCGTGCCGGGTGACGGCCGCCTCGTACTCGGCGCGGTGGAGTCTCTCGCCGGGGGCCTCGATGAGGCAGCGCAGGGCGTAGGCGAGGAGGGAGCCGAGGAAGCCGACGGTGAGCAGGCCGCGCAGGGACGCCTGGCGGTCGGGGGCGGGGCGGGTGGTGAAGGCGCCCCAGGTGTGGCCGAAGGCCAGGGCGCTGCACACCGCGAACATGACGATGACCAGGACGGTGACGAAGCTGCCGATCTCGGCGATCTGGAGGCCCTGGTAGGCGAGGCGCAGGACCAGGCAGGCGGCGGCCGCGAGGAGCAGGGCGCCGGCGGCGAGGGCGAGGCGGCGGGCGGTGTAGGCGCCGTCGTGGTGCAGCCAGGTCGTGCCGAAGAAGCGGATGGGTTCCGGGCGGGGGCCCGTGGTGGGGTTCCCCGGGGTGCCCGCGGCGGTGCCGGTGGTCGTGTCGGGGCTGCCGTTCTCTTCGCTCACGCGTCGATTATGGCCGTCGCGGGCTCCGGGTGGGTCAGGAGCAGCGGGGGCGGATGTAGCCGTCGCTGCCGGTCCGGACGTAGGCGTCCGAGACGTACTGGCCGTTGTCGATGTTGTCCCAGATGTTGGTGGTGCCGTAGGTGCCGGTGACCCGGGTGCCCGGGGACTGGCAGAAGATCGGGACCTTGGCGCCCAGCGGCAGCTGCTTCACCAGTGCGTACTGGGTGCCGGGGCCGGTGCGGACGTTGAGGCGCACGCCCGGCGCCACCGCGAAGTAGGTCAGGTCCGCCGCCGCCGTGGTGACGGCCTCGCTCTCGTCCCCGCCCGTGGCTTCCGTGGTCTGTTCGACCGACATGAGAACTCCCCCCAGATCGTCCCTTGCGCCCCACGGCTGTCGTGGGGTCACAGTGATTCGAACGCGGAGGCTAGCAAGCCGCCTCGGTCTCGTACGAGTCATCGACTAGGCTCCGTGCGTCGCGCGCGTGGACGAACAGTACGGGGGGTCCCATGGCGCCGCAGCGGAGCACCGGTACGGATGCGGAAGCGGAACTTCCGGAGTACGCCGGTCACTACCGTCTGGAGTCCTGTCTCGGGTCGGGCGGCATGGGCGTCGTACACCTGGCGCGCAGTACGTCGGGGATGCGGCTCGCGGTGAAGGTCGTGCATGCCGAGTTCGCCAGGGACCCGGAGTTCAGGGGGCGGTTCCGGCAGGAGGTGGCGGCGGCGCGGCGGGTGAGCGGGGCGTTCACGGCGCCGGTCGTCGATGCCGATCCGGATGCCGGGCGGCCGTGGATGGCCACGCTGTTCATCGACGCACCGACCCTCGCCGAGCAGGTGAAGCGGAACGGGCCGCTGGACGCCGACCGGCTGCGGCGGCTGATGGCGGGGCTGGCGGAGGCGCTGCGGGACATCCACCGGGTCGGGGTCGTGCACCGGGATCTCAAGCCGAGCAACGTCCTGCTGGACGAGGACGGGCCGAAGGTCATCGACTTCGGGATCTCCCGGCCGACCGACAGTGAACTGCGTACGGAGACGGGGAAGTTGATCGGTACGCCGCCGTTCATGGCGCCCGAGCAGTTCCGGCGGCCCCGGGAGGTGGGGCCGGCGGCGGATGTGTTCGCGCTGGGCTCGGTGATCGTGCACGCGGCGACCGGGCGGGGGCCGTTCGACTCCGACAGTCCGTATGTCGTCGCCTACCAGGTGGTGCACGACGAGCCGGATCTGACGGGCGTGCCCGACTCGCTGGCCGCGCTGGTGCTGCGGTGCCTGGCGAAGGAGCCGGAGGACCGGCCCACGCCGGACGAGGTGATGCGGCAGCTGCGGTCGGTGGCGGCGTCGTACGACACGCAGGCGTTCATACCGGCGCAGCGGGCGCCGGAACCCGCTCCCGCCGCGGAGGCGGACGCGTCGACCCACGTCAAGGAGTCCGCCGGGGCGGTCCCGGATCGCCGGGGGCCGCGCAAGCGGCTGCTGCTGGTGGCGGGCGCGGTCTGCCTGGCGGCGGTCGGCACGCTCGTACCGCTGCGGTTGCTCGGGGGTACGGACGCGGCGCCGTCCGGGGGGCGGGCGGGCGCGTCGGCGTCGTTCGCCGGGTGGGAGAGCGCCGCGGCGTCCGGGGCCGGGGGTTCCGTGTGCGGGTACGGGGCGGGGCGGTTGCTGTGCGCGCGGGACGGGGCGGTGCTCGCCCTCGACCCCGACGACGGGACGCGGCTGTGGCGGCGCTCCGTCGCGGGCCGTTCCCGGAGCGGGCCGCCGGCCGTCGCGGGCGGCCTCGTGCAGCCCGCCCTGAACGAGGGCGCCGCGCTGACGGCGTTCGACCCGGTCACGGGCGAGCCCGCGTGGCGCCGGGAGGTGCCCGCGTACCAGGGCCTGCGGCCGGTCGGCGGGATGCTGCTGCTCACCGGCACGGACGGCAAGGTGACGGGGGTGGACGGGGCCACCGGTGAGACGGTGTGGTCGCGGCGGATTCCCGGGCAGGCGGTGCCGTACTTCTCTTCGTTCAGCGAAGACGGGACGGCGGGCGGGACCGCGTACGCGACGAGCGTGTCGGACGACGGGACGCGTACCCGGGTCACGGCCGTGGACCCCGGGACGGGTGACGTGCGGTGGGACGCGGAGCTGGCGGGGGAGCTGGAGGCGGTGGGGGTGGCGGACGGTTCCGTCGTCTTCCTCGACGCCGACGCGGTCTACGGCGAGACGCGGGCCGTTGTGCGGTACAGCCCGGGGGCGGGGGCCGGGGCGGGGGCCGGGGCGGGGGCCGGGGCGGGGGCCGGGGCGGGGGCCGGGGTCGTGCGGAGGGTTTCGCTGTCGGTGCCGGTGGCGCGGGCGCAGGGGGCCGTGCGCGGGGACGCCGTGTACGTGATGGGCGCGGGCGGCACGCTGGCGGCCGTCGATCTGGCGGCGGGTGAGCAGCGGTGGAGCCTGGAGACGGGCGTGAGCCGCGGTTCGGCGCCCGTCGCCGACGGGCGGCATGTGTACGTCACCGCCCCGGACGGGCGGCTGCTGGGCGTGGACGCCCGTACCGGGCGGCTCCTCGGTCAGACGGCCCCGCGGCTGGGCGGCGGGTCGGACCGGGTGGCCGCCGCGCTGCCCGCGCCCGTCGCCGTCGGGGGCCGGGTCTACGCCGGTGCCCCCGACGGGACGGTCTTCGCGGTGGACGGGCGGGATCCGGGCGCCTGGTGAGGGGTGGGGCCCCTCTAGTGGGCCGAGCCGCAGGGCGGGGCGCTCGGTAGTGGGCTGCGGGGCGGGGCGCCTAGTAGTGGGCCGCGGTGCCAAGTGGGCCGCGGTGCCAAGTGGGCCGCCCCGCGGTGGGTGGGCGCGGCGGGGCGGGTTCGCGTCTTCGTGGGATGGGGCGTGTGCCTGGGTCAGCCGAGCTTGCTGACGTCCCGGACGGCGCCCTTGTCCGCGCTGGTCGCCATCGCGGCGTAGGCGCGCAGGGCGGCCGAGACCTTGCGGTCGCGGTTCTTCGGGGCGTACGTGCCGCCCAGCGCCTGCTCGCGGCGGGTCAGCTCGGCGTCGTCGACCAGCAGCTCGATGGAGCGGCCCGGGATGTCGATGCGGATGCGGTCGCCGTCCTCGACCAGGGCGATGGTGCCGCCGGAGGCCGCCTCGGGGCTGGCGTGGCCGATGGACAGGCCCGAGGTGCCGCCGGAGAAACGGCCGTCGGTGACCAGCGCGCACGCCTTGCCCAGGCCGCGGCCCTTGAGGTACGAGGTCGGGTAGAGCATCTCCTGCATGCCGGGGCCGCCCTTGGGACCCTCGTAGCGGATGACGACGACGTCGCCCTCCTTGACCTGCTGGGTGAGGATCTTCTGGACGGCCTCTTCCTGGGATTCGCAGACCACCGCCGGGCCCTCGAAGGTCCAGATCGACTCGTCGACGCCGGCGGTCTTCACCACGCAGCCGTCGACGGCGAGGTTGCCCTTGAGGACCGCCAGGCCGCCGTCCTTGGAGTAGGCGTGCGCGGCGGAGCGGATGCAGCCGCCCTCGGCGTCCGTGTCGAGGGTGTCCCAGCGCTCGGACTGGGAGAACGCCTCGGCGGAGCGGACGCAGCCGGGGGCCGCGTGCCACAGCTCCACGGCCTCGGGGGACGGGGAGCCACCGCGGACGTCCCAGGTCTTCAGCCAGTCGGCGAGGGTCGGGCTGTGGACGGAGTGCACGTCCTCGTTGAGCAGGCCCGCGCGGTGCAGCTCGCCCAGCAGGGCGGGGATGCCGCCGGCGCGGTGCACGTCCTCCATGTAGTACGTGCGGTCCTTGGCGACGTTCGGCGCCACCTTGGCCAGGCACGGCACGCGGCGCGAGACGGCGTCGATCTGCTCCAGGCCGAAGGGCACGCCGGCCTCCTGGGCGGCGGCCAGCAGGTGCAGGATCGTGTTGGTGGAGCCGCCCATCGCGATGTCGAGGGCCATGGCGTTCTCGAACGCCTGGAACGTGGCGATGGAGCGGGGCAGCGCCGAGGCGTCGTCCTGCTCGTAGTAGCGGCGGGTGAGGTCCATGACCGTCTCGGCGGCGCGCACGTAGAGCTGTTTGCGGGCCGTGTGGGTGGCCAGCACCGAGCCGTTGCCGGGGAGGGAGAGGCCGATCGCCTCGGTGAGGCAGTTCATGGAGTTGGCGGTGAACATGCCGGAGCAGGAACCGCAGGTCGGACAGGCGCTCTCCTCGATGCGGAGCATGTCCTCGTCCGAGACCTTCTCGTTCACCGCCTCGGACATCGCGTCGACCAGGTCGAGCGTGCGGACCGTGCCGTCGACCAGGGTGGCGCGGCCGGACTCCATCGGGCCGCCGGAGACGAAGACCGTCGGGATGTTCAGGCGGAGCGCCGCGTTGAGCATGCCCGGGGTGATCTTGTCGCAGTTGGAGATGCAGATCAGTGCGTCGGCGCAGTGGGCCTCGACCATGTACTCCACGCTGTCCGCGATCAGGTCGCGGGAGGGCAGGGAGTAGAGCATGCCGCCGTGGCCCATGGCGATGCCGTCGTCGACGGCGATCGTGTTGAACTCGCGCGGGATGCCGCCGGCCTCCGTGACCGCCTCGCTGACGATCCGGCCGACGGGGGCCAGGTGGGTGTGGCCGGGCACGAACTCCGTGAAGCTGTTGGCGATCGCGATGATCGGCTTCCGGCCGATGTCCGCACCGGGTACACCGGAGGCACGCATCAGGGCGCGGGCGCCCGCCATGTTGCGGCCGTGGGTGACTGTGCGGGACCTCAGCTCGGGCATCGTCGCTCGCTCCTTCGGAGAGTTCTGCCAGTGTCACTCAGAGCACTGACAGGGTTCTGACTGACGTCGAGCGTACGCCCGTCATCCAGGGTCCGGGACACGGTGTCCGGATGACGGGACGCACATCTCGTCGGCCGGAGTGGCCGGGAGTGGTCGGAGTGGCCGGAGTGGCCGGAGTGCGCCGCGGGCCGCCGTCGCTCATCCGCGGGAGGTGCTCGCCGCGGAGGCCAGGTGGCGGCGGGTGAAGGCCAGGGCCTCGGCCAGGTCGGCCTCGCGTTCGGCGCTGGACATCGCCCGGCGGGTGTTGACCTCGATGACGACATGGCCGTCGAAGCCGGTGAGCGCGAGGCGCTCCAGCAGCTCGGCGCAGGGCTGGGTGCCGCGGCCGGGGACGAGGTGCTCGTCCTTGGCGGAGCCCCGGCCGTCGGCGAGATGGACGTGGCCGAGCCTCTCCCCCATGCGGTCGACCATGCCGAGGGCGTCGGTGCGGGCGGTGGCGGTGTGACTGAGGTCGATCGTGAAGTGCCGGTAGTCGTCCTTGGTGACGTCCCAGTCGGGGGCGTAGGCGAGCATCTCGCGGTCGCGGTAGCGCCAGGGGTACATGTTCTCGACGGCGAACCGCACGTCCGTCTCGTCGGCCATGCGCCACACGCCGGCGACGAAGTCACGCGCGTACTGGCGCTGCCAGCGGAAGGGCGGGTGGACGACGACCGTGCTCGCGCCGAGCTTCTCGGCGGCGGCGCGGGCCCGCTGGAGCTTGACCCAGGGGTCGGTGGACCAGACGCGCTGGGTGATGAGCAGGCACGGGGCGTGCACGGCCAGGATCGGGACCTGGTGGTAGTCGCTGAGTCTGCGCAGCGCCTCGATGTCCTGGCTGACCGGGTCGGTCCACACCATGACCTCGACGCCGTCGTATCCGAGGCGCGCGGCGATCTCGAAGGCCGTCGCCGTCGACTCCGGGTAGACGGAGGCCGTCGACAGGGCGACCTTCGCATCCGGGATGCGTTGGGGCTGCGCCATGGGGTTCAGGTTACGGGGTGCGGTCGGGTGGGCCGGCGCGCGTGGTCGCCGTTGTGGTGCTCGCCATAGGCGGGTGCGGCGTCGTCGTGGTCGCTCGCGCGGTTCCCCGCGCCCCCGGGTTCCTCACTCCTGACCCATGTGATCAAGGCGGCGGAGGATCACTCCCTCTCGCAGGGCCCAGGGGCAGATTTCCAGGGTTTCGACGCCGAAGAGGTCCATCGCCGCCTCGGCCACCAACGCCCCCGCGACCAACTGGTTCGCCCGGCCCTCGGAGACGCCGGGGAGTTCGGCGCGTTCGGCGGTGGTCATGGCGGCCAGGCGCGGGACCCAGCTCTCCAGGGAGGAACGTTTCAGTTCGCGCTGGACGTAGAGGCCCTCGGCGGAGCGGGCGGCGCCGGTGAGGCGGGCCAGTTGCTTGAAGGTCTTGGAGGTGGCGACGACGTGGTCGGGGGCGCCGAAGCGGCTGAACTCGCCGACCGTCCGGGCTATCTCCGTACGGACGTACCGGCGCAGGGCGCGCACGTCGTCCGGGTCGGGCGGGTCGCCGGGGAGCCGGCCGGCGGTCAGGCGGCCCGCGCCGAGCGGCAGGGAGACGGCGGCGTCGGGTTCCTCGTCGATGCCGTACGCGATCTCCAGGGAGCCGCCGCCGATGTCGAGGACCAGCAGCTTGCCCGCGGACCAGCCGAACCAGCGGCGGGCGGCGAGGAAGGTGAGCCGGGCCTCCTCCGCGCCGGTCAGCACGGTCAGCTCGACGCCGGTCTCGGCGCGGACGCGGGTGAGGACCTCCTCGGCGTTGTGCGCCTCGCGCACGGCGGAGGTGGCGAACGGCAGCAGGTCCTCCACGCCCTTGTCCTCGGCGGCCTGGAGCGCCCGTCGGACGACGGCTGTCAGGCGGTCGACGCCGTCGGCGCCTATCGCGCCGTCCGCGTCGAGGAGTTGGGCGAGGCGCAGTTCGGCCTTGTGCGAGTGCGCGGGCAGCGGGCGTGCGCCCGGGTGCGCGTCCACCACCAGCAGGTGGACCGTGTTGGATCCCACGTCGAGGACACCGAGTCTCATGTACGGAACGCTACTGCCAGGACGGTCGGCGGTGGTGGGGGTACCGGGGGCGGGCGACTTACCCTGGACGGGTGCCAAAGACGAAGCAGGCGAAGGACGCGAAACTGCCCAAGAAGGGCAAGCGGAAGAAGACGGACGTGCGGGCCGTGGCGGCGCCGGCGGGTGACGAGAAGGGGCTCGACTTCGCGCGCGCGTGGGTGGAGTTCCCGGATCCGGCCGACGACGAGCAGGTCTTCCGCTGCGATCTGACATGGCTGACCTCTCGCTGGAACTGCGTCTTCGGCAGCGGTTGCCAGGGCATCCAGGCGGGCCGCGCGGACGACGGATGCTGCTCGCTGGGTGCCCACTTCTCCGACGAGGACGACGAGGCCCGGGTCGCCGGGCATGTGGCCCGGCTCACGCCGGACATCTGGCAGCACCACGCCGAGGGCACGGCGAACGGCTGGGTGTCCGAGGACGAGGAGGGCTCCCGGCAGACCCGTCCCTTCCAGGGGTCGTGCATCTTCCAGAACCGGCCCGGTTTCGCCGGGGGCGCGGGCTGCTCGCTGCACATCCTGGCGCTGCGGGAGGGGCGCGAGCCGCTGGAGACCAAGCCGGACGTGTGCTGGCAGCTGCCGGTGCGGCGGACGTACGAGTGGATCGACCGGCCCGACGACACCCGCGTGCTCCAGGTGTCGATCGGTGAGTACGACCGGCGGGGCTGGGGTCCGGGCGGCCATGACCTGCACTGGTGGTGCACGTCGGCCACCTCGGCGCACGGTGCGGGCGAGCCGGTGTACGTGTCCTACCGGCCGGAGCTGATCGAGCTGATGGGCAAGGCGGGGTACGACCGGCTGGCCGAGCTGTGCGAGGAGCGGCTGGCCTCGCGGCTGCCGCTGCTGGCGCCGCATCCGGCGGATCCGGTGCTTCCGGTGCCGGCGGTGCCTTCTGCGGCTTCGGGAACTGCGGGGACTTCGGGGACTCCTGCGGCTTCGGGAACTCCTGTGGCTCCTGTGCCTCCGGCGGCTCCTGCGCTTCCGGAGGCGTAGGCGGTACTGCGCTGCTGCGGCTGCCCGGTTCCTGCGGCGCCGCGGTGGCTCAGGCGGTACTGCGGACTGCGGTACTGCGGGCTGTGGTGCTGCGGACTGTGGTGCTGCGGGCTGTGGTGCTGCGGGCTTGCGGGCTGCGGTACTGCGGGCCTGCGTAGCGCGGCCCGCGGCACTGCCCGGGGCCTACGGCGCCGCCGGGCTCGGGGTGCCGTCGCCGTCGGACGGGGCCTGCGGGCCGCCCGTGCCGGTGGGGGACGGGTCGGCGGGGGTGGGGCCGGGGGGCGTCGGGGCGGGTGTCGCGGTCGGGGTGGGCTCGGCCGGTGGCGGGGCGGTGGGGCGTGGGTCGGCGGGGGGCGGGGTGGCCGGCGTGCCGGGCGGGCCGGGGCGGGGGCCGGGCCGGGAGGGGCCGGGCGCGGTGCCGTAGCCCTCGATGGAGACGACGGCGCCGCCGGGCGTGACGGCCACCCGGGCGCTCCAGTGGCCGGAGGGCTCGCGCAGCTGATCGACGTGGACCGTGACCGTGGTGCTCGTGCCGGGGGCGAGCGTGCCGGAGGAGCGGTTCAGGTAGAGCCAGGGGGCGCCGGTCGAGGCGAACCAGCGCACCGGGGAACGGCCGGTGGCGGTGAGGGTGATGAGCGTGCTCCCGCCGCTGCGGGCGGCCGTCACCTCCATCCGGGCGGCGCCCTCGCGGTCGACGGCGCCGAGGACCTTCACGGAGACGCGCAGGTCACCGGCGGGGGCGGTGCCGGTGCTGCCGGTGTGCTCGTAGCCGCCCGCCGTGCCGTCGTCGGTGCCGTCGGTGTCGTGGGTCTCGCTGGCGCTGGTGACGCGGCCGTCCTCGGTGCCGGTGGCCGGGGTGCCACGGCAGGCGGCCCACAGGGCGAACGCGGGGGCCGCCACGACGGTGGCGACGACGGTCGTGACGACGGCACGCGCGCGCAGCCGGTCGCGCCGGGCGGCGCGGTCGCCGGGGGGCATCGGGAAACCGCGCCGGTCGAAGCGGGGGGCGGCGCCCCGCGCGCGCGGGAGGTGGGCCATCGTCATGTGCAGTGCCGCGCGGGGGGCGGTCAGGACGGGCAGCGCGGCGGGCGTGACGCTGGTGCCGGGCCAGCGGCCGGGGATGGCGCGCTCGGCGGTGCGGCGGCAGCGCGGGCAGTCGTCGACGTGCCGGACCAGTTCGCGGCGGAGGGCCGCGCTCAGCACCGGCCGGTCGTCGCCGGCCCCGGCGGCGAAGCGGGCGACGCCGGGGCAGGTGCCGGTGTCGACGACGGCGAGGGCGGCGCGGGTGCGCTCGACCTCGCAGGCGGCGGAGGCGAGCAGTTCGCGGGCGGCGGCCGGGGCCGTGCCGAGGACGGCGGCCACCTCGTGGGCGGCCAGGTGGTGGCGGACCGCGAGTTCGAGGGCCTCGCGCTGCTCCGGGGTGGTGCCGGCCGCCTCCGGCCAGGCGAGCAGGGCCAGTTCGCGGCGGCGGCGCTCCTGGACGTCCTCGGGGACGGCCGGGGCGGGCGGCGCCTTGGTAAGGGCCTCGCGGCCCGCCGCGTGGGCGGTCTGACGTTTCTGCTGAGCCTCGGACAGCTTGCGCAGGCAGGCCCAGCGGGCCAGCGCGTACAGCCAGGCCCGGCGGTCGGCGGCGGCCTCGGGGCAGCGGTGGTGGCGGCGCTCGGCGAGGACCAGGGCGTCGCCCAGGGCGGCGGTCGCGGCGTCGTGGTCGCACAGCACGGACAGGCAGTAGGTGAACAGACCGTCCAGATACGGATCGTGGGGCGTGGGCGGTCGCTGCGCCACCGTGCGCGCCGCGCCGCGGTCACGCGCTTCCCGGTGCGCCCGGTGTGCGCCGGTCGTGCGGGTCGTGGTCTGCGGACTGCTGCTGCTCATCCGGCGACCGTAGGGGGCTATGGGTGGCGCGGACTGGCGCATTGGCCACTTTTAATCCGTACGGGTGAAATGATCCCTCGATAGGGGACAGGAACCCATTGTTCCGCCTTGGCGTTTTACGGCAGATGGCCGACGCGCGCCCACCGGGGCCGGGCCGGCACCGGACCGCCGGCGGGGGCGGACGCCGGGCCCGCGCCGGGCTGCCGGCGGGCGGCCGGGGGGACTGTCAGTGGGTGCGGCTACGGTTTCGTGCATGGCTGCCCGTACGAAGACCACCAAGGACCGTCCGTCCTACCGCTGCACGGAGTGCGGCTGGCAGACGGCCAAGTGGCTCGGTCGCTGCCCCGAGTGCCAGGCGTGGGGGACGATCGAGGAGTACGGCGCGCCCGCGGTCCGCACGACGGCGCCGGGGCGTGTCACCACCTCCGCGCTGCCCATCGGCCAGGTCGACGGCCGCCAGGCCACCGCCCGCTCCACCGGCGTGCCCGAGCTGGACCGCGTACTGGGCGGCGGACTGGTCCCCGGCGCGGTGGTGCTGCTGGCCGGGGAGCCCGGCGTCGGCAAGTCCACGCTGCTCCTCGACGTCGCGGCCAAGGCGTCCGCCGAGGAGCACCGGACCCTGTACGTCACGGGCGAGGAGTCGGCGAGCCAGGTCCGGCTGCGCGCCGACCGCATCGGCGCCCTCGCCGACCACCTCTACCTCGCCGCGGAGACCGACCTCGCGGCGGTCCTCGGGCACCTCGACGCGGTGAAGCCGTCCCTGCTCATCATGGACTCGGTGCAGACGGTCGCCTCCCCGGAGATCGACGGCGCCCCCGGCGGCATGGCGCAGGTGCGGGAGGTGGCGGGGGCGCTGATCCGCGCCTCCAAGGAGCGCGGCATGTCCACCCTGCTGGTCGGCCACGTCACCAAGGACGGCGCGATCGCCGGCCCCCGGCTCCTCGAACACCTCGTGGACGTCGTCCTGAGCTTCGAGGGCGACCGGCACGCGCGGCTGCGCCTGGTCCGGGGCGTCAAGAACCGCTACGGCGCCACCGACGAGGTCGGCTGCTTCGAACTGTCCGACGAGGGCATCGTCGGGCTGGCCGACCCCAGCGGGCTGTTCCTGACCCGCCGCGCCGAGCCGGTGCCCGGCACCTGTCTGACCGTCACCCTGGAGGGCCGCCGCCCGCTGGTGGCCGAGGTGCAGGCGCTCACCGTCGACTCGCAGATCCCCTCCCCCCGGCGCACCACGTCCGGTCTGGAGACGTCCCGGGTGTCGATGATGCTGGCCGTCCTGGAGCAGCGCGGCCGCATCAGCGCCCTGGGCAAGCGGGACATCTACTCCGCGACGGTCGGCGGCGTGAAGCTCTCCGAGCCCGCCGCCGACCTGGCCATCGCGCTGGCCCTGGCGAGCGCGGCCAGCGACACCCCGCTGCCGAAGAACCTGGTCGCGATCGGCGAAGTAGGGCTCGCGGGCGAGGTGAGACGGGTCACGGGCGTGCAGCGCCGGCTCTCCGAGGCGCACCGGCTGGGCTTCACGCACGCGCTGGTACCGGGCGATCCGGGGAAGGTCCCGCCCGGCATGAAGGTCCTGGAAGTGGCGGACATAGGGGACGCGCTGCGGGTCCTTCCGCGGTCCCGTCGCCGAGAGGCCCCACGGGAGACGGAGGACCGCCGGTAGACTTTGCCCTGGTCTCGCCCGTCCGTACGAACCGAGTGCGCGAAACGGGAGCGTCCCGAAACCAGCGACCGGAGGAGTGCAGTGGCAGCCAACGACCGGGCGGCGGCTCCCGGGAAATCCGGTGGGAGCGCCGGTTCCGATGGCCTGATGCGCGCCTCGCTGAGCGCCGTGGCACCGGGAACGGCGCTGCGTGACGGCCTGGAGCGCGTGCTCCGCGGCAACACCGGCGGACTGATCGTGCTCGGCTCCGACAAGACCGTCGAGGTGATGTGCACCGGCGGCTTCGTGCTGGACGTGGAGTTCACCGCGACACGGCTGCGCGAGCTGTGCAAGCTCGACGGCGGCATCGTGCTCTCCTCGGACCTGTCGAAGATCCTGCGGGCCGGCGTCCAGCTGGTCCCCGACCCGACGATCCCCACGGAGGAGACGGGCACCCGGCACCGTACGGCGGACCGGGTCAGCAAGCAGGTCGGCTTCCCCGTCGTCTCCGTCTCGCAGTCCATGCGGCTCATCGCGCTCTACGTCGACGGGCAGCGCCGGGTCCTGGAGGACTCGGCGGCGATCCTGTCCCGCGCCAACCAGGCGCTGGCCACGCTGGAGCGGTACAAGCTGCGCCTCGACGAGGTCGCGGGCACACTGTCCGCGCTGGAGATCGAGGACCTGGTCACCGTCCGGGACGTCTCGGCGGTCGCGCAGCGCCTGGAGATGGTGCGCCGGATCGCCACCGAGATCGCCGAGTACGTGGTGGAACTGGGCACCGACGGACGGCTGCTCGCGCTCCAGCTCGACGAGCTGATCGCGGGCGTGGAGCCCGAACGGGAGCTGGTGGTACGGGACTACGTGCCCGAGCCGACCGCGAAGCGTTCGCGCACGGTGGACGAGGCACTGGCCGAACTGGACAAGCTCAGCCATGCCGAGCTGCTCGAACTGTCCACGGTGGCACGGGCGTTGGGTTACCTGGGCTCACCGGAGACGCTGGACTCGGCGGTGTCGCCGCGCGGGTTCCGGCTGCTGGCGAAGGTGCCGCGGCTGCCGGGGGCGATCATCGACCGGCTGGTGGAACACTTCGGCGGGCTGCAGAAGCTGCTGGCGGCCAGTGTGGACGACCTGCAGACCGTGGACGGGGTCGGGGAGGCTCGGGCCCGGAGTGTGCGGGAGGGGCTCTCGCGGCTGGCGGAGAGTTCCATTCTGGAGCGGTACGTGTAGCTTCCGGCGGTTCGGTCCGTTGTCGGGTGCCGGTGCGTCGGGGGTCGGGGGCCGGGGGTCGGGTTGCTCGCGCCCACGCGGCGGGGCCGCACAGCGGCAGCGCACCGCGCCCCGGGCGGGGCGCTTTCTCAGGCGTCTTCCAGTACGAACGACGTCTGCGTCTTCGTGAAGCCCGGGGCCTTGGCCTCGACCAGGTACGTGCCCGCCTTCGCCTTGCCGGACTTGGGGGTCGCGCACTCGGGGGCGCTCGGCTTGCGGTCCCACTTGACCGTGTAGGTGATGCCGGTGCCGGCCGGGACCCGGAACACCAGGCTCTCGGCGCCCTTCACGCAGTCGTCGGAGGACCAGAACGCGTCGTCGCCGTCGGCCGGGGTGATCGTCACCACCGCGTGCTCGGGCCCGAGATCGACTTTGCAGTCGCTGCCGGAGGTGTTGCGCGCGGTGAGTTCGAAGGCGGGGGTCTGGCCCGGCTCGTAGGTGTTGCGCACGCTGCGCAGGCTCAACTCGACCGCGCCGGCGGTGCAGTCGGGCAGCGAGGTCCCCGCCGGCAGGGCGTCGCCCGAGCCGACACCGGCGGCCGTACCGCCGCCCGCGCCGCTGCCGGAACCGCTCGAACCGCCCGCGTCACCGGAGCCGCCACCGGACTCCCCCGCGCCGGACCCCGAACCGTCGCCCGCCCCGTCGCCCGCCCCGTCGCCCGAGCCGTCCTCCCCGCCGGAGCCGGTCCCGCCGGAGTCCTCGTCGCCCGACTCGTCGCGCCCGCCCGGCGCTTGGCTGATGGCGGGTCCCGAACCCGAGGGGCCCGGCGTGATCGAGGGAGCGGGATTCTTGCCGTCGGCGCCGTCGTCGTGACCGCCCCCGCCGCCTCCGCCGCCCATGGTCATGATCCACGTGACCAGAAGCGCCAACACGACGACGACGAACAGCAGTACGGCCCTCCGACGCCAGTAGATGGAGGAGGGAAGCGGCCCGACCGGATTGCGCAGAGATCCCACGGCGGAAACTGTACGAGAGATCGGTGCGCTACCTTGCGCCACCCGCCGTTCGGGGCATCAACTTTTGCGGATCATCATTCCGGAGACCGCCCCTGACGAACCGTCATCGCCTGCAAAGGGACAAAACGACCACCCGTCCCGACGGCCGGAACCCTGCGTCTTCACAGCCGCAGCGCTTGCAGCTCTGGCCATTGCTTGACGTACGTCGCCGGGTGGCGCTGCGCCCGCCGGACCGCCCTCCCGTGGCAGGATCGGTAGGCCATGACTGCTCCCACGAAGCCCCAGACCCAGCCCCAGACTCAGCCCCAACCTCAGACCCAGCCCTCGCACGCCGGCCCCGCCGAGCCCGACGCGGCCGGTTCCGGCTCCCCGCTGCACGCCCCCGTCATCGACTGGTTCGACGAACACGCCCGCGACCTGCCGTGGCGGCGCCCGGAGGCCGGCGCCTGGGGCGTCATGGTCAGCGAGTTCATGCTCCAGCAGACGCCGGTCAGCCGCGTCCTGCCCGTCTACGAGCAGTGGCTGGCCCGCTGGCCGCGCCCCGCCGACCTCGCCGCGGAGGCCCCCGGTGAGGCCGTCCGCGCCTGGGGCCGGCTCGGTTACCCGCGCCGCGCGCTGCGGCTGCACGGCGCCGCCGCCGCCATAACGGAACGGCACGGCGGCGACGTACCGTCCGACCACGCGGCACTGCTGGCGCTGCCCGGCATCGGCGAGTACACGGCCGCCGCCGTCGCCTCGTTCGCCTACGGCCGGCGCCACGCCGTGCTGGACACCAACGTCCGCCGGGTCTTCGCCCGGGCCGTCACCGGTGTGCAGTACCCGCCGAACGCCACCACCGCCGCCGAGCGCCGGCTCGCCCGCGCGCTGCTGCCGGACGACGAGCCGACCGCCGCGCGCTGGGCCGCCGCCTCCATGGAGCTGGGCGCGCTGGTGTGCACCGCGAAGAACGAGTCGTGCCACCGCTGCCCGATCGCCGCGCAGTGCGCCTGGCGGCTGGCGGGCAAGCCCGCCCACGACGGCCCGCCGCGCCGCGGGCAGACCTACGCGGGCACCGACCGCCAGGTACGGGGCCGGTTGCTGGCCGTGCTGCGGGAGGCCCCCGGGCCGGTCCCGCAGGCGGCCCTCGACCGGGTCTGGCACGAGCCGGTCCAGCGGGCCCGCGCCCTGGACGGCCTGGTCGCCGACGGGCTGGTCGAGCCGCTGTCCGGTGGCCGTTACCGGCTGCCACTGGCCTGATTCGTACGGACAAAACGGCCGGTAACCACCCGTACCAGCCCTCGCCTTTATCCAGGCCTTACTTCCGTTACACAACCGACGGACAGCCGATTGCCAGTCGCGGCCTTCCTCGCACAGCGCCGTGACAACGCTTCCCTAGCTTCGTTCCCGTGCCCGTCAGGCACAGCAGGACCACGGAACACACAACGGGGAACGGGAGGCGGTTCACCATGGCGCAGGCGCAGGCACAGGGCGAGGTGCTGGGGTTCGAGGAGTACGTCCGCACCCGGCAGGACGCGCTGCTGCGCAGTGCCCGCCGGCTGGTCCCGGACCCGGTCGACGCCCAGGACCTGCTCCAGACGGCACTGGTCCGCACGTACGGCCGCTGGGAGACCATCGAGGACAAGCGGCTCGCGGACGCCTATCTGCGCCGGGTCATGATCAACACGCGGACCGAGTGGTGGCGGGCGCGCAAGCTGGAGGAGGTGCCGACCGAGCAGCTCCCGGAGCCCTGCGTGGACGACGCCGCCGACCAGCACGCCGACCGGGCGCTGCTGATGGACGTACTGAAGGTGCTCGCCCCCAAGCAGCGCAGCGTGGTCGTGCTGCGACACTGGGAGCAGATGACCACGGAGGAGACGGCCGCCGCCCTCGGCATGTCGGCCGGCACCGTCAAGAGCACGCTGCACCGGGCGCTGGCCCGGCTCCGCGAGGAGCTGGTGGCCCGCGAGTCGGACGCACGCGCGCTGGAGCACGAGGAGCGGGAGCGGTGCGCGGCCTGAGCGGCGGCCCACGGTCCGGACCGGGCCGGGTGAGCGTCAGGGCGGCGGTTCCGGTGGTGGCCGGGGCCGTCGCCGTCGCCGTGCTGCTCTCCGGCTGCACGGCCGGCGGCACCGGCGCCCGCGACGAGGGGCCGGCCCACGCCGAGTCGGTGACGGCCCCGGCCGCCTCGCCCTCTCCGTCGGTCTCCTCGGCCAAGGCCTCCGGCCGGGTGGACGCGGTCCGCCTGGTCAAGAACGACCCGCAGGTCTCGGCGGAGGTCAAGCGGGAGCTGAAGCCGTGCGTCGCCGACGAGTACCCCGTCGACGTCAGTTACGGGGACCTGACCGGCGGCCCCGCCGAGGACATCGTCGTCAACGTCCTGACCTGCGGAGACGCGGTCGGCGTGGGCAGTTACGTGTACCGGGAGGAGAACGGCGGGTACCAGCACGTGTTCAAGGCGGAGGAGCCGCCGGTCTACGCGGAGATCGACCGCGGCGACCTGGTGGTGGCCAAGCAGGTGTACGAGAAGGACGACACGGTGTCGGTCCCGTCCGGCGAGAACGTGATCACGTACCGCTGGACCTCGGGCCGGTTCGTCGAGAAGTACCGCACGCACAACGACTACAGCAACGCCGTCGGGACCGGTCCCTCGCCGGTCCCGGACAGCTGACCCGGGCACCGGCCCCGGCACGACCGCGCGAGTGAACCGGACGGGCCGTCCGGACCGATGGAACAGTGACCGGCTCACCCCCGTCCGGTGGGGGTCGAGCGCCCGCACCGACCACCTTCGAGGACTGAGAGCACCCGGATGACAGACCAGACCCACGTCCTGTTCGTCGAGGACGACGACGTCATCCGCGAGGCCACCCAGCTCACCTTGGAGCGGGACGGCTTCGCGGTCACCGCGATGCCCGACGGCCTGTCGGGCCTGGAGGCGTTCCGGGCGAGACGGCCCGACATCGCGCTGCTGGACGTCATGGTCCCGGGACTGGACGGGGTCAGCCTGTGCCGCCGCATCCGGGACGAGTCGACGGTGCCGGTGATCATGCTGTCGGCGCGGGCCGACTCCATCGACGTGGTGCTGGGTCTGGAGGCGGGCGCCGACGACTACGTGACCAAGCCGTTCGACGCGGCGGTGCTGGTCGCCCGGATCCGCGCGGTGCTGCGCCGCTTCGGCCACGCGGGCGGCGACCGTTACGACGACCGGGGCGCGGCGGCGGCCGGCGGGGTGCTGACCTTCGGCGCGCTGGAGGTGGACACCGAGGGCATGGAGGTACGCCGGGACGGGCGGCCGGTGGCGCTGACGCCGACGGAGATGCGGCTGCTGCTGGAGTTCTCCACCGCGCCGGGCACGGTGCTCTCCCGCGACCGGCTGCTGGAACGCGTGTGGGACTACGGCTGGGGCGGGGACACCCGGGTCGTCGACGTCCATGTGCAGCGGCTGCGCACGAAGATCGGCCAGGACCGGATCGAGACGGTCCGCGGCTTCGGCTACAAGCTCAAGGCCTGAGGGGCTGAGGGCGTATGCGGGGGTTCATCCGACGTCTGCGGGGCGCGGCGCTGTGGCGTGGGGGTGGTGGCGGCGTCCGTGGCGGGCGTGTCTCGGGTGTCCGTGGCGCGGAGACTCGTGATGCCGGGGTCCGGGGCGCCGATGTCCGGGGCGCCAACGTCCGGGGCGCCGACGTCCCGTGCGCCGACGTCCGGGGGGCGGGGGCCCGGACCGGCCGGCGGGCCGCCGTGCTGCGGCGGGCCGGCATCCGTACCGGGCTGCGGTGGAAGCTGAGCGCGGCCATCGCGCTGGTCGGCGCGCTGGTCGCGATCGTGCTCAGCCTGGTCGTGCACAACGCCGCCCGGGTGTCGATGCTGGACAACGCGCGCGACCTCGCCGACGAGCGGGTCCTGATCGCCCAGCGCAACTACGAACTGTCGGGACGGCTCAACTTCCCCAACGCCCAGATCGACGACCCGGGGCTGCCCCCCGAACTGCGCGCGAAGGCCCAGGAGGGGCGCCGGGCGACCTTCGTCTCCGACCGGCCGGGCGGCGCCGCCGACATCTGGGCCGCCGTGCCCCTCAAGGACGGGCATGTGATGTCGCTGCACACCGGGTTCACCGACCGCAGCTCCGACATCCTCGAAGACCTCGACCAGGCGCTGGTCATCGGCTCGATCACGGTCGTCCTGGGCGGCAGCGCGCTCGGCGTGCTCATCGGCGGGCAGCTCTCGCGCCGGCTGCGCAAGGCCGCCGCCGCCGCGAACCAGGTCGCCGCCGGGGAGACCGACGTACGGGTGCGGGACGCCATCGGCGGGGTGGTGCGGGACGAGACCGACGACCTCGCGCGGGCGGTGGACGCGATGACGGAGACGTTGCAGCAGCGGCTGGAGGCGGAGCGCCGGGTCACCGCCGACATCGCGCACGAGCTGCGCACCCCGGTGACGGGGCTGCTGACCGCCGCCGAGCTGCTGCCGCCGGGCCGGCCCACCGAGCTGGTGCTGGACCGGGCCAAGGCGATGCGCACCCTGGTCGAGGACGTGCTGGAGGTGGCCCGGCTGGACAGCGCCTCGGAGCGGGCCGAGTTGCAGGACATCGTGCTGGGCGAGTTCGTGGCCCGGCGGGTGGCGGCCAAGGGCGGCGACGTCACGGTGCGGGTGCTGCACGAGTCGGAGGTCACCACCGACCCGCGCCGCCTGGAGCGGGTGCTGTTCAACCTGCTGGCCAACGCCGCCCGGCACGGCCGGCCGCCCATCGAGGTCAGCGTCGAGGGGCGGGTGGTGCGGGTACGCGACCACGGTCCCGGCTTCCCCGAGGGGCTGCTCGCCGAGGGCCCGAGCCGCTTCCGCACCGGCAGCGCGGACCGGGCCGGCCGGGGCCACGGGCTGGGGCTGACCATCGCGGCCGGTCAGGCCCGGGTCATGGGCGCGCGGCTGACCTTCCGCAACGTACGGCCCCCCGGTGCGCCCGAGGACGCGCCCGCCGAGGGAGCCGTCGCCGTGCTGTGGCTGCCGGAACACGCGCCGACGAACACCGGCAGCTTTCCGATGCTGCCGGACCAGCCGACGGACGGCGACTGACCGTCCGGCCGGCCGACTGGCTGGTCCGGCCCGCCGACTCGCTGGTCCGGCCCGCCGACTCGCTGGTCCGGTTCGCCGACGGATGAGGCCCCCGGTCCTGGAACGGCCCGGGAGCTGGGCGTCGGCGCGCGGTGTCGGCCGGCGGTCGGACAGCTGCCGGAGCCTGCCGACGGCTGTGCAGGCGCTGATGACTGCCGACAGCCGTGACGGCGACGGAAGCGCACTGACGGCTGTGCGGCTGCTGACCACTACCGACGGCTGTGTCAGCTGCCGAAGCATGCTGACAGCTGTGCGGCCACTGATCGCTGCCGACAGCCGTGACGGCTACCGACAGCTGTGACGGCTGCCGACGGCGGTCAGTCAGCGGCCCGGCAGCTTCCGGCGGCCGGCTCTCTGGCATCCGCCCGGCCACTTCCGACGGCCGGCTCTCCGGCACCTTCCCGGCGGCTGCCGGCAGTCGGCTGCCGGCGGCTTCCGGCAGTCGGCTGCCGGCACCTGCCCGGCAGCTTCCGGCGGCCGACTCCCCGGCACCTGCCCGGTCACTGTGCCGGACAGTCGCTCAGCCGCTGTGCCGGACGGCTGACCGGCGCAGCGGCCGGGCAGCCGTCCGGTCGCTGTCAGACCGCCTCGGCCGCCGGTGCCTTCAGCGCCGCGCCCTCGCCCGGCCCGTCCCCGGGGGCTTGGTCCGTCTTCGGGCCCGTCCCCTTCAGCGGGACCTCCTTGACGAACACCGCCGCGACCAGCGCGAGCACCGCCACCCCGGCGCCGAGCAGGAACGCCCCGTGGGTGCCGGCCGACACGGCGTGCTGGTACGCCTCGCGGGCCAGTGCCGGCAGCTCGGCGAGGCTCGCCGCGTCCAGCTGGGCCGACTGCTCGGTCACCTTCGAGCCCAGGTCCCCGGCCCGCTCGGCCATCACGTCCTGGACGCGGTGGTTGAAGAGCGCGCCCATGATCGCGACGCCGAAGGAGGAGCCGAGGGTGCGGAAGAGGGTGGTGGACGAGGAGGCCACGCCCATGTCCTTCATCTCCACGCTGTTCTGCGCGACCAGCATCGTGATCTGCATCAGGCAGCCCATGCCGAGACCCACGACGGCCATGTACACCCCGGACGTGAACCGCGAGGTCTCCGTGTCCATCAGCGACAGCAGGAACAGCCCCACCGTCATCAGCACGCCGCCGGCTATCGGGAAGATCTTGTACCGGCCGGTGTTGGTGGTCACCCGGCCCGCCACCATCGACGTGACCAGCATCGCGCCCAGCATCGGCAGGAGCAGCAGCCCGGAGTTGGTCGCGGACGCGCCCTGCACCGACTGCTGGTACAGCGGCAGGAAGAGCGTGGCGCCGAACATCACGAAGCCGGTGATGAAGCCGATCACGGACATCAGCGTGAAGTTGCGGCTGCGGAAGATGTGCAGCGGCATGATCGGCTCGGCGGCCCTGGTCTGCCAGAACACGAACCCGACCAGCGCGGCGACCCCAATGCCGATCAGCTCCATGATCCGCGCGGAGGTCCACGCGTACTCCGTGCCGCCCCAGGTGGTGACCAGGACGATGGCGGTGATGCCGATGGTCAGCAGCGCGGCGCCGAGATAGTCGATGCGCGCCTCGGCCCGCTTCTTCGGCAGGTGCAGGACGACGCTGATCAGCACCAGCGCGACGGCACCCAGCGGCAGGTTGATGTAGAAGGACCAGCGCCAGCCCCAGTGGTCGGTGATGGTGCCGCCGACCAGCGGTCCGCCGATCATCGCCAGCGCCATGACGCCGGCCATCATGCCCTGGTACTTGCCGCGCTCGCGGGGCGGTATCAGGTCGCCGATGATCGCCATGACGCCGACCATCAGACCGCCGGCGCCCAGGCCCTGCACGGCGCGGAAGCCGATGAGCTGGCCCATGTCCTGCGCCATGCCGCTGAGCGCCGAGCCGATCAGGAACAGGACGATCGACGTCATGAACGTGCCCTTGCGGCCGTACATGTCGCCGAGCTTGCCCCACAGCGGCGTGGCGGCCGCGGTGGCGAGGGTGTACGCGGTGACCACCCAGGAGAGGTGTTCGAGTCCGCCCAGCTCGCCGACGATCGTCGGCATCGCGGTGCCGATGATCATGTTGTCCAGCATCGCGAGCATCATCGCGATCATGAGCGCCAGCAGGACGACCCGCACGCTCCTCGGTTGCTTTTCGCCGGCCGCCCCGGCCGTCGCTGTTTCCGCCATCGCTCCGTCTCCCCCAGCCTCCGGGGACTTACTTGCCGCCCGGCTAGTGACTACACTCGGAAGGTAGCCGCGCAACTAGCCGGGCGTCAAGTAAGTTTTCCGGAAAGCCCGGGACGTGCGCGGAGCGGAGGTGACGTAGGAGGATGGGCGACACGATGGACGGCACCAAGCAGCACCGACGCCGCGGGGACACCCGCCAGCGCATCCAGGACGTGGCGCTCGAACTCTTCGCCGAGCAGGGGTACGAGAAGACCTCCCTGCGCGAGATAGCCGAGCGCCTGGAGGTCACGAAGGCGGCGCTCTACTACCACTTCAAGACCAAGGAAGAGATCCTGGTCAGCATCTTCGAGGACCTCACGCAGCCCATGGAGGAGCTGATCGAGTGGGGGCTGGAACAGCCCCGTTCCCTGGAGACGAAGCAGGAGATAGTGCGCCGGTACAGCGCGGCCCTGTCGGGCGCCGCGCCGCTGTTCCGCTTCATGCAGGAGAACCAGGCGACGATACGGGAACTGCGCATCGGCGAGATGCTCAAGAGCCGCACGCTGAGCCTGAAGGACATCCTGGTCGACCCCGAGGCGGACATGACCGACCAGGTGCGCTGCGTCAGCGCGCTGTTCACGCTGCACGCGGGGATGTTCGTCCTGCACGACCTGGAAGGCGACCCCGAGACCAAGCGCAAGGCCGTTCTCGAGGTCGCCATCGATCTGATCACCCAGGCCCATCAGGGCGACTGAGGCTCTTGTCGGGTCACGCCCGCCCTGACACCCGTCAGACGGTCACGCCGTGCGAGCGCAGGAAGGCCACCGGGTCGACGGCCGAGCCGTAGTTCGGGGTCGTACGGATCTCGAAGTGCAGGTGCGGGCCGCTGGAGTTGCCGGTGGAACCGGAGGCGGCGATGTGCTGGCCGGTGGTGACGACCTGGCCCACCTTCACGTCGATCCGCGACAGGTGGGCGTACTGGGAGTACGTGCCGTTGCTGTGCTTGATGACGATGGCGTTGCCGTAGGCGGGGCCGTCACCGGCGCCGTTGCCGCCGGCCTTGACGACGGTGCCGCCGTGCACGGCCATCACGTTGGTACCGCTGGGCACGGCGAAGTCCTGGCCGCTGTGCTTGGCCGACCACATGCCGCCGGCCTGGTTGAACTTGGCGCTGAGCGTGTAGCTCTTGACCGGGTCGACCCAGGAGGCGGCCTTCTTGGCGGCGGCCTGCTTGGTCTCGGCCTTCTTGGCGGTGGCGGTCTTCGCGGCCTTGGCCTGGGCCTCGGCCTGCGCCTGGACGGCACCGGCGGTGCTGGAGGCCGCCGTGGTGTCGGCGGCTGCCGCGACCCCGGCTCCCAGCGCGACCGAGGCTCCCAGGCCGGCGGCCAGGACTGCGGCGCGGGTGCGGATGGCGGTCGTACGGGAAGAGCGGGACGTGACACGCGGAGACATGCGGAACCTCATGGGGACGGGATCAAGGAAACGCCCATCCGACGAACAGTCGCTCACCGGGCGGGCTCCACATTGGTAACCCACCCGGCCGTACCCGCACAAAGGTGTGACCTACGACGGTAAGTAGTAATTGAGGTCGAAACTTCTCTTCTCTCGACAGGCTTCTCATTCAGGACAAAGCAGGTCAGAGGGGCGGGTGCGCGAGGCCTCCGGGTAGAGATATGCCCGTTTTGTCAGTTCTCGCCTCTTCCACTATTCCGCGTAGTACCCCCCAGATCTCCTGTGCGGCAAGTCACTGGCGGCCGCGATCGACGACCGGTGGATTGTGACCGGGACTACTCCCGCACCGGGCGCGACCGGGGTGCGCCCACCACTACTTACCCACTGGTAACCCCACAGTTCCTCCCGCGCCACTCTCGGCATCGAGCATGCACGCGACAACAAAAACAAGCAGCGTGTACGGCTCGCACGAACGGGAGAAGCCCCTATGACCAGACGCCCCTGGCTGCGTCGGCTCGCCGTGACCACCGTCTCCGCGGCGGGCCTCGTCTCCCTCGCGGCGCCCGCCGAGGCGGCGACGAGCGCGCCCGCGCCCACCGGCTCCGCCGCCGTGACGGCCTCCGCTGTGGCGTCCACCGCCGTGACGTCCACCGCCGTGACGGCCTCCGCCGCCGCGGACGTCGGCTACGACACCTGGCAGCGGGACTGCCGGGCCGTGATGGGCCAGGCGCTGCCCTATCTGAAGCAGCGCATCGCCGCCGCGGGCCCCGGTGAGAAGCAGGCCGTCGTCCTCGACATCGACAACACCTCGCTGGAGACCGACTTCGGCTTCAGCTTCCCGCAACCCGCCAACCAGCCGGTGCTGGAGGCCGCCCAGTACGCCCAGGAGCACGGCGTCGCCCTGTTCTTCGTGACCGCCCGCCCTGGCATCCTCTACGCGCCGACGGAGTACAACCTCGACCAGGCCGGCTACGAGGTCTCCGGCCTGTACGTCCGCGGGTTCTTCGACCTCTTCGAGGACGTCGCCGCCTACAAGACCGCCCAGCGCGTCGCCATCGAGTCCCAGGGCTACACGATCATCGCCAACATCGGCAACAGCGCCAGTGACCTGTCGGGCGGCCACGCGGAGAAGACGTTCAAGCTGCCGGACTACGACGGACAGCTGTCGTAGCCTCCGGCGGCCCTGGCGGGCGCGTGCGGGTGCGGGCTTGCGCCGGGCCCGTGCGGGCGCGTACGAGCCCCCTGCGCGGGGCGTACGGCGCCGTGCGGGCACGTACGGCCCCGTGCGCGGGCATGGAGGCGGACATGGAGGCGGACATGGAGGCGGACATGGAGGCGGACATGGAGGCGGACATGGAGAAGGGGCCGGTGCTCTGGTGAGCACCGGCCCCTTCTCGTCGAGGCTTACGCCTCCTTGCTCAGGTTCGGTCCGGCACCGCCGGCCGCCTGCTCGATCGGCGGGACGTCGGGGAGCGCCGACTTCTCCTCACCCCGGAAGGTGAAGGTCTTGGCGTCGCCCTCGCCCTCGGTGTCCACGACCACGATGTGGCCGGGGCGCAGCTCGCCGAAGAGGATCTTCTCCGACAGCGTGTCCTCGATCTCGCGCTGGATCGTGCGACGCAGCGGACGCGCGCCCAGCACCGGGTCGTAACCCTTCTTGGACAGCAGCTCCTTGGCGGACTGGGAGAGCTCCAGGCCCATGTCCCGGTCCTTGAGGCGCTCGTCCACCTTGCCGATCATCAGGTCGACGATCGCGAGGATGTCCTCCTGGGTCAGCTGCGGGAAGACGACCACGTCGTCGACGCGGTTGAGGAACTCGGGCCGGAAGTGCTGCTTCAGCTCGTCCGAGACCTTGTTCTTCATGCGCTCGTAGTTGGTCTTCGTGTCGCCCGCGGCGGCGAAGCCGAGGTTGAAGCCCTTGGAGATGTCCCGGGTGCCGAGGTTGGTCGTCATGATGATGACCGTGTTCTTGAAGTCCACGACCCGGCCCTGGGAGTCGGTCAGGCGACCGTCCTCCAGGATCTGCAGCAGCGAGTTGAAGATGTCCGGGTGGGCCTTCTCGACCTCGTCGAAGAGGACGACGGAGAACGGCTTGCGGCGGACCTTCTCGGTCAGCTGGCCGCCCTCTTCGTAGCCCACGTAACCGGGGGGCGAACCGAAGAGACGCGACACCGTGTGCTTCTCGCTGAACTCCGACATGTCGAGGGAGATCAGCGCGTCCTCGTCACCGAAGAGGAACTCGGCGAGGGCCTTGGACAGCTCGGTCTTACCGACACCGGACGGACCGGCGAAGATGAACGAGCCACCCGGACGCTTCGGGTCCTTCAGACCGGCCCGCGTACGGCGGATCGCCTTCGAGAGCGCCTTGACGGCGTCCTTCTGGCCGATGACCCGCTTGTGCAGCTCGTCCTCCATGCGCAGGAGTCGCGAGGACTCCTCCTCGGTGAGCTTGAAGACCGGGATGCCGGTGGCGGTCGCGAGGACCTCGGCGATCAGCTCGCCGTCGACCTCGGCGACGACGTCCATGTCGCCGGCCTTCCACTCCTTCTCCCGCTTGGCCTTCGCGGCGAGGAGCTGCTTCTCCTTGTCCCGCAGGGAGGCGGCCTTCTCGAAGTCCTGCGAGTCGATCGCGGACTCCTTGTCGCGGCGGACGCCGGCGATCTTCTCGTCGAACTCGCGCAGGTCCGGCGGCGCGGTCATCCGGCGGATGCGCATCCGGGAGCCGGCCTCGTCGATCAGGTCGATCGCCTTGTCCGGGAGGAAGCGGTCCGAGATGTACCGGTCGGCCAGGGTGGCCGCCTGGACGAGGGCCTCGTCCGTGATGGAGACACGGTGGTGGGCCTCGTAGCGGTCCCGGAGGCCCTTGAGGATCTCGATGGTGTGCGGGAGCGAGGGCTCGGCGACCTGGATGGGCTGGAAGCGGCGCTCCAGGGCCGCGTCCTTCTCCAGGTGCTTGCGGTACTCGTCCAGGGTGGTGGCGCCGATGGTCTGCAGCTCACCGCGGGCCAGCATCGGCTTCAGGATCGAGGCGGCGTCGATGGCGCCCTCGGCGGCACCCGCACCGACCAGCGTGTGCAGCTCGTCGATGAACAGGATGATGTCGCCGCGGGTGCGGATCTCCTTGAGCACCTTCTTCAGGCGCTCCTCGAAGTCACCGCGGTAGCGGGAGCCGGCGACCAGCGCGCCGAGGTCCAGGGTGTAGAGGTGCTTGTCCTTGAGGGTCTCGGGCACCTCGCCCTTGACGATGGCCTGCGCGAGGCCCTCGACGACGGCGGTCTTGCCGACACCGGGCTCACCGATCAGGACCGGGTTGTTCTTCGTACGGCGGGACAGCACCTGCATGACCCGCTCGATCTCCTTCTCGCGCCCGATGACCGGGTCGAGCTTGGACTCACGAGCGGCCTGGGTGAGGTTCCGGCCGAACTGGTCGAGGACCAGGGACGTCGAGGGGGTGCCCTCGGCAGGGCCGCCGGCGGTGGCGGTCTCCTTGCCCTGGTAACCGGAGAGCAGCTGGATGACCTGCTGCCGCACCCGGTTGAGGTCTGCGCCCAGCTTGACCAGGACCTGGGCGGCGACGCCCTCGCCCTCACGGATCAGGCCGAGCAGGATGTGCTCCGTGCCGATGTAGTTGTGGCCCAGCTGAAGGGCCTCGCGGAGCGACAGCTCCAGGACCTTCTTGGCACGGGGGGTGAAGGGGATGTGACCCGACGGGGCCTGCTGGCCCTGGCCGATGATCTCCTCCACCTGCTGGCGGACCGCCTCGAGCGAAATCCCGAGGCTCTCAAGGGCCTTGGCGGCGACACCCTCACCCTCGTGGATCAGGCCCAGGAGGATGTGCTCGGTGCCGATGTAGTTGTGGTTGAGCATCCGGGCTTCTTCCTGAGCCAGGACGACAACCCGCCGCGCGCGGTCGGTGAACCTCTCGAACATCGTTAATCGCTCCTCAGAGCGGTCAGGCAGTAAGGGGAACTTCCCCTCCCTGTCCTTCCGCAGCTTAGTCCCGCAAGCGGGGACCGCTCATTCCAACTGCCGACACCGTCGATGGCCTCCTGACCCGCAACGCCGACATCTGCTCCAACCCGATGGTGCGAGACGATGTTCCCGCAGGCCAGGCACTTACCCCAGTCGCCAGTACGCCGATGGCGAACGCGAGACGGCCTTTTCTGCGTGTCGCCCCCTCCCACTAGGGATGTCTTACCCGCTCGGACTGACAGTCCATGCCGCGCACACCGTTTCCCTCCGCTACGGGCGAACAACCTTGCGCCTCGCCGCACCCCCGCACGCCCCCTCGCTCAGCACCCTGCGCATCCACTCGGCCACCCACCGTAACTCGCCGCTCTCGGCGCGGTTGCTCCTGGCATGGTCGGTGTCACACCCGCGGTCCCTCCGGGCGCTTGCGCGTACCCGGATGTTTCTGCCGTGCCGTGGGAGCGGGTGCGGCGGTGGTACGAGTGCGAACTGGGCTGGGAGACGGCGCCGGGGATTCCGGTACGGCTGCGCACCGGCGTCCGCTTCGACGTCCTGGACGTTCCGGCCGAGGCCGGGCTCGCGTCCCTGGGGCGGCTCGGCGCGCACGCTCCGGTGGCGCTGCGGGGCGACCGGATGCTGCTGCTGGTGGCCGCGGGCAGCGCGGAGGAACTGCCGGGGCTGCTGCGGTGGCTGGAGTGGGGGTCGCTGCCGCTGGACCTGTCGGCGAGCGGGGCGGACGGCTTCGTGGAGGCGCCGGTGCCGTGCGGGGCGGCGGGGCTGGTGGCGGAGGCGGTGCCCTGCCGGGCGGACGGCACGGTGTCCTGCCGGGCGGACGGCACGGTGTCCTGCCGGGCGGGCCGGATCGCGGGAGACGTGGTGCCCGGTGGCGGTTGGCAGGGGGCCGCTGTGTGGTTGCGGCCCCCCGTGCCGGGGAGTGAGGTCGAAGCCTCGTTGCCGACGCTGTCGGCTGTCGGGGCTCTTGGGGGCGTTGGGGGCGCCCCCGGTCGCGCACCCGATCTGGTACGGCTGGTCGACACGGTGGCCACGCACTGCCACCGCGTCCGGCTGCGGGGCGCGGGCCCGCCGCGCTCGCAGGGACGCCGGTGAGCGCGCCGCCGATTCCGTCGCCGGGTGTCCGACGGTGATCCGGGCGGCGGAACCCGTGATCAGCCGTTGGCCTTCTCGTAGGCCTCGCGAATGGTCGCCGGAACGCGGCCGCGGTCGTTGACCTCGTAACCGTTCTCCTTCGCCCAGGCGCGGATCGCCGCGGTGTCCTGGCTGCCGCCGGAAGCGGCGCGGGTCTTGCCACGTCCACCGGAAGCACGGCCTCCGGTGCGCCGGCCGCCCTTCACGTAAGGGTCGAGAAGGTCACGGAGCTTGTCCGCATTGGCAGTGGTGAGATCGATCTCGTACGTCTTGCCGTCCAGCGCGAACGTCACGGTCTCGTCAGCCTCGCCGCCGTCGAGGTCATCGACAAGAAGGACCTGAACCTTCTGTGCCACCGGATTTCCTTTCATCGATAACTTGAGGGGTGGGGTCCGCCGGGGTCCGCCGTATCGCCGCCCCTTGTTATATGCAGTACTGCAGTACGTCGGAAAGCAAACCGCTTTTGCCGGAAAAACACAAACCCCCGGCGGAGAGCAGCGACCCCACATCGGGGCCGGAACATGTGCGTTTCGGACAAAGGGCACCCGCGAGGGGCCGCCTAGGGGGAATAAACCTGGCGGATGTGTGCGGATCACGTGCGGCAGAACCGGGAGATGCGGGAGACCCGGCGGTGGCGATCACAGATGCAGAAGCATCCGGCTGTTGCCCAAGGTGTTCGGTTTCACTCGTTCGAGGCCCAGGAACTCCGCGACGCCCTCGTCATAGGAACGGAGCAGCTCCGCATAGACATCGGTGTCGACCGGCGTCTCGCCGATCTCCACGAAGCCGTGCTTGCCGAAGAAGTCGACTTCGAAGGTCAGACAGAAAACCCGGCGAACGCCGAGCCAGCGCGCGGTCTCCAGCAACTTCTCCAGCAACTGATGACCGACGCCCGCGCCCTTCAGGCCGGGCTTCACCGCGAGAGTCCGTACTTCCGCGAGGTCTTCCCACATCACGTGCAGGGCTCCGCAGCCGACCACCTCGGCGTTGTCGTCCCGCTCCGCGACCCAGAACTCCTGGATGTCCTCGTAAAGCGTCACCGTCGCTTTGTCGAGCAGGATGCGGCCGCGTACGTAGGCGTCGAGGAGCCGGCGGACGGAGGGGACATCGCTGGTGCGGGCCCGGCGTACGGTGATGGCTTTTGCGGTGACTTCGGGGCTCACTGCTGACATGAGCGGACGTTATCGCTCATCGGGTCCGGGTGCGGAGCCGGGGTTCTGGGGAGGGTTCCGCGGGAGGTTCCGGGGAGGGTTCTGCGGGAGGTTCTGGGGCTCGGGTGTTTCGGGGCCCTGGACGATGCGGATGGCGTCCCGCAGGGCCTGCCGCTGTTCCTCGCTCATCATGCCGAAGAAGGCGATGAGGGCGGCGGCCGGGTTGTCGCTCTGGGACCACGCGTCGTTCATCAGGGCGGCGGCGTAGGCGGCGCGGGTGGAGACCGCCTCATATCGATAGGCCCGGCCTTCGGCCTCGCGGCGGACCCAGCCCTTCTGATGGAGATTGTCCAGAACGGTCATCACCGTGGTGTAGGCGATCGACCGTTCCTGCTGGAGATCTTCCAGGACTTCTCGTACGGTCACCGGGCGGTTCCACTTCCACACCCGGGTCATGACCGCGTCTTCGAGTTCTCCCAATGGGCGAGGCACGTTCAGCACACTAGTGGGAGATTCCGCCCGGGGCGTGCTGGACGTGCGGTTCACCGGCAAATGGGACGAGAAGGGCCGACTCAGGCCTCGGTCCGGCGGGCACCCTCCGCCTGCGCGATGGCGGCGTCGACGGCCGCGTCCTCCTTGGCCTTGTTGGCGCCGCCCTGGGTCTTCACGATCACCCTGATCACGGCGATGAAGAGCACGGCCATGACGACCGGGGGCAGGAGCGCGGAGACGTAGTCCATGACCCCAGGGTAGCCACCGGGCCGGGTCAGCCTGCCGCGAGGTGCTGCCCCGGGGCGCCCGCGCCGGGGGGCGGGGCCGGCTTGCGGCGGGGGAAGACCTCGCCCGGGGTGGGGACGGGGCGCTTGGGGGTGGCCGGGGGCGGGCCGGGCTGGGGGCGGGGGGTGCCGGGCTTCCGGTCCCGGTCCTGGTCGGGTTCGCGGTCGGGGCGGGCGGCGGGGCCGCCGCCGGGGAGGGCGAGGAGGCGGGTACGGGCGGCGGGGACCGTGGGGGTGAGGGCCTGGCAGCGCCTGAGGAGGGCGGCGGCGGTGGGGTTGCCGCGGAGGGCTCCGAGCGCGGTGAGGTCGTCCCGGGCCGGGCGGTGGCCGGCGCTCAGCGCCTCGTCCAGGAGCGCGAGGTAGCCGGCGGCGGTACCGGGGAGGGCGGCGCGGTACCGGGCGAGGTCGGCCAGGAGGAAGGCACGGAGCCGGGCGCTCTCCCGCGTCGCCTCGTCGAGCGACTCGGCCAGTCGGAGGCAGTCCTGGACGTCCTCGGTCGAGACGGGGCTGGGGCTGAGGGCGAGGGCGAGGGCGCGGCGGAGCACACGCAGCTCCTCCACACCGAACGCCAGGCCGCCGCGGGATCCGTAGGGCGTGGGCATGCGGCGACGATACGCGCTAATCAGACAAACTCGGCAGAGGGTGGTGGGTGTGGCGTATCGGTCCCACTCGGGTGGGTGGGACGGTGCGCCTGCGGCGCCTGTGCGGGTTCGGTGGGGGTGCGTGTAGCGCCCAGTCGTGTGCGGGTGGGTCGGGGCCGGGGTGGGGGGTGTCCGTCCTCGGAACGGCGCGGAATCGGTCTCCTACGGGGGTGAAGCGTGTTGACGCGCCAACCGCTGCGGGCGGACACCCCCCACCCCGTCCCCTTCCCGCCGTACGCGGGTGCGGGTTCGGGCGCGGTACGGCGTACCCGCGTCGCCGCCGTACGCGGGTGCGGGTTCGGGCGCGGTACGGCGTACCCGCGTCGCCGCCGTACGCGGGTGCCGGTTCGGGCGCGGTACGGCGTGCCGCGTCGCCGCGGGCAGTCGTGCCGGGCCGCGCCTCCCGCACCCGCGTCGGTCACCACGCCGCGCAGTGGATGCGAGCGCGTCTCTGCGGTCAGAGGCGGGACACGTTGCGTTCGTAGACCAGGCGCAGGCCGATCAGGGTCAGCCACGGTTCGTGTTCGTCGATGACCGAGGACTCGCCCAGGACCATCGGCGCGAGTCCGCCCGTCGCGATGACCGTGACGTCGTCCGGGTCGTCGGCGAGTTCGCGGGCCATGCGGCCGACGACGCCGTCGACCTGGCCGGCGAAGCCGTACACGATGCCCGCCTGCATGGCCTCGACCGTGTTCTTGCCGATGACGCTGCGGGGGCGGGCCACCTCGATCTTGCGGAGCTGGGCGCCCTTGACGCCCAGGGCGTCGACGGAGATCTCGATGCCGGGGGCGATGACCCCGCCGACGTACTCGCCGCGGGCGGACACCGCGTCGAACGTCGTCGCCGTGCCGAAGTCGACGACGACGGCCGGGCCGCCGTAGAGGTCGACGGCGGCGACCGCGTTGATGATGCGGTCGGCGCCGACTTCCTTGGGGTTGTCGGTGAGGATCGGGACGCCGGTCTTGACGCCCGGTTCGACGAGGACGGCCGGAACGTCGCCGTAGTAGCGGCGGGTCACCTCGCGGAGTTCGTGGAGGACGGAGGGGACGGTCGCGCAGATGGCGATGCCGTCGATGCCGTCGCCCAGTTCGTCGCCGAGCAGCGGGTGCATGCCCATGAGGCCCTGGAGGAGGACCGCCAGTTCGTCGGCGGTGCGGCGGGCGTCGGTGGAGATGCGCCAGTGTTCGACGATCTCGTCGCCGTCGAAGAGGCCGAGGACGGTGTGGGTGTTGCCCACGTCGATGGTCAGCAGCATGGTTCGTCTACTCCGCCGGGCGCAGGTCGAGGCCGATGTCCAGGATGGGCGAGGAGTGGGTGAGGGCTCCTACGGCCAGGTAGTCGACGCCGGTCGCGGCGTAGGTCTTGGCGTTGTCCAGGGTGAGGCGGCCCGAGGCTTCGAGGGCGGCGCGGCCGTCGACCAGGGCGACGGCCTCCTCGCATTCGCCGGGGGTGAAGTTGTCGAGGAGGATCAGGTCGGCGCCGGCGTCCAGGACCTCGCGGAGCTGGTGGAGGGTGTCGACCTCGACCTCGATGGGGACGTCGGGGAAGCGGTCGCGGACGGCCTGGAAGGCCTCGGCGACGCCGCCCGCGGCCACCACGTGGTTGTCCTTGACCAGGGCCGCGTCCGAGAGGGACATGCGGTGGTTGACGCCGCCGCCGCGGCGGACCGCGTACTTCTCCAGGCTGCGCAGGCCGGGGGTGGTCTTGCGGGTGTCGCGGACCTTCGTCTTCGTACCGTCCAGGGCGTCCGCCCACGCGCGCGTGGCCGTCGCGATGCCGGAGAGGCGGCACAGGATGTTCAGCGCGCTGCGTTCGGCGGTGAGCAGGTCGCGGGTGCGGGAGGTGACCGAGAGGAGGGTCTGGCCGGGTTCGACGCGGTCGCCGTCGTCCACGTGGCGTTCCACCTCGAACTCGTCCGTGCAGACGACCGACAGGACCGCCTCGGCGACCCTGAGGCCGGCCACGACGCCCGCCTCGCGGGCGGTGAAGTCGGCGGTGGCCACCGCGTCCTCGGGGATCGTGGCGACCGTCGTCACGTCGACGCCGTTCGCCAGGTCCTCCTGGACGGCGACGTTCGCGATGTCCTCGATCTCGACGGGGTCGAGGCCGGCTTCGGTCAGGAGCTGGGCGAGCGCGGGGTCGAGGCCGCACTCCAGGTAGTCGTCCTCGCCGGCGTACCCGGCTCCGCAGGCGCAGCCGTCGCCGCAGCCTCCGTCGGGGGCGAGGGGGAGGTCGTGGGTGCTCACGTCGTCACTGCTCCTGAGGGATCTTGGGCGGTCCGCGCCGGCTGTCCGGTCGGGGGAAAGTCTGCGGCCTGTGTGGTGTGCACGGCGAGGGCACCGTCCGGGTTCAGCCGTACGACGATGTGCCGGCGCCATGCCGTGTCGTCGCGGTCGGGGTGGTCCTCGCGCCAGTGGCAGCCCCGGGTCTCCTCGCGCAGGACGGCCGCGGCGAGGAGCGCGCGGGCGACGTACAGGAGGTTGGTGGTCTCCCAGGTGTCCACGCCGGGCTCGGCGGTCTTGCCGTGCTCGTGGAGGGCCGCGCAGGCCTCGTCGTGGAGGCGCTGGAGGCGGTCGGCCGCCCGGGTGAGGGACTCGGCGGAGCGCAGTACGCCGGCGCCCTCGGTCATGATCCGCTGGAGGGTGAAGCGGGCCTCCGGGGGGAGGAGGGGGTGCGCGGGGCGTTCGGGGTGTGCGTACGGGGCGGGGGCGGGGGTGCGGGCGGGGCGGGGGGTGGCCGTGATGTCGGCGGCGATGCGTTCGGCGTAGACCAGGCCTTCGAGGAGGCTGTTGGAGGCCAGGCGGTTCGCGCCGTGCACGCCGGTGCAGGCGACCTCGCCGCACGCGTAGAGGCCGGGCACGGTGGTGCGGCCCGAGGCGTCGGTGCGGACGCCGCCGGAGGCGTAGTGGGCGGCCGGGGCGACGGGGATGGGCTCGGTGACCGGGTCGATGCCGTGGGCGCGGCAGGCGGCGAGGATGGTGGGGAAGCGGGTCTCCCACATGGCCGGGCCGAAGTGGCGGGCGTCCAGGTACATGTGCTCGGCGTCCTGTTCGAGCATGCGGCGCGTGATCGCCTTGGCGACGATGTCCCGGGGGGCCAGTTCGGCCAGTTCGTGCTGCCCGAGCATGAAGCGGGTGCCGGCCGCGTCGACCAGGTGGGCGCCCTCGCCGCGTACCGCCTCCGAGACCAGGGGCTGCTGGCCCTCCGCGTCCCGGCCGAGGAACAGGACGGTCGGGTGGAACTGGACGAATTCCAGGTCGCTCACCTCGGCGCCCGCGCGCAGGGCGAGCGCGACGCCGTCGCCGGTGGAGACGGAGGGGTTGGTCGTCGCCGAGAAGACCTGGCCCATGCCGCCGGTGGCGAGGACGACGGCGGGGGCGTGGACGGCACCGACGCCGTCGTGCCGGCCCTCGCCCATGACGTGCAGGGTGACGCCAGCCGTGTGGCCTTCGGGGTCCGTGAGGAGATCGAGGACCAGGGCGTTCTCGATGGTGCGGACGGCGCGGGCGCGTACGGCCTCGACCAGGGCCCGGGAGATCTCCGCGCCCGTCGCGTCGCCGCCCGCGTGGGCTATGCGGCGGCGGTGGTGGCCGCCCTCGCGGGTCAGCTGGAGGGCGCCGTCGGCCGACTCGTCGAAGTGCGCGCCGGTGGCGATGAGGCGGTGTACGGCGTCGGGGCCCTCGGTGACCAGGGTGCGGACCGCCTCCTCGTCGCACAGGCCGACGCCCGCGACCAGGGTGTCGTCCAGGTGCTGCTCGGGGGTGTCGCCCTCGCCGAGGGCCGCGGCGATGCCGCCCTGGGCCCAGCGGGTGGAGCCGGCATCCAGGCGGGCCTTGGTGACGACGACGGTGCGCAGTCCGGCGGCCTCGCAGCGCAGGGCGGCGGTGAGGCCGGCGACGCCGGAGCCGACGACGACCACGTCGGCGGTGATGGCCCAGCCGGGGGCGGGGGCGTGCAGTCGTATGCCTGTGGCTGTGGCTGGGCTTGTGGCTGTGCCTGGGCTTGTGGCTGTAGCTGTGGCTGTGCCTGTGCCTGTGCCGGTCATGTGGTGGCTCCGGAGGTTTCGGGGGTTCCGGCAGTTCCGGGGGTTCCGGGGGTTCCGGGGGTTCCGGGGGTTCCAAAGGTGAGGGGGATGTTGTCGATCAGGCGGGTGGTGCCGACGCGGGCGGCTACGGCGAGGACCGCCTCGCCGGTGAAGTCCTCGTCGATCTCGGTGAAGTCGGAGGGGTCCACCAGGGCCAGGTAGTCCAGGAGCAGGGGCGGGGTGGCGCGGGCGGCGTCGTCCAGGACCAGGCGGGCCGCGGCGCGGACGGCCGCCGGGCCGCCCTGGCCGTCCGGGGCCGCCTGGGCGACGGCGTGCGCGTCGGCCGCCGCGCGGGACTCGCCGAGCTTGCCGAGCGCCTCGGCACGCGCGTGCGTGGCGGGCACTTCGCGGGCCCGGGCGCGCAGCGCCTCCTGGGCGGCGTGCCGGTCGCGGCCGGCGAACAGGGCCTGGGAGAGGGCGAGGGCGGTACGGCGTTCCGCCGGGGAGAGGTAGCGGTTGCGGCTGGAGAGGGCGAGGCCGTCCTCCTCGCGGGCGGTGGGGACGGCGACGACCTCGATGCCGAAGTTCAGGTCCCGGACCATCCGGCGGATCAGCGCGAGCTGCTGGGCGTCCTTCTGGCCGTAGAGCGCCACGTCGGGGCGGGTGAGGTGGAGGAGCTTGGCGACGACCGTGAGCACACCGTCGAAGTGGCCGGGGCGGGAGGCGCCCTCCAGGCGTTCGCCCATGGGGCCGGCCGAGACGCGGACCTGGGGTTCGCCGCCGGGGTAGACCTCGTCGACGGACGGGGCGAAGACGGCGTCGGCGCCGGCCCGTCCGGCGAGGGCGAGGTCGGCGTCCAGGGTGCGCGGGTAGCGGTCGAGGTCCTCGCCGGCGCCGAACTGGAGCGGGTTGACGAAGACGGTGACGACCACCTCGCCGTCCGGGCCCGCGATCCGGCGGGCGGTGCGGATCAGGGTGGCGTGGCCCTCGTGCAGGGCGCCCATGGTCATCACTACGGCGCGGCGGCCACGGCGTCCGGCGCGCTCACGCTCGTGCAGTGCGGTGGCGGTGCTCAGGAGGGCGGGGGTCGGGGTGGGTGCGGGGGTGGGGGCGGGGGTGGGGGCGGCGGTCATCGGGGGGTTCCTTCGGGGCCGGTGGGGCCGGTGGGGCTTTCGGGGTCTTCGGGGTCTTCGGGATTTACGGGGTCTACGGGGCTGGCGGGGCCGTCGGGCTCGGCAGGTGCTTCGGCGCCATCGGTTCCCCGCGTTCCCCCGGTCCCCTTGGTCCCATCGGTCCCGTCGATCTCCCCGGTCCCGTCCGTCCCCCTGGTCCCGTCCGTCCCCCCAGGCCCGTCAGTGACCGCAGTCCCTCCAGCCCCCTCAGCCCCCCGAGCCCCTCCCGCAAGCACCCCCAGCAGATCCTCGGCGAGGCGTGGCTCCAGCAGGCCGTGGGCGAGGGCCCGGTCGGCGGTGGCGCGGGCCATGGCCAGGTAGCCGGCGACGGTGCCCGGGGCGTGCGCGCGCAGTTCCTCGATGTGCGCGGCGACCGTGCCGGCGTCCCCGCGCGCGACGGGACCGGTCAGGGCCGCGTCACCGGAGCGCAGGGCGTTGTCCAGGGCCGCGCCGAGCAGCGGGCCGAGCATCCGGTCGGGGGCGCCGACGCCGGCGGTGCGCAGCAGCTCCAGGGACTGGGCGACCAGGGTGACCAGGTGGTTGGCGCCGAGGGCGAGGGCCGCGTGGTACAGCGGGCGCTTCTCCTCGTCGATCCACTCCGGCTCGCCGCCCATCTCGATGACCAGCGCCTCGGCGGCCAGCCGCAGTTCCTCGGGCGCGGTGACGCCGAAGGAGCAGCCGGCCAGCCGCTGTACGTCGACGGGGGTGCCGGTGAAGGTCATCGCCGGGTGCAGGGCGAGCGGCAGGGCGCCGGCCCGCAGGGCGGGGTCGAGGACGCGGGTGCCGAACCGCCCGGAGGTGTGGACGAGCAGCTGGCCCGGGCGGATCGCGCCGGTCCCGGCGAGGCCGGACACCAGGGCGGGCAGGGCGTCGTCGGGGACGGTGAGGAGGACCAGCTCGGCGCGTTGGAGGACCTCGGCGGGCTCCACCAGCGGTACGCCGGGCAGGAGGGCCTCGGCGCGTCGCCGGGAGGCGTCGGAGACGCCCGAGGCGGCGACCGGGCGGTGCCCGGCGAGCTGGAGGGACGCGGCAAGCGCGGGACCCACCCGGCCGGCGCCGACGACGCCGACGGTGAGCCGCGCGGGGCGGTCCCTGGGATCGGGCTGTGGGGTTGTTTTCACGCGACGGTGGCCTTCCCGTTCCAGTCCGCGCTGGGTACCGGACGATTTCTCGTCATGTTAACGCGATCGGTCCCCGCGGGGCCGTCCGTCCACAGGCTGTGGGGAGCGAACGGGTGCCGTCACAGGCGTTCGCCGCGGGCATCCGCCACGGCCGCGCCGCGGGCATCGGCCACGACGGGCATCCCGTGTCGCCCGCCGGACGGCACCCTGCATGATCGGCCCCATGACTACGACGGATGACGCAGAGCGGCGGAACGGCGAGGAGAGCGGGCGGTTGACGGAGGCGGAGCGGAAGTCGCAGCTCCGCAAGCGGCGGCAGGCCGCTCAGCGGGGCGCGCGGCGGGTGCTCGCGCGCCCCGGCTTCCTCGCCTCGCTCCGGGAACGGCTGGCCCTGCTGGACCGCGCCGGAGAGCTGTACGACCTGGACGAGCCGGCCGACCAGTACGGCAACGGCGTCGTCACCGCCCTGGAGGAGCGGGTCGCGACGCTGCTCGGCACGGAGGCGGCGGCGTTCTTCCCGACGGGCACGATGGCCCAGCAGGTCACCCTGCGCTGCTGGGCGGGCCGCACCGGCAGCCCGGTCGTCGCCCTGCACGGGCTCAGCCACCCCGAGGTGCACGAAGGGGACGCCTTCAGCCAGGTCAGCGGATTGCGCCCGGTCCGGCTGACGAGCGCGCCCCGGCAGCCCACCGCCGAAGAGGTACGTGACTTCGAGGAGCCGTTCGGGACGCTGATGCTGGAGCTTCCGCTGCGCGACGCCGGGTTTGTGCTGCCCACCTGGGAGGAGCTGACCGAGGTGGTGGGGGCCGCCCGGGAGCGGGACGCCGTGGTCCACTTCGACGGGGCCCGGCTGTGGGAGAGCGCCACGCACTTCGGCCGGCCGCTCGCCGAGATCGCGGGCCTCGCGGACAGCGTCTACGTGTCGTTCTACAAGTCGCTCGACGGCTTCGGCGGCGCCGCCCTCGCGGGTCCGCGGACGCTGGTGGAGGAGGCGCGCACCTGGCGGCACCGTTACGGCGGCATGGTCTACCAGCAGTTCCCCACCGCCCTGTCGGCCCTGGCCGGTCTGGAGCGGGAGCTGCCCCGGCTGCCGGATCTCGTGGCGCACGCGCGCGTGGTGGCCGACGCGCTGCGGGAGGGGTTCGCGGCGGCGGGCGTGGCGTGGTCGCGGGTCCACCCCGAGGTGCCGCACACCCATGAGTTCCAGGTCTGGCTGCCGTACGACGCCGATCTCGTCGCCGAGGCGGCGGTGCGGCAGGGCGAGGAGACAGGCGTCCTCCTCTTCGCCCGCCCCTGGGACTCCCCCGGGCCGGGTCTCGCGATGACCGAGGTGAGCGTGGGGGCCGAAGGGCTGGAGTGGTCGGCGGAGGACGTGCGGGTGGCTGTCACCGGCTTCGTGGGACGGCTGGCCGGGGCGGACACCGGAGCCGGGTGATCACTCAGGCGTGCGGTCGTACCGGGCGATGGCGGCGTTCGCCTCGGACCGCGAGCCGCTCCGCGGTCGGACCGCGCGCGCGGGTCGGCCGAGGGCCCGTGCCCACCAGCGGTGCAGGGCCCTCCGTGCCCGGCCCCGTGCCGGACGGCCGGCGATGACGGCGTGGAACTGGCGGTGGTCGCGCCACTCCCGCACGACCTGCCAGTCCTGACTGCCGGGTGCCGGGGGCGCGGGCACGCCGAGCTGCCGGGCGCGGTAGGAGTCGAGAAGGTACTGCTGCGTGATGCTCATGTCGGTCGCCTCTTCGGGGACAGGGATGAGGGTCGGGCTCCGCGGCTGCCCCGGTGGTTCCAGACTGCGCCGCCGCGGCCGCCGTCGTCGTGCCGATTGACGGGGACGGTCAATCGGCGACGGCGTTGTCAGAGGCGACGTGCACCATGGGGGCATGAGCGTGCGCATCGACATCGCGGGGTTGCGGCCGGAGCGGATCGCCGTCGTGCCCTCGCCCCTGGCCGAGCTGGGCATGGCGCTGCACGCGCTGTCCGAACCGGGGCACCACCCCGGCCTGCAGGGCTGGGTGACGTCGGTGACCGCGCGGCTCGACCCGTCCCTGGCGGACCGGATGTGCGAGGCCGACTTCCTGTGGCGGACGACCTTCTCGGACGTGTTCCTGCCGTGCGCCGGTGTGCCCGGCCCCGGTCCCGGTCCCGGTCCCGGCCCCGGCACGCTGCCCGGTACCACCCTCGCCGACGACCTGGACCTGCTCGACAAGCTCTCCGACGAGCAGTTCGTGGACGCGGCGCTGGAGTTCACCTGCGCGCTGCCGTGCGGCACGGACGGCGCCTCCGCCCTCGCGGACGCGGGCGTACGCGAGCGCGCGCTGAACCTGGCCGCCGCGCGGGGGCCTCAGCAGCTGCGTTTCACTGAGCGGCTGCTGGCCGATCCGCCGGGCGTCCGCGGCTGGCTGCGGCGGTTCGCGCGGGACTGCGACGAAGCGTTCTTCGCGGACGCCTGGTCACGACTGCGCCACCAGCTCGCGGCCGACGCCCGGCACAAGACCGAGTTGCTGCGCCACAAGGGTCTGGCCGCGGCGCTGGCCGCCGTGTCCCCGTCCCTCTCGCTGGACGAGAACGCCGCGCGGATCACGGTCGACAAGCTGGGCGACGGTCGTACGGCGACGGGGGACGGCGGCCTGCTGCTGGTCCCCACCAGCCTGGGCCGACCGCACCTGATGGTCCTGCACCGGCACGGCTGGCAGCCTGTGCTGCACTACCCCGTCGGCGCCGCCACCGAACCGGCCGCCCCACCGTCGGTCGAGCAGCTCGCGCTGCGGATGACGGCGCTGTCCCACCCGGTCCGCATGCGCGTCTGCCGCCATCTCGCCCGCAGTTCCTACACGACCGGCGAGCTGGCGCAGGCACTCGGCATGACGGCCCCCGAGGTGTCCCGGCACCTGGGCGTGCTGAAGAAGGCGGGCCTGATCGGCACCCGCCGCCGCGGCCGGTACGTCCACTACCAACTGGACGTCACGGTGGTGGCCCGGCTGGGCAGCGACTTCCTGGAAGGGATACTCCGCTGACCCGGAAGGAAGCGTTCAGCCGGACCGGACGGGCCGTTGCCGCACAGCGGCATGCCCGGTTGCCCGGGGCCTTCAGCCCCGTCCCCCGGCCCGCACCAGCCCCGTCTCGTAGGCCAGGACCACCACCTGCACCCGGTCCCTGAGGCCGAGCTTGGTCAGGATGCGGCCGACGTGGGTCTTCACCGTCGCCTCGGACAGGACGAGCCGGGCGGCGATCTCGCCGTTGGACAGGCCCTGGGCCACCAGCACCATCACCTCGCGCTCGCGTTCGGTGAGCCGCTGGAGCCCCGCGTGCGGCGGCTCCTGGACGCCGCTGGGCAGCATCGGCGCGAAGCGGTCCAGCAGGCGCCGGGTGGTCGACGGGGCGACCACCGCGTCGCCGCTGTGCACGGAGCGGATGGCGGCGAGGAGTTCGGCGGGCGGCACGTCCTTGAGGAGGAAACCGGAGGCGCCGGCCTTCAGCGCCGAGAAGGCGTACTCGTCGAGGTCGAAGGTGGTCAGGATCAGCACCTTGGGGGCGCCGGGCTCCCCGCAGATGCGCCGGGTCGCCTCCACGCCGTCCAGCTTGGGCATGCGGACGTCCATCAGGACGACGTCCACGGCGGTGGCGCGCAGCACCTGGAGGGCCTCGACGCCGTCGCCCGCCTCCGCCACGACCTCCATGTCCGGCTGGGCGGCGAGCACCATCCGGAAACCGGTGCGCAGCAGCGCCTGGTCGTCGACGAGCATGACGCGGATGGTCATCGGGGCTCTTTCCTTGATCGGGTCGGGGAACGCATCAGTCGGGCGGACAAGCGGGCTCAGTGGGCGGGTTTGAGGGGCAGCAGGGCGCTGATGCGGAATCCTCCGCCGGGGCGCGGACCCGCGTCCAGTGTGCCGCCCACCATGCCGACCCGTTCCCGCATGCCGATCAGGCCGTGGCCCTGCCCGTCGAGACCGCCCTCCTCGTACATCTCGTGCGGGGCGCCCTTGCCGTCGTCCTCGACGAGCAGGCCGAGCCCGTCGTCGAAGTAGACCAGACGCACGCTCGCCCCGGCGTTCGGGCCGCCGTGCTTGCGGGTGTTGGTGAGCGCCTCCTGCACGATGCGGTACGCGGTCAGCTCCACGCCGCTGGGCAGCGGGCGCGGGGTTCCCTCGACCTCGAAGTCGACGGGCAGCCCGGAGCCGCGGCACTGTTCGACCAGGTCCTCGATCTGCTGGACGTCGGGCTGGGGGACGTACTCCCCCGCCTCCTGGTGCTCGCCGGTGCGCAGCACGCCGAGCAGGCGGCGCATCTCGGCGAGGGCCTGGCGGCCGGTGGAGGAGATCGTCTCCAGGGCCTTCTTGGCCTGGTCGGGCGCGGCGTCCAGGACATAGGCGGCGCCGTCGGCCTGCACCACCATCACCGAGACGTTGTGCGCGACCACGTCGTGCAGTTCACGGGCGATCCGGGCGCGCTCGGCGGCCACCGCCACCTTGGCCTGCGCCTCGCGCTCCCGCTCCAGCCGGGCGGCACGCTCCTCCAGCTGCGCGAAGTACGCGCGGCGGGTGCGGATGGAGTCGCCGAGCACCCAGGCGAGCGCGAACGGCACCGCCATGAACACCGTCAGCGCGACGTTGCCCGACACCCCCGTGTACTCGCTGGGCCAGCGCAACTGGGCCAGGGGCGCCGCGCACAGGCCGGCCGCCAGCGCCAGCCGGGAGGCCCAGCGGGCGCCGGTGGCGGCCACCGTGTAGACGATCACCAGCATGGCGAAGTCGGCGGCCATCGTGGCGAGGTCCAGCACCAGTTGTCCCGCGCCCAGCACGAGGGCCAGCAGCAGCATCTTCTCCGGCATCCGCCGGCGCAGCGCCACCACCAGGCACAGCAGCACGGCGAACGGGACGATCAGCGCGGCGGCGTCCACTCCCCTGCTCACCTGGCCCTCGACCGCGGACAGCAGGGTGAGCGCGAGCAGGACGAGGGCCCAGAAGGCGTCGACCCCGGTCGGGTGCCTGCGGAGGAAGTCGTAGATGCGCTGCACGTGACCCAGCGTAGGGAAGGCCGATAGGTGCAGGGGTCAACCGGAGGGCCGATCCCAAGCGGGCGCGTGTACTCCGCAAGGTGGAGGCCGTGCGCACCCGCACGGCTCCGGTCCGTAGCCTGTGGTGGTGACAGAAGGGGCGACAGGGGGCGCGCGGCAGGGCCGGCAGGGCTGGCGGGGGTGGCGGGACGCCGCGCGGGAGGCCTTGTACGGGCCGGAGGGCTTCTACCGCCGGCCCGAGGGACCGGCCGGGCACTTCCGTACGTCCGTGCACGCGTCGCCGCTCTTCGCCGCTGCCGTGGCGCGGTTGCTGTGCCGGGTCGACGAGGCGCTGGGCCGGCCGGCGGCGCTGGACTTCGTGGACATGGCGGCCGGGCGGGGCGAACTCGCCGCCGGGGTGCTCGCCGCGCTGCCCGCCGACGTGGCCGCCCGGGTCCGGGTTCGTGCCGTCGAGGTGGGCGGCCGTCCCCCGGGGCTGGACCACCGGATCGAGTGGCGGAGCGAACTGCCGCGCGGGATCACGGGGTTGCTGTTCGCCAACGAGTGGCTGGACAACGTACCGGTGGAGGTCGCGGAGACCGACGCGGCGGGAGTGGCGCGGCGGGTCCTGGTGCGGGGCGACGGGGCCGAGCGGCTCGGGGAGCCGGTCGGCGGGGCCGACGCCGGGTGGCTGGCGCGCTGGTGGCCGCTGCCGCCGGAGCCGGGGCGGCGGGCCGAGATCGGACTCCCCCGGGACGCCGCCTGGGCGTCCGCCGTGTCGGCGCTCGACCGGGGGCTCGCCGTGGCCGTCGACTACGCGCACACCGCGGACGCCCGCCCGCCCTTCGGGACGCTGACGGGGTTCCGCGACGGCCGGGAGACGCGTCCCGTGCCGGACGGCTCGTGCGACATCACCGCCCATGTGGCGCTCGACGCGTGCGCGGCGGCGTGCACGCCTCCCGAGACGGCCTGCACACCCCCCGACACGACATACGCGCCCTCCAGCACGGCGTGCACGCCCCCCGAGACGGCCTGCTCACCTACCGAAGCAGCCCGCACACCCCCCGAAGCAGCCCGCACACCCCCCGAGGCGGCCTGCACGCCCCCCGGCACGACACGCGCACCCTCCGACGCAGCACGCCCACCCTCCGACGCGGCACGCCCACCCTCCGACGCGGCACGCCCACCCTCCGACGCGGCACGCCCACCCCTCAGTACGGCGCACACGTCCCCCAGCGAGGCACGCACACCCTCCGCTACGGCGCCCACGCCCCCCGGCACCGCAGGCACACCCCCCAGTGCCGCAGGCACACCCCCCAGTGCCGCACGCACACCCCCCGGCACAGCGCATGCGCTCCCCGGCGTCCGCCTGCTGACCCAGCGCGCTGCCCTGCACGCCCTGGGCCTCTCCGGCGCACGCCCCCCGCTCGCACTGGCGTCCAGCGACCCCGCCGCCTACGTACGCGCCCTCGCGGCCGCCGGTGAGGCCGCCGAACTGACCGCGCCGGGTGGCCTCGGCGACTTCAAGTGGCTGCTCCGGACGGCCGGAATCCCCGACCTATTTGTCGATGTCCCCGACCACGAAGAACAGTGACCCCAGGATCGCCACCATGTCCGCGACCAGCGTCCCCGGCAGCAGCTCGGTCAGCGCCTGGATGTTGTTGTACGAGGCCGAGCGCAGCTTCAGCCGGTACGGGGTCTTCTCGCCCTTGCTCACCAGGTAGTAGCCGTTGATCCCGAGCGGATTCTCGGTCCACGCGTACGTGTGCCCCTCGGGCGCCTTCAGCACCTTCGGGAGCCGCTGGTTGACCGGCCCGGGCGGCAGCTCGGCGAGCCGGTCCAGGCAGGCGTCGGCGAGGTCGAGGGCGTTGTGCGTCTGCTCCAGCAGGCACTCGAAGCGGGCCAGGCAGTCGCCCTCGGCGCGGGTGACGACCCGCAGGGTGTCCTGGAGGTCGCCGTAGGCGAGGTAGGGCTCGTCGCGGCGCAGGTCGAAGTCGACGCCACTGGCGCGCGCGATCGGGCCGCTGACGCCGTACGCGTGCACGGCCTCGGCCGAGAGCACGCCCACACCGCGCGTCCGCCCCCGGAAGATCTCGTTGCCGAGCACCAGGTCGTCGAAGACGTCCATGCGCGAGCGCACCGCGGACACGGCGCCACGCGCGCGTGCCGCCCAGCCGGCCGGCAGGTCCTCCTTGAGGCCGCCGACGCGGTTGAACATGTAGTGCATGCGCCCGCCGGAGACCTCCTCCATGACGTTCTGCAGCTCCTCGCGCTCCCGGAACGCGTAGAACACCGGCGTGATGCCGCCCAGTTCCAGCGGGTAGGAGCCGAGGAACATCAGGTGGTTCAGCACCCGGTTCAGCTCGGCGAGCAGCGTGCGCAGCCACACCGCCCGCCCGGGCACCTCCATGCCGAGCATCCGCTCCACGGCGAGGACCACGCCCAGCTCGTTGGAGAACGCCGACAGCCAGTCGTGGCGGTTGGCGAGCACGATGATCTGCCGGTAGTCACGCGCCTCGAACAGCTTCTCCGCGCCCCGGTGCATATAGCCGATCACCGGCTCCGCGCGGATGACGCGCTCACCGTCCAGGACGAGCTTGAGGCGCAGCACCCCGTGCGTGGACGGGTGCTGCGGGCCGATGTTCAGCACCATGTCGGTGCTCTCCGCGGCGCCGCCGATGCCGACCATGGTCTCCGTCGTAGGAGTCATGAACCCAGTCTCCCCTACGTACGCTGGGCCCATGGAGACGGGGAGCCCACACGGCACGGCGACGGCGAGCGGGGGCGAGCCCGTCTGGACCGGGCTGCCGCCGGGTCTGCTGCGGATGCGACGACTGCTGCTGGTGGTGTGGCTGGGGCTACTGGCCGTCGCCGCCGGAGTGCTGCCAGGCCTGTTCTCCGGTCCCGCCTGGGCCGCCTTCGCCCTCCTCCCCCTGGCCCCGCTGCCCTGGGGCTGGGTGATGCTGGAGCGCAACTGGCGCTCCTGGCGGTACGCCGAGCGCGCCGACGACCTGCTGATCACGCGCGGCGTGCTGTGGCGCAAGGAGACGGTCGTGCCGTACGGGCGGATGCAGCTGGTCGAGGTGACCTCGGGGCCGGTCGAGCGGTACTTCGGGCTGGCCAGCGTGCAGCTGCACACGGCCGCCGCCGCGACCGACGCCACCATCCCCGGCCTGGACCCGGCCGAGGCGGAACGGCTGCGCGACCGGCTCACCGAGCTGGGCGAGGCCAGGTCGGCGGGGCTGTGACCGGCACCGAGCAGGGCATACCCGACACGAAAGAGGCCGCGGCGGTCGTCGAGCGGCGGCTGCACCCGGTCACCCCGCTGCGACGCGCCTGGGCACCGGTCGCCGTCCTGGTCGGCTGGGCGCTGCACGACCCCGACCAGGCCCAGCGCCAGCTGACCCGGCTGACCACCACCACGCTCGTCATCGGCCTCGCCGTGCTCATCCCGGCCGCCGCCCTCTACGGCTTCCTGTCCTGGTGGTTCACCCATTACGCGGTGACCGGCACGGAACTGCGCATCCGCACCGGGCTGCTCTTCCGGCGCACCGCGCACATCCGCCTCGAACGCATCCAGGCCGTCGACGTCACCCAGCCGCTGCTGGCCCGGGTCGCGGGCGTGGCCAAACTCAGACTCGACGTCGTCGGCACCGACAAGAAGGACGAGCTCGCCTTCCTCGGCGCCGCTCACGCCCGGGCACTGCGCGCCGAACTGCTCGCCCGGGCGGCCGGTTTCGCCCCCGAGACCGCCGCCGAGGTCGGCGAGGCCCCCTCCCGGCAACTGCTGCGCGTGCCGCCCGGGGTCCTCGCCGTCTCCCTGCTGCTCACCGGCGCGACCTGGGGCACGCTGCTGGCCGCCGTGGTCGTACCGGCGCTGCTGTGGCCGGCCACCCACAGCCTGTGGACGGTACTGGCCACCGCCGTACCGCTGCTGGGCTGGGCGGGCGCGAGCAGCGTGGGGCGGTTCGTCGGGGAGTACGACTGGACGCTGGCCGAGTCCCCGGACGGGCTCCGCATCGACCACGGGCTCCTGGACCGCACCCACGAGACCGTGCCGCCGGGGCGGGTGCAGACGGTACGGATAGTGGAACCGGTGCTGTGGCGGCGCCAGGGGTGGGTCCGGGTGGAACTCGACGTGGCCGGGTCCTCGAACTCCGTCCTGCTGCCCGTCGCCCCGCGCGAGATCGCCGAGTCCGTGGTCGCGCGGGTGCTGCCCGGGGTGACGGTGCCGCCCCTCGCGTCCCTGGCGCCCGCGCCGCGCCGCGCCGGGCGCCGGGTGCCGCTGTGGTGGCGCGGCTACGGGCTCGCCGTCACCGACGAGGTGTTCGCCGCCCGGCACGGACTGCTGCGGCGCGTCCTCGCCCTGGTCCCGCACGCCAAGGTGCAGAGCGTCCGGCTGACCCAGGGGCCGTGGCAGCGGGCGCTGCGGCTGGCGCACGTACGGGTGGACACGGGGGCCGGCAGGACGGTGACGGCGCGGCAGCGCGACGCCGAGGAGGCGGCGGACCTGCTGCGCACCCAGGCGGAACGCTCCCGCACGGGGCGGCGCGACGCCGGGCCGGACCGGTGGATGACACAGGGGCGGCCGGACTGATTTCCGCCGACCGAGGCGACGGGGTGACGGGGTGACGCGGCGACGGGGTGACCGGCGGAGCGGGAGCGTGGCGGGACCGGAACAGAGCACACGGCCGAACCTGCGGAACCAGCACGGCCCCGTCAGGACACCGCGCTCCGCAGCCCCTCCATGTCGATCTGCTCGGTCTCGTCGTGGGCCGTCAGGTCGACGACCTGGCCGACGCCCCGGGACTCCGCGCCCGCCCGCTTGAACCCGGACTCCGCCTCGGCCTTGTGCAGGGCGAGGGCCTCCTGGCCCACCACGTCGGCGAGGTCCTCGTTCTGCACGGAGGCCACGGCGCCGGCGGAGGCGCCCTCCTCCCCCGGCCCGGACCGCTGCGGCTTCTTGTTGCCGAAGAAGTCGAAGCCGCCCTCGACGACCGGGCGCCGCGCGGGCGCCGAGGCGGCCGGGACCACGGCCACCGCGGTCGGCACGGTGAAGTGGCCCAGGGCCCGCCGCGTGGGCTGGGCGGGCTGGTCCGGCGCGGCGGCACCCGCGGCGCGCTCGTGCCCGCCGGCCGCCTCGGCGCCCGCGGCCGTGCCGTCCGCGTCCTCGGCCTGCCCCGGCCCCGGCTCGGCCGCCGCGTCGCCCGCCGCCCCGGCCTCCCGGCCGCCGCCACCGCCGCCGTCCCCGTCGTCACCGCCGTTCCCGCCGGCGCCGGGCCCGATGCCACCGTCCCCGTCGGCCTCACCGTCGGCGGACACGTCCGCGTCCGCCCCGGACGCCCCGGCGTCCAGCCGCGCCAGGGCCGTACTGGCCCGCAGGAACAGCCGTGAGCCCTCGGGCGAGAAGACGGAGGGAGCCGCCGTCCGCTCCTCGGTCACCGGTGCCTCCGGCGCCCCGGGGACCGCCGTCACCGCCGAAGCCTCCGGCTCCGTACGCTCCGTACGCGCCGCCGGCAGCGCGGGCGTCGGGGACACCGTCTCCAGTTCCAGCCGCCGGCGGCCCTCCAGGGCGCTGGCGCGCTCGGTCTCCGCCGTGGCGTACCGGCGCAGCAGCGCGGCGTGCTCATTGCGCAGCCCCGCCAGTTCCGCGCGCTTGGCCCGCAGCCGCTGTTCCAGCTTGCCGCGCAGTTCGCGCGACTCCTCCAGGTCGGATTCGAGTTCGGCCACGCGTTCCTCGAAACGCCACTCGTCACTCGCCCGCGCGCGCGTGAGGTCGGCCACCCGCCGGCCCGCCTGGGTGTCCCAGTGCCGCATCACGACCGCGCCGAGCACGGCGGTCACCGCCGCGGCCCCGGCCAGCGCGCGCAGCACCAGTGTTTCGCTGAACACCCAGGGGCCCACGGCACAGACGACGGAGACGCCTGCGATCGCCGACGGGGGAAGCAGCCTGTGCAAGGGCGGGGAATGGCGGTGACGTCCACGTGGCATGGCCAGAAACTTACCGCGCGTAGGCGATTCCTGACGCCTCGACCCCGTAAAAAGACAGCTGTCACAGAAGTGTTCACAGGACATCAGGAAACAAAGCCCGGACGCGATGCGGACCCGGCGCCATTTGATCAAGATCATTTATTGTCGATCGCTTCCCATTAACCGGTCGGAAAGGCACCCCGGCCCGATTCCGCGCCCGGCCCGCACCCCCGGCCCGCGGCGGAACGCCGCCACCCCCTGGGCCTACGCTGAACACATGAGCAAGCAGACCGGCCCCCGCCAGGTGGCGGGACTCCCCGCATGGGACCGCTGCGCGGTCATGGGGGTCGTCAACGTGACCCCCGATTCCTTCTCCGACGGCGGCCGCTGGTTCGACACCACGGCCGCCATCAAGCACGGCCTCGACCTGGTCGCCCAGGGCGCGGACCTGATCGACGTCGGCGGCGAGTCCACCCGCCCCGGCGCCACCCGGGTCGACGAGGCCGAGGAACTGCGGCGGGTCGTGCCGGTGGTGCGCGGCCTGGCCTCCGAGGGCGTCACGATCTCCGTCGACACCATGCGCGCCTCCGTCGCCGAGCAGGCCCTGGCCGCCGGCGCCGCCCTGGTCAACGACGTCAGCGGCGGCCTCTCCGACGACCGGATGATCCCGGTGGTCGCCGACGCCGGCGCCCCCTTCGTGGTGATGCACTGGCGCGGCCTGCTGAGCGGCGGCAACGTACGGGGCTCCTACGACGACGTCGTCACCGAGGTCGCCGACGAGCTGCACGCGCGCGTGACGGCCGTCCTGGAGGGCGGCATCGCCCCGGACCGCGTCATCGTCGACCCCGGCCTCGGCTTCTCCAAGGACGCCGAGCACGACCTGGTCCTGCTGGCCCGCCTCGACCGCCTCCTCGGCCTCGGCCACCCCCTCCTCGTCGCCGCCTCCCGCAAGCGGTTCCTCGGCCGGGTGCTGGCCGGGCCCGACGGCGCCGTGCCGCCCGCGCGGGAGCGCGACGCCGCCACCGCCGCCGTATCGGCGCTCGCGGCCCGGGCCGGCGCCTGGGCGGTGCGGGTGCACGAGGTGCGCGCCACCGCCGACGCCGTACGGGTCGCCCGCGCCGTCGAGCGAGCCGCCGACCACGACCCGGAAGGAGCCAGGTGAACGCCCCGCACCTCGATGTGGAGCAGGTCGAGGCGGCCAACACCGCCTTCTACGAGGCACTGGAACAAGGTGCCTTCGACGAGCTGAGCGACCTCTGGCTCGCCCCGTCCGACCTCGGCGTCGACGAGACCTACCACGACCCGGCGGACACCGGCGTGGTCTCCTGCGTGCACCCCGGCTGGCCGGTCCTCACCGGCCGCGGCGAGGTCCTCAGGTCGTACGCGCTGATCATGGCGAACACCGATTACATCCAGTTCTTCCTCACCGACACCCACGTCTCCGTCACCGGCGACACCGCCGTGGTCACCTGCACGGAGAACATCCTCAGCGGCGGCCCCGCCCCCGAGGAAGGCGCCGAACTGGGACCGCTGGTCGGACAGCTCGTGGTCGCCACCAATGTGTTCCGCCGCACCCCCGGCGGCTGGAAAATCTGGTCCCACCACGGCTCACCGGTCCTCGCGGAGACCGATGAGGAGGACGAGGAGGAAACACCGTCCTGAATACCGGGGCCGGGAAAGTGGTTGGAATCACCGACCGGCGGGTATGGACGGCTACCAGCCGGTGAGCGACCGTCCCCGCCTGGGGGAACACACGGTGAAACCTCCCGGCGCGCGCCCGGCCGGCCGCCCCCGCGGCCCGGCGCTGTCAGTGCTCGCGGGTAGATTCGAGTGTGGTCCGGGTGCCGTCCGCATCCGGCGGGGGGACCGGCCGAGACCGACGACTGCAGGAGTGATCGCGTGGATCGTGTCGCGCTGCGCGGCCTGAAGGCCCGCGGGCACCACGGTGTCTTCCCCAAGGAGCGCGAGGAGGGCCAGACCTTCCTCGTGGACATCGTGCTGGGCCTGGACACCCGGCCGGCCGCGGCCGACGACGACCTGACCAGGACCGTGCACTACGGCATCGTGGCCGAGGAGGTCGTGGCCGTCGTCGGGGGCGAGCCGGTCAACCTCATCGAGACGCTCGCCGAGCGGATCGCCCAGGTCTGCCTCAAGCACGAAGGGGTCCAGGAGGTCGAGGTCTGCGTCCACAAGCCGGACGCCCCGATCACCGTCCCGTTCGACGACGTGACCGTCACCATCACCCGGAGCCGTGTATGAGCGCCCCCTTCATCAAGGGCCCCACCGACCCGACCGTCCAGCCGGTGCCCGCCGCGGTCGTCGACCAGGTCGACGCCGCCGACACCACGCTCTCCAACCCCAAGCGCGCCGTGATCGCCCTCGGCGCCAACCTGGGCAACCGGCTGGAGACCCTCCAGGGCGCCATCGACGCGCTGGAGGACACCCCCGGCGTACGCGTCAAGGGCGTCTCCCCCGTCTACGAGACCGAGCCGTGGGGCGTCGACCCCGGCACCCAGCCCTCGTACTTCAACGCGGTCGTGGTCCTCAAGACCACCCTCCCCCCGACCTCCCTCCTGGAGCGCGCGCACGCCGTCGAGGAGGCCTTCCACCGCGTCCGGGAGGAGCGCTGGGGCCCGCGCACCCTGGACGTCGACATCGTCTCCTACGCCGACGTCGTCTCCGACGACCCGCAGCTCACCCTGCCCCACCCCCGCGCCCACGAGCGCGCCTTCGTCCTCGCCCCCTGGCACGACGTGGACCCCGACGCCACGCTCCCCGGCCGCGGCCCGGTCGCCGACCTCCTGGGCGCCGTCGGGCGCGAGGGCGTGTCCCCCCGCGCCGACCTGGAACTCCGGCTGCCCGAGTAGTCGTTAAGGTCAGCACGACGACACGTGCGAGGACGACCGGACGCCCCCGCGCGGGGAACCGAAGGGACACTGTGAAAGAGCTGCGCATCAGGGTGCTGGCCGGCGTCTTCGTCGTGGCCGGAATCCTCTCCTGGGCGGGCGCCCGCCTGTGGAACTCGGTCGGGACACTTCCCAGCGTCCCCCTGGCCGCCCCGATCGTGCTCGCCCTGATCGCCGCGGTCCTGCTGGCCACGGCCCTCTCGCTGCGCGCCCGCCTCAAGGCCCAGCGCGAGCGCGTCCCCGGCGCCAAGGGCGTCGACCCCCTGATGGCGGCCCGCGCGGTCGTCTTCGGCCAGGCCAGCGCCCTGGTCGCCGCCCTGGTCGCCGGGATGTACGGCGGCACCGGCGTCTTCCTGCTGGAACAGCTCGACATCCCCGCCCGCCGCGACCAGGCCGTCTACGCCGGCTTCGCCGTCCTGGCCGCCGTCGGCGTGATAGCGGCGGCCCTCTTCCTGGAACGCGTCTGCAAACTCCCGGAGGACGAGGACGACGACCACCCGGGCGCGGCCTCGGCGGCGTGAGCCTCCGGCGGCGTCAGCGCGCCATGATCAGGCTCATCGCCTCGGCCCGCGTCGCCGCGTCCCGCAGCTGACCGCGCACCGCCGACGTCAGCGTCTTCGCACCGGGCTTGCGGATGCCGCGCATCGACATGCACATGTGCTCGCACTCCACCACGACGATCACCCCGCGCGGCTCCAGTATCTCCATCAGCGAGTCCGCGATCTGCGTGGTGAGTCGTTCCTGCACCTGCGGGCGGCGGGCGTACACGTCGACGAGCCGGGCGAGCTTGGACAGGCCCGTGATCTTGCCGGTGGTGGCCGGAATGTAGCCGACGTGCGCGACACCCCGGAACGGCACCAGATGATGCTCACAGGTCGAGTAGACCTCGATGTCCTTCACGAGCACCATCTCGTCGTGCCCGAGGTCGAACGTCGTCGTCAGCACGTCCTCCGGCTGCTGCCACAGCCCCGCGAAAATCTCCTTGTACGCCCGCGCCACCCGCGCCGGCGTCTCCCTCAGGCCCTCGCGGTCCGGGTCCTCGCCGACCGCGATCAGCAGTTCGCGTACGGCGTTCTCGGCGCGCTTCTCGTCGAACTCGCCGATGAAACCCTCGCCGTCCAGCGTCACGGGGTCGGTCATGTGGTGCCTCGTTCCTGTCACTGTCCCGCTTGGCGGCACATGGGACTGCCGCGCCCCCCAGGCTAGAACCTGGGGGGCGCGGCAGTCATTCCGGGCCAGGTGAGGGCCTTGGGCGAGCGGTCAGCTCTCCGGGCGGTCCTCCGGGGCGCGCTCCGGAGCCGGGGACGGCTCCGTCGTCGTGCTCTTGGCCGTCGTGCTCTTGGCGGTGATCGCCGCCGTGGAGCCGTTGGCGCCGTTCGTCAGGGCCAGCTCCTTGGGGGAGAGCACCGGCGGACGGGTGGACGGCGTACGGCGCGAGGAGCCGGTCCAGGCGGGCCTGGCCGGACGCTTCACGATCTGCGCGAAGATCTCGGCGATCTCCTCCTTGCCCAGGGTCTCCTTCTCCAGGAGGGCCAGGACCAGGTTGTCAAGGACGTCGCGGTTCTCGACGAGGATCTCCCACGCCTCGTTGTGCGCGGTCTCGATGAGCTTCTTGACCTCTTCGTCGACCAGCGCGGCGACCTCTTCCGAGTAGTCGCGCTGGTGAGACATCTCACGCCCGAGGAACGGCTCGGTGTTGTCGCCACCGAACTTGATCGCACCGAGGCGCTCGGTCATGCCGTACTGGGTGACCATCGCCCGGGCCAGGCCGGTGGCCTTCTCGATGTCGTTGGCCGCGCCGGTGGTCGGGTCGTGGAAGACCAGTTCCTCGGCCGCCCGGCCGCCCAGCATGTAGGCGAGCTGGTCGAGCATCTCGTTGCGGGTGGTGGAGTACTTGTCCTCGTCCGGGAGGACCATCGTGTAGCCCAGGGCGCGGCCCCGGGACAGGATGGTGATCTTGTGGACGGGGTCGGAGTTGGGTGAGGCCGCCGCGACCAGGGCGTGTCCGCCCTCGTGGTACGCGGTGATCTTCTTCTCCTTGTCGGACATGATCCGGGTCCGCTTCTGCGGGCCCGCCACCACGCGGTCGATCGCCTCGTCCAGCATGTGGTTGTCGATCAGCTTCTGGTCGCTGCGGGCCGTGAGGAGCGCGGCCTCGTTCAGCACGTTGGCCAGATCGGCACCGGTCATGCCGGGGGTGCGCCGGGCGACGGCCGAGAGGTCGACGTCCGGGGCGACCGGCTTGCCCTTCTGGTGGACCTTGAGGATCTCCAGGCGGCCCTGCATGTCCGGGCGGTCGACGGCGATCTGCCGGTCGAAGCGGCCGGGACGCAGCAGCGCCGGGTCGAGGATGTCGGGCCGGTTCGTCGCGGCGATGAGGATCACGCCGCCCTTGACGTCGAAGCCGTCCATCTCGACGAGGAGCTGGTTGAGGGTCTGCTCGCGCTCGTCGTGACCGCCGCCGAGGCCGGCGCCGCGGTGGCGGCCGACCGCGTCGATCTCGTCGACGAAGACGATCGCCGGGGCGTTCGCCTTGGCCTGTTCGAAGAGGTCACGGACCCGGGAGGCACCGACGCCGACGAACATCTCGACGAAGTCGGAACCGGAGATCGAGTAGAACGGGACGCCCGCCTCGCCCGCGACGGCCCGCGCGAGCAGGGTCTTGCCGGTGCCGGGAGGCCCGTAGAGCAGGACGCCCTTGGGGATCTTGGCGCCGACGGCCTGGAACTTCGCCGGTTCCTGGAGGAACTCCTTGATCTCGTGGAGTTCCTCGACGGCCTCGTCCGACCCCGCGACGTCGGAGAACGTCGTCTTGGGGGTGTCCTTGGTGATGAGCTTGGCCTTCGACTTCCCGAAGTTCATCACCCGGGAGCCGCCGCCCTGCATCTGGTTCATCAGGAACAGGAAGACGACCACGATGAGGACGAAGGGGAGCAGGGAGAGCAGGATCCCGACGAAGGCGTTCTGCTTGGTCGGCGAGACCGTGTAGCCGTCGGTGATCTGCTTGTCCTGGTACTTGTTCTGCAGCGTGTTGGCGATGTCCACGCCTTGATCGCCGATGTAGCTCGCCTGGATCTTCGAGCTGCCCTCGATCTTCTCACCGTTCTTGAGCTGGACCTTGATGGTCTGCTCGTCGCCGGTGGTGAGTTTGGCCGATTCGACCTTGTTCTGGTTGATCGCCTGGACGACCTGGCCTGTGTCCACCGTCTTGTAGCCGCCGGACGAGCCGACGACCTGCATCAACACGACCACGGCAAGGACGGCCAGCACGATCCACATGACCGGCCCACGGAAGTATCGCTTCACGTCCATCCACACGGAGCGGTGCCGCCCCGTCCCTCCTGCCATAGTGAGTTTGATAAGACAGTTCTTCTGACGGTACCCCAGCTTGGCGGCCCGCAGCCGCACGGGAAGCCGGCATCCCCGTCTGCATGCTCCAACGGCGCGGGGGCCGCCGGGGTTCCCGGCCGCCCCGGGCGAGCCCGTCAGCCGCCGTAGACGTGGGGCGCGAGCGTACCGACGAACGGGAGGTTCCGGTACTTCTCGGCGTAGTCGAGGCCGTAGCCGACGACGAACTCGTTGGGGATGTCGAAGCCGACCCACTCCACGTCGATGGCGACCTTGGCGGCGTCGGGCTTGCGCAGCAGCGTGCACACCTTCAGGGAGGCGGGCTCGCGCGAGCCGAGGTTGGACAGCAGCCAGGACAGGGTCAGCCCGGAGTCGATGATGTCCTCGACGATCAGGACGTGCTTGCCCTTGATGTCGGTGTCGAGGTCCTTGAGGATCCGTACGACCCCGGAGGACTGGGTGCCCGCGCCGTAGGAGGACACGGCCATCCAGTCCATGGTGACCGGGGTGGACAGCGCCCGGGCGAGGTCGGCCATGACCATCACCGCGCCCTTGAGGACCCCGACGATGAGCAGGTCCTTGCCCGCGTACTCAGCGTCGATCTTCGCCGCCAGCTCGGCCAGCTTCGCGTCGATCTCTTCCTTGGTGATGAGTACCCGCTGAAGGTCGGCACCCATGTCGTTCGCGTCCACCCGCATCACTTTCGGTCGTCCCGCACTTACGGCCTCCGGCTGCCCGGTCCGGCCGCCGGAGTCGCTGCTCCGGGCGGTCGGCCTCAGCCTTGCCGAATCACCAGTCTGCCACCCTGGCGCCGGGCGACGACCTTGCCGGGCAGGTTGATGGCTCCCTGGCCGCGCCAGCCGGTGATCAGCTTGTCGATTTCCTCGATGTGGCGGGCGAAGAGCGAGCCGGCCGGGGCGCCCGCCTCGATGGCGGCCCGGCGCAGGATCCGGCGGCGTACGGCGGGCGGCAGGGCGTAGAGCTTGCCGCACTCCAGGAGGCCCGCGGCGTCACGGACGCCGGCCTCGGCCTGCCGGGCCCAGCCGTCGAGCGCGTCGGCGTCGTCGCGGGAGAGCTGGGCGGTGCGGGCCAGGGCCTCGACGACGCCCTTGCCGAGGGCCTTCTCCAGGGCGGGCAGGCCCTCGTGGCGGAGCCGGGAGCGGGTGTAGGCGGGGTCGGTGTTGTGCGGGTCGTCCCAGACCGGGAGGGACTGGGCCATGCAGGCCTTGCGGGCGGTCTGCCGGTCGAGCTGGAGGAACGGGCGCCGGTAGCGGCCGCCGGCCCCCGAGACCGCGGCCATGCCGGACAGGGAGCGGATGCCGGAGCCGCGGGCGAGGCCCAGCAGGACGGTCTCGGCCTGGTCGTCGCGGGTGTGGCCGAGCAGGACGGCGGCGGCGCCGTGGCGCTCGGCGGCGGCGTCCAGGGCGTCGTAGCGGGCGTCACGGGCCGCGGCCTCGGGGCCGCCGTCGCGGCCGACGGTCACCGCGGCGGACTCCACCGGGTCGAGGCCGAGCGCGCGCAGCCGCAGGACGACCTCCTCGGCCCGCAGGTCGGAGCCGGGCTGGAGGCCGTGGTCGACGGTGACGCCGCCGGCGCGGATGCCGAGCCGGGGCGCCTCGAAGGCGAGGGCGGAGGCGAGCGCCATGGAGTCGGCGCCGCCGGAGCACGCGACGAGCACGAGCGGGGACGGTGCCGGGCGCTCCAGTGCCGGGGAGTACGCGTGGGCGGGGTGTCGGCTGTGGTGTTCGGTGAGGATGTCGTGGAGGACGCGGCGGACCGCCAGGCGTATCGCCGCGACCGCAGGATGGGGACCCATGTCCGGTTCCCTTCATGAAGTTTTTTTGGGGGGGAGCCCGTAGGCCGGTCACGCAGAGTGTGTAGATGGTGACAGAAACGGGCCGTTCCCCGAGCATCGCACGCCTGCGAGGGCCTCACGGTCCCTCGGACGGGTGATTGATAGGGGTGTTGGTCTGCCGCGCACTCCCTGTTTCACTCCGCGGACCCGGTTTCACGACTCCGTCTTGCGGTGCACCCGTGCGATCCAGTCCGCCGGTTTGGCGATCTCCGTCTTGGTGGGGAGGGTGTTGGGCGAGGTCCACACGCGGTTGAAACCGTCCATGCCGACCTCGTCGACGACGGCCCGCACGAAGCGTTCGCCGTCCCGGTACTGGCGCAGCTTGGCGTCCAGGCCGAGCAGTTTGCGCAGGGCCAGGTCGAGGCGGGAGGCGCCCTTGGCGCGGCGCTGCTGGAACTTCTCGCGGATCTCGCCGACGGTCGGTACGACCTGGGGTCCGACGCCGTCCATGACGTAGTCGGCGTGGCCCTCCAGCAGGGACATCACGGCGGTGAGGCGGGCGAGGATCTCGCGCTGGGCCGGGGTCTGCACCAGTTCGACGAGCGAGCGGCCGCCGTCGTCCTCCTCGCCCTCGGGGCGTCCGCCGGCCAGCGTCTGGGCGGCCTCGCGCACGCGTTCGAGGACGGTCATGGGGTCGACGTCGGTCTCCCCGAGGAAGGACTGGATCTCGCCCTGGAGGTGGTCCCGCAGCCAGGGCACGGCCGTGAACTGGGTGCGGTGGGTCTCCTCGTGCAGGGCCACCCACAGCCGGAAGTCGTGCGGGTCGACGTCGAGTTCACGCTCGACGTGGACGATGTTCGGGGCGACGAGCAGCAGCCGCCCGCCGCCGTTGCCGGCGGGCAGGTCGCGGGTGGCGGGGGCGAAGGTCTCGTACTGGCCGAGGACGCGGGAGGACAGGAACGACAGCAGCATGCCCAGTTCCACGCCGGTGACCTTGCCGCCGACGGCGCCGAGGACCGCGCCGCCGGCCGAGGTGGAGCGGCGCTCCTCCATCTTGTCCAGCAGGGGTTTGAGCAGTTCCCGGAAGCCCGCGACGTTGGCCCGCACCCAGCCGGGGCGGTCGACGACGAGGACGGGGGTGTCGGCGTCCTCCTCGGAGACCATGCGGGTGAACCCGCGGACGTGTTCCTCGGAGGCCTTGGCGTGCCGGCGGAGTTCCGCGACGACGGCCCGGGCCTCGTCGCGGCTCACCTCTGGGCCCGGCCGCACCAGGCGGGTCGCGGTCGCCACCGCGAGGTTCCAGTCGACCATCCCGGAAGAAGCAGCACCACCGATGCTCGTCATGCGTCAACCGTACGTGAGCCCCGCCGCCGGGGGCAGGCCGTGCGCGGCAGACGGGAGTCCGCCCGCGCTCAGCGGCAGCCGCAGTCCGCGAGGGCGGTGGCCATGCGGTCCAGGGTGGTCTGGGCGGCCTGGGCGTCGGTGGTGCCGGAGGCCAGGAAGGCGAAACCGAGCACCCGGCCGTCCTGGGTGACGACGGTGCCGGCCAGGGTGTTGACGCCGGTCAGCGTGCCCGTCTTGGCGCGTACGAGGCCGGCGGCGCCGTCGGTGTAGCGGCTGCTGAGCGTGCCGGTGAAGCCGGCGACGGGCAGCCCGGTGAGGGCGGGGCGCAGCTCGGGGCGGTCGGGGTCGGCGGCGGCGGTCAGCAGGTCGGTGAGCAGGCCGGCGGTGAGCCGGTCGGCGCGGTCGAGTCCGCTGCCGTCGTGGAACGAGGCGCCCTCGACGGACACCCCGGCCTGCTTCAGGCGGGCGGCGATCGCGGCGGCGGCGCCCCTGAAGTCGGCCTTCTTGCCGCTCGCCACGGCGGTGTGCCGGGCGAGGGCCTCGGCGAGGTCGTTGTCGCTGTTGGTCAGCATCCGCTCGACCAGGGCCGACACCGGCGGGGAGGAGACGGCGGCGAGGGTGGCGGCGCGGCCGGTCGCCTTGGAGGGGCCGGGGGGCGACGCCTGGATGCCGTGCTCGGCCAGGAGGTCCGCGAAGGTGCGGGCGGCGGCTTCCGCCGGGTCTGCCTCGCGCGGGGCGGGGCCGCTGGTGGAGCCGTCGGTGCGGGCCTCGTCGGCCATCAGGGCGGTGACGGTGGCGAGGTTGTCGTTGACCCCTATCGGGTGCGCCCCGGAACCGGCGTAGAGCGTGGTGTCGTAGGACAGCGTCACCTCGCGCACGTCCCGCTTCTTGAGGGCTTCGGCCGTCTTGACGGCGAGGGTGCGCAGGCTGGCGAGGCCCTCGGCGTCCTCGCGGGCGGTGAGGGTGGGGTCGCCGCCGCCGACCAGGACGAGTTCGCCGGTGTCGGCCTCCAGGGCGGTGCGGGTGGTGAGGCGGTGGTCGGGGCCGAGGGCGGTGAGGGCGGCGACCGCGGTGGCGATCTTGGTGGTGGAGGCGGGGGTGAGGGAGGCGCCGGTGCCGGTGCCGTACAGGCGCCTGCCGGTGGCGAGGTCGACCACCGAGGCGGCCTGGCCGTCACCGAGCGCGGAGTCCTCCAGCAGCGGGTCCAGTACGTCCGCGAGGGCCCTGCCCCCGGCGGCCCGTCCGGTGCCGGCGGCGCTGTCGCCGTCGAGGCCGGCCAGGACGGCGCCGGCGCTCGGGGCGGGCCGGGGCGGTCCGGAGGCGGCGGTGCCACCGTGATCTGCGCCACCCGTGTGCCGCTGGGCGACGGCCCGGTCACGCTCGGCCGTACGCTGGCCCGTGGAGTCCCAGGGGCCCGCGACGGTCACCGCGCCGGCGGCCAGCGCCAGCCCCGCGGTGGCGGCGCCAGCGGTGTAGCGCCAGGTCCGCGGTCCCGTGATCCGGGCCGCCGCGGCCCGGGCCGGCCGCGCGATCCGCGGTACGGCGGCCCGCGCGGCGCGTGCGAGATACGGACGTACGGCGTCCACGGCCCGCGCGACACGCGGTCCGGCGGACCGCCATGGTCTCGGCTCCACCACGGTCACCAGCCCCTTTCGCGATCACGCACCTGCGTGAGGGACACTTAACCACCAGAACTGTGTGCTGATCATGGAGGAGCGTCCGGTGGAGTTCGACGTCACGATCGAGATCCCGAAGGGTTCGCGGAACAAGTACGAGGTGGACCACGAGACCGGTCGTATCCGCCTGGACCGCCGCCTGTTCACCTCGACCGCCTACCCGACCGACTACGGCTTCGTCGAGAACACCCTCGGCGAGGACGGCGACCCGCTGGACGCGCTGGTCATCCTGGACGAGCCGACCTTCCCGGGCTGCCTCATCACCTGCCGCGCGATCGGCATGTTCCGGATGACGGACGAGGCCGGCGGCGACGACAAGCTGCTGTGCGTGCCGTCGACCGACCCGCGCGTGGAGCACCTGCGCGACATCCACCACGTGTCGGAGTTCGACCGCCTGGAGATCCAGCACTTCTTCGAGGTCTACAAGGACCTGGAGCCCGGCAAGTCGGTCGAGGGCGCCAACTGGGTGGGCCGCGTCGACGCCGAGGCGGAGATCGAGCGCTCCTACAAGCGGTTCAAGGAGCAGGGCGGTCACTGATCCCCGCAGCCGCCTCTGATGCCTTCCGGGGCGTGAGATGCGTAACGGGCCGTACGCGGACGCGTGCGGCCCGTTGGCGTTTAGGTGCGCATACTGAGGGCTACAGGAGGTTGTGGTCGCAGGGAGCTTGGGACAGGTGACGGACGCGGAGGACCGAAAGCCGCAGTCGGACGAGGCGAGGAGCGCCTTCCGGCCGCCCAGTGGGGTCGCGGCACCGTCCGACGGCGAGTCGTCGACGACGTCCGAGTTCGCGGTGCCCGAGGGGCTCGCGGTGCCCCGGACGGGCCCGGGCGAGTCCGAGGTGACGTCGGAGTTCGCCCTCCCGGAGGGGCTGGACGCGCCGCAGCCGGTGCCGGCGGAGTCGTACAGCGCGAGTGCCTTCACCCCGCCGGCCGGGATACCGGCGGTCAACCTCGCCAAGGACGTGCCCTGGCAGGACCGGATGCGCACGATGCTGCGGATGCCGGTGGCCGAGCGGCCCGCGCCGGAGGCGCCCCAGCGGCACGACGACGAGACCGGCCCGGCCGTACCGCGCGTCCTCGACCTGACGCTGCGCATCGGCGAGCTGCTGCTGGCGGGCGGCGAGGGCGCCGAGGACGTGGAGGCCGCGATGTTCGCGGTCTGCCGCTCCTACGGCCTGGACCGCTGCGAGCCGAACGTCACCTTCACGCTGCTGTCGATCTCCCACCAGCCGTCCCTGGTGGACGACCCGGTGACGGCGTCGCGGACGGTACGCCGCCGGGGCACCGACTACACGCGGCTCGCGGCCGTCTACCACCTGGTGGACGACCTCAGCGACCCCGAGACGCACATCTCCCTGGAGGAGGCCTACCGGCGGCTGGCGGAGATGCGCCGTAACCGGCACCCGTACCCGACCTGGGTGCTGACCTCGGCGAGCGGGCTGCTGGCCGGGGCGGCCTCGCTGCTGGTCGGCGGTGACGCGATCGTCTTCGTCGCGGCGCTGCTCGGCGCGATGCTCGGCGACCGGCTGGCGTGGTTCTGCGCGGGGCGCGGGCTGCCGGAGTTCTACCAGTTCGCGGTGGCCGCGATGCCGCCGGCCGCGATCGGGATCGCGCTGACCCTCACCCATGTGGAGGTGAAGGCGTCGGCGGTCATCACCGGTGGCCTGTTCGCGCTGCTGCCGGGACGGGCGCTGGTCGCAGGGGTGCAGGACGGTCTGACCGGCTTCTACATCACCGCGGCGGCACGGCTCCTGGAGGTGCTGTACTTCTTCGTCAGCATCGTCGCCGGGGTGCTGGTGGTGCTGTACTTCGGGGTCCAGCTGGGCGCCGAGCTGAACCCGGACGCGGCGCTGGGGACCGGTGACGATCCGGTGGTGCAGATCATCGCCTCGATGGTGCTGTCGCTGGCGTTCGCCATCCTGCTCCAGCAGGAACGGTCCACCGTGCTGGCGGTGACCCTCAACGGGGGCGTGGCCTGGTGCGTGTACGGGGCGATGCACTACGCGGGCGAGATCTCGCCGGTGGCGTCGACGGCCGCGGCGGCCGGGCTCGTGGGGCTGTTCGGGCAGCTGATGTCCCGGTACCGGTTCGCGTCGGCGCTGCCGTACACGACGGCGGCGATCGGGCCGCTGCTGCCGGGTTCGTCGACGTACTTCGGGCTGCTGGCGATCGCGCAGAGCGAGGTGGACCGGGGACTGGTGTCCTTGTCGAAGGCGGTCGCCCTCGCCATGGCGATCGCCATCGGGGTGAACCTGGGGTCGGAGATCTCGCGGCTGTTCCTGAAGGTGCCGGGGGCCGCGAGTGCGGCGGGGCGCAGGGCGGCGAAGCGGACGCGCGGCTTCTAGGCGCGCGCCCCGCGTTCTTCTCCCGGGCGGTTCAGTACCCCTGGTTGTACGGGTTCTGTTCGTTCTGGGGGTACTGCTGCTGACCGTAGCCCTGCGGGTACTGCTGCTGCGGGTACTGCTGGGCGTAGGGCTGCTGCGGGTGCGGCTGCTGCGGGTACTGCTGCCCGTGCGGCTGGGCGTACGGCTGCTGCGGCTGCTGCGGCTGCTGGTTGGGGTGGGGGTTGGGGTTTCCGTAGTACTGCTGCTGCTGCGGGGGCTGGTCGGCCGGGGGGACGCGGCGGAGCTGGGTGGTGGCGTCGTCCATGACCGAGGGCTGGTGGTGCTGCGGGGTCTGGGGAGCCTGCGGGGCCTGCGGCGGGTTCTTCTTGTTCTTGGAGCGGGCGCGCAGGAACTCGATCGCGATCGGGACGACGGAGACCAGGACGATCAGGATGAGGATCGCCTCGATGTTCTCCTTGACGAAGTCGATGCCGCCCAGCCAGGAGCCCAGCAGGGTCACGCCCGCGCCCCACAGGACGCCGCCGATCACGTTGAAGATCAGGAACGAGCGGTACCGCATGCCGCTGACACCGGCGATGATCGGCGTGAACGTGCGCACGACGGGCACGAAGCGGGCCAGGACCAGGGACTTGGGGCCGTACTTCTCGAAGAACTCGTGCGCCTTGGTGACGTTCTCCTGCTTGAACAGCCGGGAGTCCGGGCGCTTGAACAGGGACGGTCCGACCTTCTTGCCGAACATGTAGCCGGCCTGGTCGCCGAGGATCGCGGCGACGCAGATCAGCGCGATCGCCCCCCACAGCGGGAAGTCGAGCTGCTTGGAGGTGATCAGCAGTCCCGCGGTGAACAGCAGCGAGTCGCCCGGCAGGAAGAACCCGATGAGCAGGCCCGACTCGGCGAAGACGATGAGGAGCAGGCCCCAGATGCCGAACGTGTCGAGGAGGTAGTTCGGATCCAGCCAGCTCGGGCCGAGGGCAAGCGTCGTCACGGTTCCGGGCTCCTGAGGGATGAGGGCGGTGAGGCGTTCGGGTACGACCGCACAAAGCTATCAACGCCTTGTGCCCACCCCAGGTTCCACCGGTGGAGCCAGGATGCACTGTGGCCACCCTCGGACCGAGCTGTGAGCCGCCGGGGTCACCCGGCGCGGCGGTCCGCGTTGGCCATGATCGCGTCCTTGAGGTGCTCGGCGAGGCCGGGGCGCATCGCATCGTAGAACGCCTTGAAGCGCTCGTCCGCCACGTACATCTCGGCGAGGCAGCGGTGCATCTCGTAGGGACAGTCGTAGTACCAGGTGCCGATGTGCTGCCGGTGCTCCTCCGCCAGGGCCATGGCGGCCTCGCCGGACGGCGGCTCGCCGGCCGCCATGAGCGCGGCGTAGCGCTCGCTCCAGTCGGTCGCCTCGGCCATCAGCCGCTGCCAGTCCTCCTTGGTGTAGCGCGCGGCCCGGCGCTGCGACTCGGCGTACGCCTCCGTGCCGCCCCAGCGGGCCTCCGCCTCGTCGGCGTACTGTTCCGGGTCCTTGTCCCCGAAGACCTCGAACCGCTCCTCGGGGGTGAGGTTGATGCCCATCCTGCGTGCCTCCATGGCCTGCTCCACGGCCGCCGCCATCTTCCGCAGCTTCTCGATCCGGGCGGTCAGCAGTTCGTGCTGCCGGCGCAGGTGTGCGCGCGGGTCCGCTTCCGGGTCGTCGAGCAGGGCGGCGACCTCGTGGAGCGGGAAGCCGAGCTCCCGGTAGAACAGGATGCGCTGCAGCCGGTCGAGGTCGGCGTCGCTGTAGCGCCGGTGCCCCGCGCGGCTGCGCTCGCTGGGCGCGAGCAGGCCGATGTCGTCGTAGTGGTGCAGCGTGCGCACCGTCACTCCGGCGAAGCCGGCCACCTGTCCCACGGAGTAGCTCAACTCCCGCTCCCTTCTTCCGACACCGGCCACGCTGCCTCCTCACGTGGCGTGAGGTGCAAGCCCGGTGCGGGGTTCAGTGACTCAGCCTGCCGAACCTGCGCACCGCCAGCGGGACGAACACCGCGAGCAGGGCGAGCGGCCACAGCACGGCCGCCGCGACGTGGCCGGGTTCGCCGCCGGGGCCGCCGAACAGGTCGCGCACGGCCGTGGCGGTGTGCGACATGGGGTTGTACCGGACGATGGTGCCCAGCCAGCCGGGCATGGCGTCGGGGGTGGCGAAGGCGTTGGAGAGGAAGCCGACGGGCCAGACCAGGATCTGCACCGCCGAGACCGTCTCGGGCCTCCCGGCGACCAGGGCGAGGTGGATGCCGATCCACAGCATCGCGAACCGGAACAGGAGAAGGAGACCGACGGCGCCCAGGAAGGCGCCGGGCGTGCCGTCGGCCCGCCAGCCGAGCCCGTACCCGACGGCGATCAGTACGGCGAGGCCGAGCGCCGACTGGAGCATGTCGGCGACCGCGCGGCCCACCAGGACGGCTCCGTCGGCCATGGGCATCGCGCGGAACCGGTCGATGACGCCCTTGTTCAGGTCCTGGGTGACGGCGACCATCGTGCCCTCCAGGCCGAACGCCATGGTGAGGGCGAGCATGCCGGGGACCAGATAGTCGACGTAGTCGCCCGTCACGCCCCGGCCGCCGCCGACCAGGTAGCCGAACATCAGCAGCAGCATGACGGGGAACAGCAGGCCGACCAGGACCGGCACGGGCCGGCGGGCCCAGTGGGCCAGCTCGCGGCGGGTCATGGTCCAGGAGTCGGTCAGGACGTAGGTCCCGGGGGTGCTCACGCGGCCTCCTCGGCGGTCTTCCCGGTGGTCTTCTCGGCGGTCTTCTCGGCGGTCTTCCCGGTGGTTTCCGTCAGGTGCAGGAACACCTCGTCGAGCGTGGGGCGGCGCAGTGCCACGTCCTCCGCCTCGATGCCGGCGCCCTCCAGGGCCCGTACGACGCCGGTGAGCGCCGCCATCCGGTCGGTGACCGGGGCGCTGAGCAGCCGGCGGTCGGCGTCGGTGCTGACGCCGGTGAGCGGGAGGAGGGCGGCGGCCTCGGTGAGCCGCCCGGCGTCGCGCAGGACGACGTCGACGCGGTCGCCGCCGGTCGCCGCCTTCAGCTCGTCGGGGGTGCCGTCGGCGACCACCCGGCCGGCGTCCACCACCGACACACGGTCGGCGAGCTGGTCGGCCTCCTCCAGGTACTGCGTGGTCAGCAGCACCGTCGTACCGCCGTCGGCCAGGGAGCGGACCGACTCCCACACCTCGGCGCGGCCCCGGGGGTCGAGGCCGGTGGTCGGCTCGTCCAGGAAGAGCACGTGGGGGTCGGTGATCAGGGAGACGGCCAGGTCCAGCCGGCGGCGCATGCCGCCGCTGTAGGCGCTGACCGGTTTGCGTCCGGTGCCGGTGAGGCCGAAGCGGGCCAGCAGTTCGCCGGCACGCGCGCGTGCCCGCCCGGCGCCCAGGTGGTGGAGGTGGCCGAACAGCTCCAGGTTCTGCCGGCCGCTCAGTTCCTCGTCCAGGGCGGCGTGCTGGCCGAGCAGGCCGATGCGCCGCCGGACGGCGTACGCCTCGGTGACCACGTCGTGCCCGGCGACCTCGACGCGGCCCGCGTCGGGCCGCAGCAGGGTGGCCAGGACGCGTACCAGGGTCGTCTTGCCCGCGCCGTTGGGGCCGAGCATCCCGTGCACCGTGCCGCGCCCGACGGTCAGGTCGAGGCCGTCCAGCGCGGGTGTGGTGCCGTACCTCTTGCGTGCTCCTTCGACCGTGATCGCCGCGTCGGCCATGGAACCCCTTCGCTAGTCAAGCTTGACTACTGAGGGACGAAGGTACCCGGGGATCTCCGGCTCGTCAAACTTGATTAGTGCGCGTCCTCCGGATGCGGCTCACCCGTCCCGTACGGATTCGGCTCGCCCTCGCGCAGCACGCCGACGAACGGTTCGCCCTCGCCCGCGAAGGTGTAGGCGCCGCCGCGGATGCGCTCGACGAGGCCGCGGGTCCAGCGGGCGCCGGTGTCGGCGGAGTCGACCCACATGTTCATGATCTCGCCGATATGGCCGAGCTGCTGCGGGCCCTCCTCGGGCGTGTAGTACTCGGTGACGGCCTTGCGCCACGCCCCGATGGCCCGCAGCCGTTCCTGGAGCAGCTCCAGGACCTCCTCGCGGCGCAGGTCGACCATGAGGCCCAGCCCGGCGGAGAGCACGTCCGGCTTCTGGTCGTAGGCGGTGAGGGACTGCCGCAGCAGGGAGAAGTACTCCCGCGTGCCCTCTTCGGTGATCTCGTACTCGGTGCGCGGCGGGCCGCCCGCGGTGGACGGGGCCGTCTCGTGCGCGAGCAGCAGTCCCTGTTTCGCCATCTGCTTCAGGGCGTGGTAGATCGAGCCGGGCTTGGCGTTGGACCACTCGTGCGCGCCCCAGTACTCCAGGTCGTTGCGGACCTGGTAGCCGTGGGCCCGCCCGTGCTGGCGCACCGCGCCCAGCACGAGGAGACGGATCACTGACATGGGGTCCAGGTTAGGCGGGCGCGGAGCCGGGCCGGGCTCCGGTCCTCAGAACGGGAACCCGCTCCGGCCGTGCTGCACCGAGATCCACTTGTGGGTGGTGAAGGCGTCCAGCATGGTGTCGCCGTTGAGCCGGCCGAGGCCCGACTGCTTCTCGCCGCCGAACGGCACGATCGGCTCGTCGTGCACGGTCCCGTCGTTCACGTGGAACATTCCGGCGTCGATCCGCTTGGCGAACGCCACGCCCCGCTCCACGTCGCCGGTGTGCACGGCGCCGCTGAGGCCGTACGGGGTGTCGTTGACCAGGCGTACCGCCTCCTCCTCGCCGTCGAAGGGGATGACGAAGGCGACCGGGCCGAAGACCTCCTGGCGGAGCAGGGCCGAGTCGGCGGGGACGCCGGTGAGCACGGACGGCTCGACCAGGTTGGCGGTGCGCCCGCCGCGCACCAGGGCCGTCGCGCCCTGGGCGAGGGCCTGCTCCACGACGCCGGCGACGGTGTCGGCCTGGCGGGAGTTGATCAGCGGGCCGATGACGGTCTCGGGGTCGCTCGGGTCGCCGGCCTTGAGGGTCTGCACCTTGGCGACGAACTTCGCCGTGAACTCCTCGGCGACCGACGCGTCGACCAGGACCCGGTTGGCGGCCATGCAGACCTGGCCCTGGTGGACGTAGCGGCTGAAGACGGCCGCGTCGACGGCGTAGTCGAGGTCGGCGTCGTCGAGGACCACCAGGGCGCTGTTGCCGCCCAGTTCGAGGACGGAGCGCTTGAAGTGCGCGGCGCAGACGGTGGCGACGTGGCGGCCGACCGCGTCGGAGCCGGTGAAGGAGATGACCTTGGGCACCGGGTGCTCCAGGAAGGCGTCGCCGATCTCCGCGATGTCGGTGACGACGACGTTGAGCAGACCGCCGGGCAGACCGGCGTCCTCGAAGATCTTGGCGATCAGGGTGCCGCCGACGACCGGGGTGTTCTGGTGCGGCTTGAGGACGACGCCGTTGCCGAGGGCGAGGGCGGGGGCGACCGACTTGAGGGAGAGCAGGAAGGGGAAGTTGAAGGGGCTGATGACGCCCACGACGCCGACCGGGACGCGGTAGACGCGGTTCTCCTTGCCCTCCGTCGGGGAGGGCAGGATGCGGCCCTCGGGGCGCAGCGCCAGGTGGACCGCCTCGCGCAGGAACTCCTTGGCGAGGTGCAGTTCGAAGCCGGCCTTGGTCCGGGTGCCGCCCAGCTCGGCGATGATCGCCTCGGCTATCTCGCCCTCGCGCTCCTCCACGATCCGCAGCGCCTTCTCGAACACCGCGCGGCGGGCGTACGGGTTGGTCGCCGCCCACTCCCGCTGGGCGCGCTCGGCGGCCCGGTAGGCGGCGTCGACCTCGTCGGTGGTGGCTATCGTGATCGAGGCGAGCTTGGCGTCGTCGTACGGGTTGAAGTCGATGATGTCCCAGGAGCCGGAACCGGAGCGCCACTCACCGTCGATGTACTGCTGCGCCAGGTCGGTGAAGTACGACGACGACATGTGATCCCTCAATCCCTTGCTGCCGGGGCAGGCGGAGCCGGCGACCGTGCATCTTCACGGTATGTCCGCGCGTCATCCTACTTAGGGGCAAAGGGAGTTGGCGCTGCCTTTCGGCATCAGGAGAGCTGGAGCAGCCCGCGCAGCACGTCACGGCTCTCGTCCGGCCCGGGGCTGTCCCGCTGCAGCTCCTCGATCGCCTTCTCGTACTGGGCGACGTCCTCGGGCTTGTCCAGGTACAGCGCGCTGGTGAGCTGCTCCAGGTAGACCACGTCGGAGAGGTCCGACTCGGGGAAGCTGAGCAGCGTGAAGGCGCCGGACTCGCCGGAGTGGCCGCCGAAGCCGAACGGCATCACCTGGAGGCGGATGTTGGGGCGCTCGGACATGTCGATCAGGTGCTGGAGCTGGCCGCGCATCACCTCGCGGTCACCGTAGGGGCGGCGCAGCGCGGCCTCGTCCAGGACGATGTGGAACTGCGGCGCGTTCTCGGCCACCAGGTACTTCTGGCGCTCCAGGCGCAGCGTCACCCGGCGCTCGACGTCCTCCTCGCTCGCACCGCGCGCCCCACGGCGCACCACCGCGCGCGCGTACTCCGGCGTCTGCAGCAGCCCGTGCACGAACTGCACCTCGTAGACGCGGATGACGGAGGCCGCGCCCTCCAGGCCCACGTAGGTGGGGAACCAGCTGGGCAGCACATCCGAGTAACTGTGCCACCAGCCCGCGACGTTGGCCTCCTTGGCCAGCGACAGCAGGGAGGCGCGCTCCTGCTCGTCGGTGATGCCGTACAGCGTCAACAGGTCTTCCACATCGCGTGTCTTGAAGCTCACCCGGCCCAGCTCCATGCGGCTGATCTTCGATTCCGAGGCGCGGATCGAGTACCCCGCCGCCTCCCGCGTGATCCCCCGCGCCTCACGCAGTCGCCTGAGTTGTGATCCGAGCAGCATGCGCCGCACCACCGATCCGGGCTCTCCCGCGCTCACGTTCGCCAGCCTCCCCAACCGTCTTCAGAGGCCGAAGTCTGCCACTAAAACACTCCGAGCAGTACTCGTCCGATTACGGAAACGGAGACCTGACCAAGAAAACGCACAGGTAATGGCAAGGAGTTGCGGAGGCGACACCCAGGATGAGAGGTGAAGATGGCAGAAAATTTGACCAACAAGCGGTACGGGCAGGTCCATTTCGGTCACGTGCACGTGCATCTGCCCTTGCATCTGCCCTACGCATCCGAAACCATGGTGCCGCACCACCGCGCCGCATCGCTACGACCGCGAACTCCCGGGAGTGCCTCGCATGGGGACGAATGGATCGACCATGCTCGAGCCGTTGAGGCAGGGCCTTCCGCCGCTGGACCCCGCCCACGTCTCCAGCGCCGCCTCCTGTGCCCTGCCGCCCCGCTACGAAGCGGTGCGCGAGGCCCGCCGGTTCACCCGCCGCACCCTCGACGGCTGGCACACGGGCGACCGGTTCGACGACATCTGCCTGGTGGTATCCGAACTCGTCACCAACGCCCTGCGGCACGCACTGCCGCCCTGCGGCACACAGCAGGCGGACGGGCACGGGCAGGTGCGGCTGCATCTGATGCGGTGGACCGAGCGGCTGGTGTGCGCGGTGCGCGATCCGAGCCACGACAGCCCGGTGGCCCGGGAGGCGGAGGACTTCGCGGCGGAGTCCGGCCGCGGACTGTTCCTCGTCGAGTCCTTCAGCGACGGCTGGGGCTGGTACCCGCTGGCGGGCACGCTGCACGGCAAGGTGGTCTGGGCGCTGTTCCGGCTGCCGGACCCGCCGGCCGAGTGATCCGCCGCGCCTCTTCGCCGCGCCGCGTTTCTACGCGCGTCACGGCGGGGCGCGTACGCGGTGCGGGCCGCGCGTACAGTGCGGTGCGCGGATACGGTGCGGTACGCGCAGACAGTGCGGTACGCGGATACGGTGCGGTCGGCCGGGGTGGGGCGGGGCGCGCATGCGGTGCGGTACGCGCAGGCAGTGCAGTGCGCGCATGCGGTGCGGTACGCGCAGACAGTGCAGTGCGCGCATGCGGTGCGGTCGGCCGGGGTGGGGCGCGGCGGGCCGCCGGGGCGGGGCGGTCAGCCGGCGACCAGGTGGTCGAACTCCCCGTCCTTGACGCCCAGTAGCATCGCCTCGATCTCGGCGCGTGTGTAGACCAGCGCCGGGCCGTCGGGGAAGCGGGAGTTGCGCACGGCGACGTCCCCGCCGGGCAGCAGTGCGAACTCCACACAGGACCCCTGCGAGTTGCTGTGCCGGCTCTTCTGCCAGGCCACTCCGTGCAGTTGCGTAGCGGCGATGCCGTTGTACACGTCGTGGTTCACAGGCCGCTCCCCGGTGTCGCACTAGTGGCTGGTGTGGCCATTGATGCATTGGTCAACTGATGCGGATCATAACCTTGTTCACGTGCATCTGCATGCGCAAATGCACGTGCACGCGGGGTGCTCTCTCGGTTACAGCTCCCGTCCTGTGGGACGCCGGGCCGCGACCGGTCGTTCCCGCGTATGCCCCGACTTTCGTTGATCATGCAACAACATGAGGGACCCGCCTGACCAGGCGGGTCCCTCATGTGAACGGGGTGACCGGTGACGGTGTCGGTGACCGGCGTCACCGACCGGCGTCACCGACGCGTACCAGCGGCCGGCGTCAGCGACTGGCGTAGGGCAGCAGCGCCATCTCGCGCGCGTTCTTGATCGCCGCGGCGAGCTGCCGCTGCTGCTGGGACGTGACGCGGGTGACCCGGCGGCTGCGGATCTTGCCGCGGTCGGAGATGAACTTGCGGAGCAGATCGACGTCCTTGTAGTCGATGTAGGTGATCCCCGCCTGGTCCAGGGGGTTCGGACGGGACTTGAGGGGCTTGCGGTCGCTCTTGCGGGGCACGGTGGGTCAGACCTCCAGGAGGGTGTCGAAGCCGGACGGCAGCCGCTTCCAGGCGCCCGGTCCGGCGGCGTACTCGGCGTCGGTGAGCAGGCAGGACTCCAGCAGCCGCGCCAGCCCGTCCCGGTCGAGGCCGGGCGAGGTGAAGACGAGGTGCTGGCAGCGGTCGCCGTGCTCGGGGTGCCAGTCGAGGGCGGCGGCGGCCCTGCGGACGGGAGGCACCATCTCCCAGGCCGCGTCCGGCAGCGAGGCGAGCCACGGGCCCGCCCCCTCCACGCACAGGGCCCCGCCCGCGGCGTCCCAGTGCAGCAGCGTGTCCGGCTTGTCGGCCAGCCAGAACCGGCCCCGGCTGCGGGCCGCGGCGCAGGTCAGGTCCTCCAGCGCGGCGTACAGCCGCTCCGGGTGGAAGGGCCGGCGCCGGTGCCACACCAGGGTCGTGACGCCGTGCGCGTCGGCCTCGGCGGGCAGCAGGGCGCAGGCCGGGTGCTGGGCCGCCGCCGCGGCCTCCACGTCGAACCCGGCGAGCGCGGCCCGCGCCAGGTCCGGGGCGGAGCCCGCCAGGTCACCGTGGCCGATGGGGACCTGGCGGGCGGTCGGGTGGAGCTGCGCCAGCAGCTCGCGGTCCTCGTCGTCGGCCTCCGGGGAGTCGACGACGGCCAGGACGGGGGCGTACTCCAGCTGCCGCGCGAAGGTGTCGGCGACCGTGCGCTGGTCGGTGGCGGCCGCGGCGAGGCCGCCCTCGGCGAGGTCGTCGCCGTTGCCGAGGTACGGCAGCACCAGCGCCGGGTCGACGGCGGTGATCACGCCGGTGACGGTGAAGCCGCCGGCCGTCACCACCTCGGCCATCGCCTTGGGCTCGACGGAGTCCCACAGCTCGACGACGGCCAGCGGGACGGTCCCGGCGTCCGCGAGCCGCTCCAGCTCGGGAACCAGGTCCTCGCGCAGGGCGCAGCAGGCGCAGTCGTTGACCAGCGGCGCCTCCCCGGCGGACAGCAGGCCGGTGGCGTCCCGGACCGTGCGGACGACCGTGCCCGCGGTGGCGGTCGCCAGGTCGTGGTGGAGGACGACGCTGCCGGGCACGTCGGCCAGCAGCCGGGCCACGGCGGCCTGACGGGCGTCGGAGTGCAGTCCGCCGACGATCACTACGGGCAGCATCAGCCCTGCTTTCCGGTCCGGCCGTACCGGCGCTCGAAGCGCTCCACGCGTCCGGCGGTGTCCAGGACGCGGGCGGTGCCGGTGTAGAAGGGGTGGCTGACGTTCGAGATCTCGACGTCGACGACGGGGTAGGTGTGCCCGTCCTCCCACTCGATCGTCTTCTCGCTGGTCATGGTGGACCGGGTGAGGAAGGCGTAGTCGGCGGCGCGGTCGCGGAAGACGACCGGGCGGTACTCGGGGTGGATTCCCTTGCGCATAGCGGAGCTCAGCGCTCCTCTCGGAAGTCGACGTGGCGGCCGGCGACCGGGTCGTACTTGCGCAGGGTCAGCCGGTCGGGGTCGTTGCGGCGGTTCTTGCGGGTGACGTAGGTGAAGCCGGTCCCCGCGGTGGACCGCAGCTTGATGACCGGGCGGAGTTCGTTGCGTGCCATGCTGCTATCTTACTGAAAATGAATTCCATTAACAGTCGTGTCCGTCAGGACTGACCGAGAGGTACGTCACCGTGTCCGCGCACTGCATGCTGACCGGCGCCCAGCCCGGCTTCGGCAACCGCATCTCCCACTCCCACCGGCGCACGTCGCGCCGCTTCGACCCCAACATCCAGACCAAGCGGTACTGGCTGCCGAGCGAGAACCGGCACGTACGGCTGCGGCTGAGCACCAAGGCGATCAAGACCGTCGACACGATCGGCGTCGAGGCGGCCGTGGCCCGCATCCGCGCCCGGGGAGTGAAGGTCTGATGGCGAAGAAGAGCAAGATCGCGAAGAACGAGCAGCGCCAGGAGATCGTCGCCCGGTACGCCGCGCGCCGGGCCGAACTGAAGGAGATCGTCCGCCGCCCGTCCTCCACGGACGCCGAACGCCTCGCCGCCCAGCGGGAGCTGCGCCGCCAGCCCCGGGACGCCAGCGCCACCCGCGTCCGCAACCGCGACCAGACCGACGGACGCCCGCGCGGCTACTTCCGCACGTTCGGGCTCTCCCGCGTCTCGCTGCGCGAACAGGCGCACGCCGGACATCTGCCCGGCGTCCGCAAGTCGTCCTGGTAGCTTGCGACTTGTCGCGGGGCACCCCCGGCCGCCCCGCGCCGTCCCGGCCGTCCGCTACAGCTTGGAGCTTCCGGTGACATGGATGACATGGATGACATGGTCGACAGGGATGACACGGGTGGCTGTGGACGGTACGGCGAGTGCGTCGAGGACGGCGCGTACGGCGCGTACGGCGGTCGGGGTGAGGGGCAACTGTCCTTCACGCCGGCGGGAGCGCGGGGGGCTGCGGGGTGCGGCGGTGGCCGCCGGGGCCGTGGGCGCGCTGGTGCTCACCGGGTGCGGTGACGGCGGGGGGCCGGACGACGGGGCGGCGGGGGGCGCGAGTACGGGTGCGTCCGCGTCCGCCCCGGTGTCCTCCTCCCCGTCCGCGGCCCCCTCGGCGTCCGCCTCTCCCTCCGCGTCGACGCTCGCGTCCGCGTCCGCTTCCGGATCAGCACCCGCATCCGCATCCCCGTCCGCACCGGCGTCTGCACGGGCTACGGCGTCCTCCGGCGGCGGCAGCGGGAACGGCGCCGGGGGTTCGTCGTCCGCCGCCGTCGCAGTCGGCGAAGTGGAGGGCAGCTGGCTGGCCACCGCCGGCGGCAAGGCGGTCGCCCTGGTGGTCACCGGGAAGCAGGCCGGTCTCTTCGCCACGGGCGGGACCGTGTGCAGCGGTGACGTGCGCGGGTCCGGCGGCACCCTCACGATCCGCCTCTCCTGCACCGACGGGACCGACGACCGGGCGTCCGGAACGGTCGAGTCGGTCGACGGCTCGACCCTGGAGGTCGACTGGGCGGGCCGTCTGGGGACGGAGACGTACCTCAAGGCCGAGGGCGCCGGGCTGCCGAGCGGGCTGCCGACGGAGGGGCTGGGTTCCTGAGCCGGGCCGGGCCGGTAATCTCTGCTGACTCCTGTCCCTCCCCCGGCGACCGCCGGGAACCCGTTCACCACCCGTCTCCAGAGGACCCGTTCATGCGCGCCACCCGGCCGACCGTCGCCCTCGCCGCCGCCTCCGTCGCCGCGGCGCTCCTCCTGACCTCCTGCTCCGACGAGGGCGGCGGCACCGACGAGAGCGGTGACAGCTCCGCCTGCCGGATCGGCGGGTCGGGCACGGAGATCGCGGCGAGCCCGGCGCCGGCCGCCGGGGACACCGGCACCGTCACCGTCACCCTGACCAACCGCGGCGCCGAGTGCGTCCTCGAAGGCTTCCCGACGGTGACGCTCCTCGTGGACGGCGCCTCCAAGGAGACCGGCAAGGAAGAGGGCGCCTCGGCGCGGCGGCTGACCCTGGCCAAGGGCGCCGCCGCCTCCTTCACCATCACCTACGTCCGCGGGGAGGAGGACGGCGCGAGCCTGGACGTCCGTACGGCGCGCTTCGCCCTGCCCGGCGCCTCCGCCACGCAGGACATCCCCTGGTCGTACGGTGCCGTCGCGACGAAGGACGGGGGGAACGGTGGGGACGGCGAGGACGGGCCGGACGCGACGGTGAGCGCGTTCCAGCAGATGGGCGACTGAACCGGCGGGAGCGGGCGTCCCGACGGGACCGTCAGGGCAGCGGGCGGTGGCGTCCGACCCGGGCCCGGTCGGCCGCGCGGACGCCCTCCGTCCAGCCCGCCTCGTCGGAGACGCCCCGCAACCGGGTGGTGGTCGTCTCCGGGAACATCCGCTCCAGGCGGCCGGTCACCGCGACCTCGCGGGAGGCGAGCACGGGCAGCAGACTCTCGTCCTCGCTGACCGGGGCTTCGGCGGCAGCCCGCAGCCGGGTGCCGACGCGGTGCGCGTAGGCCGCCAGGAACGACTGACGGAACGTCTTGGTCCGTTTCCGTCCGCCCGCGCGCTGGGCGGCCTCCGCCCGGGTCATGGCTGTCTCGGCCTGCACGAGCAGCGACGTGTGCAGCAGCTCGACCGCCGCGAGGTCGGTCTCGAAGCCGACCACGGTGGAGAAGCCGAGGGCCTCGTTCCACACCGCGCGGCAGTGGTTGGCGGCGGCCACCGCGTCCAGCAGGACCGCCTTGGCCTGCTCGTACGGCGGCTCGACCCCGATCCGGCAGGCCCCCGGGGTGTCGGGCGCGGGCGCGCGGGCCGCCAGCAGCGCCTCGTCGATGCTGTGCCGGGCCATCAGCTCCTGCGCCTTGGCGCTCAGCGCCTCGGCCTCCTCCGGGTACCCGGTCGCCTCCGCCTTGGCCAGCAGCGCGCGGATGCGGGCGAGGGCGCGTGACGCGGGGCGGGCTCCGGAGTGCCCCTCGGGTCCTCCGGGGTGTCCTCCGGGGTGTCCTCCGGGGTGTCCTCCGGGGTGTCCTCCGGGGGGCGGCGTACCGGGCTCGTCCAGCGGCTCCAGGTGGGGCAGGCGCAGCAGCAGGCGGTACAGCTCCAGGACGGTGGTGGCGCGCGAGAAGCGGTCCCCTCGGTCCGCCGGGTGCGTGGCCGGTGCGGCGGGGAGTCCATCGAGCTGAGCGGTCCAGCGCGGGCCGCGCGGACGGTCGTACGCCGCCTGCGCCCTGATCAGGCCGGCGGCCAGCCGCAGGTGCGGGTCCCCGAGTTCCCGCCGTACGACGCGTACGAGGTCGGCGGGCTGCCAGCCGCGCCGCCAGGCACCGGCCACGAACTCCTCCCCGCGCCGCGCCAGTTCGGCGTCGGCCGCCGGGTCGGCCGCGAGCAGGGAGGCCGCCGTGTCGAGGGCGGCGTCGTCGGTGTCGTACAGGACGGTCCGGAAGGCGCGGTCGACGGTGCCGGGGGTGCTGGACGTGCCGGGGGTGCTCACCCGGCGATGGTGCCATGACCGCCGTTCCCCTTTCCTCCGCACATCCTCCGCACACCGGACTGTCAACCGAAGGTTGACACCATCGGGGGGCGCAACCTACGGTTGACACATGACGACGAACCCGAACATCACGGCATCCGTACGTCTCGACGACCTGATCGCCGCCATCAAGAAGGTCCACGCCGAGCCCCTGGAACAGCTCCAGGACGCCGTTCTCGCCGGTGAGCACCTCGGGGAGGTCGCCGATCATCTGATCGGCCACTTCGTCGACCAGGCCCGGCGTTCGGGCGCGTCCTGGACGGACATCGGCCGGCGGATGGGCGTCACCCGGCAGGCGGCCCAGAAGCGCTTCGTGCCGAAGGAGTCCACGGGACCGGACGCGAGCGAGGGGTTCAGCCGCTACACGCCCCGCGCGCAGAACACGGTGATGGCCGCGCACAACGAGGCCAGGAACGCCCGCAACGCCGAGGGCGTGCCCGAACACCTCGTCCTCGGCCTGCTGGCCGAGCCGGAGGGCTTCGCCGTACAGGCGATCGCCGCGCAGGGCGTGACGCCGGACGCCGTGCGCGAGGCGGCCCTCGCCGCGCTCCCGCCGGCCGCCGACGAGGTCCCGGAACTCGTGCCGTACGGCCCGGCCGCCAAGAAGGCCCTGGAACTCACCTTCCGCGAGGCCCTCCGCCTCGGCCACAACTACATCGGCACCGAGCACATCCTCCTGGCCCTGCTGGAGCACGAGAACGGCGACGGCGTCCTCAGCGGCCTCGGTCTCACCAAGGAGGCGACGGAGCGGTTCGTTACCGAGGCGCTGGCCAAGTTCATCACCGAGCAGGAGGGGGAGGGAGAGGGAGAAGAGGGAGAGGACGCCCCCGCGACCGAGGCGACGGGCTCCTGACCGGCGGACGATCGGCGGACG
>NZ_JBIVWS010000011.1:79353-82646 GCF_044768905.1 Streptomyces sp. NPDC090994
CGGACGGACCGGCGGACGGACCGGCGGACGGACCGGCGGACGGACCGGCGGACGGACCGGCGGACGGACCGGCGGACGGACCGGCGGACGGACCGGCGGACGGACCGGCGGACAACCGGCGCGGCCCCGGCGTCCCGCCCCGGGCAGCGGCCCGTTGTCAGACCCTGCTGCGAGACTCGTTCCATGGCCGACCGGTGGATGCTCGCGGTGGCCGAGGACGGTGGTGCGGACGTCGCCCCCCTCGGCCCCGACGGGCTGCCCGCCGGTCCGGTACGGCGGGAGGCGGACGCCGCCGAGGCGGTGCGGGCCCGCCCGGACGCGGCCCGGTGGGTGTGGCGCTCCACCGCCGAGCTCTACCCGCGGCTGCTCGCCGCCGGGGTCTGGGTGGAGCGGTGCTACGACATCGAGGACGCCGAGACCCTGCTCCTCGGCCACGAGGGCCGCTTCGGCGAACCGAGGTCGGCCGCCGCCGCCCTGGCCAGACTGCGCGGCAGCCCCGTACCCCCCGACCCGCCCCAGCGGTCCGCCGCGCCGGGCGCCCAGTCCCCCCTCTTCGAACCCCGGGGCGTCCACCTCCCCCTCCCCGACCTGGCCGCCGTCTACGCCGACCAGCAGCGACGGCACGACCGCGCCGAGCACCCGGACCGGATGCGGCTGCTGACCGCGAGCGAGTCGGCGGGGATGCTGGTGGCCGCCGAGATGAACCGGTCCGGGCTGCCCTGGCGGGCCGACGTGCACCGCGAGGTGCTGCACGACCTGCTGGGCGAGCGGTACGCGGGCGGCGGTGAGCCGCGCCGGCTGGCCGAGCTGGCCGACGAGGTGTCCGCCGCCTTCGGGCGCCGGGTCCGGCCCGACCTGCCCGCCGACGTCGTCAAGGCGTTCGCGGGGGCCGGCATCAAGGTCCGCTCCACCCGCCGCTGGGAGCTGGAGTCCCTCGACCACCCGGCCGTGAAGCCGCTGATCGAGTACAAGAGGCTGTACCGCATCTGGGTCGCCCACGGCTGGTCCTGGCTCCAGGACTGGGTGCGCGACGGCCGCTTCCGCCCCGAGTTCCAGGCCGGCGGCACGGTCACCGGCCGCTGGGTCACCAACGGCGGCGGCGCCCTGCAGATCCCCAAGGTCATCCGGCGGGCCGTGGTCGCCGACCCGGGCTGGCGGCTGGTGGTCGCCGACGCCGACCAGATGGAACCGCGCGTGCTGGCCGCGATCTCCCGCGACCCCGGCCTGATGGAGGTCGCCTCCCACCCGACCGACCTCTACCAGTCCGTCTCCGACCGCGCCTTCTCCGGCGACCGCGCCCAGGCCAAGCTGGCGGTGCTCGGCGCGGTGTACGGCCAGACCTCCGGCGACGGCCTGAAGAACCTGGCCGCGCTCAGACGCCGCTTCCCGCGCGCCGTGGCCTACGTCGACGACGCCGCCCGCGCGGGCGAGGAGGGCCGCCTCGTCCGCACCTGGCTGGGCCGCACCTGCCCGCCGGCGGCCCGGACGGGCGACGACGGCACCGGTGAGGCCGGCCTCCCCCAGGACGAGCCGCCGGGGAGCCGGCCCGGCGAGACGTCCGGCGCCCGGGCCCGGGGCCGCTTCGCCCGCAACTTCGTCGTCCAGGGCAGCGCCGCCGACTGGGCCCTGCTGATGCTGGCCGCGTTGCGGCAGACCTGCGCGGGGCTCTCCGCCGAGCTGGTCTTCTTCCAGCACGACGAGGTCATCGTGCACTGCCCGGACGACGAAGCCGACGTGGTCGTCACCGCGATACGGGAGGCGGCGGACCTGGCGGGGCGGCTGACGTTCGGGCGGACGCCGGTGCGGTTTCCGTTCAGTACGGCGGTGGTGGGGTGTTACGCGGACGCGAAGTGAGCGCCGCCCGCCACGAGGGAACGTCCGCCCCGGCTCGGGCCGCGGCACAGGGGGAGCCCGACCGACCCCCACGGGCACGGTCCGCCGGACGGCGGCATGAACGGCACCGGCCGCCCGGCCCGGCTCAGCCCGGCGCCACGGCCCCGGCGAGGACCGTGGCGACGATCCCACGGACGTCCTCGGCCCCGGGGGGTGTGTCGTCCGAGTCCGCGAACCGCAGGTGCAGCGCCCCCACCAGGGTCGGTACGAGCACGGCGACATCGGCGTCGGCCGCGACGCGCCCCCGTTCACGCTCGGCTTCGAGATAGGCGGTGAGGATGCCCACGATCTCGGCGAGCACCGGGACGCCCCCGGCCGGCCGTGCCTCGCGCAGCCGTACCCGTACCTCGTTCTGGAAGGTGACGAGGGCGACGATCGACACGGCCAGCGGCCCGAAGAGGCGCATCACGGCGTCGGTGACGTTGTCGACCACGGTGCGGGTCCCGGCGGCCTCTCTCAGCGCGGCGCCCTGAGGCCGCATCCGGTCGATGCGGTCCAGCACGAACTCCGCGAGGAAGGCGTCGAACGACTCGAAGTGCCGGTGCAGGACACCCTTGGCGCACCCGGCCCGAACGGTCACCGCGCGGCTGGTGAGCGCGTCCGGACCCTCGCGGAGCAGGAGGTGCTCGGCGGCGCCGAACAACTGCTCGCGCGGGTCACGCAGGTGCACTCCCGTCGGCATGCCGCGTCCTCTCCGCCTTGTCGTCCTCCCCCACGCCCGACGAGTGGGCGGGGGCCCACCCTACTGGGTTCACCGAGGCCGGCAGCACTCCTGCGCCACCGCCACGAAGGCCAGCTTGGCGCGCTTGACCTCGTCGGGCCGCTCGTGGCGCCGCAGAGCGTCGACGAGCCGCTGCGCCGCGTCGGCGGCTTCCGGCGGACCTTCCAGCAGCACCCCGCCCAAGGCGCGCTGGAGCAGGACATCCTCGTCGGCCTGCCCCCGCCCGTTCCGCTCGGCGACGATCCTGGCCTCCGCGGCTCCGAGGAACTCCGCGTAGGTCTGGCGACGGAGGGCGGACTCACGGTGACCGGACTCGGCGCGCAGCGTCATGCGCACCGACTCCAGCAGCGCGTCCGCCTGCCGGTCCCCCGCGTGCCGCGCGGCCGCGGCCTGCCGGAGGCCGGCGCTGCGGGAGTACCAGCCGGTGACGACACTGCCCGCGATCGCCGATCCGGCGGCGATCAGTGCGATTCCCCAGTCACTCATGCCACCATCCTCTCGACCGGCCCCGGCCCGCCACACGCTCCTGCCGAATGTGCGGCGTGGATCACTCCCGGCCGCCTTAGAACAGTGCGCGCTAGGATCGAACCATGTCGTCCGACGACGCGAAAGAACCCACTCCGACCTGCGGAAACACCCATTCCCACCCCACGTCCCTCAGTAGACTGGACACTTATGG
>NZ_JBIVWS010000011.1:82744-243021 GCF_044768905.1 Streptomyces sp. NPDC090994
GGCGACGGGCGACGGGCGACGGGCGACGGGCGACGGGCGACGGGCGACGGGCGACGGGCGACGGGCGACGGGCGACGGGCGACGGGCGACGGGCGACGGGCGAACGGTTCTGTTCGCGGCTCGGTCGGCGGTGGCCCTCTACCGCCTGCTCGACGTGCTCCCCGTCTTCTCCGGTGACGCCCGGATCACCCGCCTCTTCACCCTCGTCCCCGGTTCCGACTTCGGAGCGGACGCCCTCTCGGCGATAGACACCCTCGGCGGCCGCACGGTCCCCTGGAGCGAGGCGTGCCACCGCTCCTACGACCTGGTCGTCGCCGCCAGCCCGAAGGGCGACCTGCGACTGCTGCGCGGCCCGCACGTCCTCCTGCCGCACGGCGCGGGCTTCAACAAGTCGATCCCCGGCGAGGGTTCGGCCGACTCGGCCTCCGGACTGGACCCGGCCTACCTGCGCCGCACCGAGCACGACGCCCCGATAGCGCTGCACGCCCTGGCCCACCCCGATCAGGTCGCCACGGTGGCCGCCGTGGCCCCGCGGGCGGCCCGGCGGGCGAAGGTGATCGGCGACCTCACGCTGGAGCGGGTGCTCGCCTCGTCGTCCCTGCGCGACCGCTACCGGGCGGCACTGGGCACCGGAGCCCGCGAACTGCTGGTCCTGGTCTCCACCTGGGGACCGGAGTCCCTGATCCGGCGACACCCCGGCCTGCCCGCCGCGCTCGCGGCCCATCTGCCCCACGACGAGTACCAGTTGGCGCTCGTGATCCACCCCAACGAGCGCAGCCTGCTCGGCACGTACGAGCTGACCGAACGGCTGGCACCGGCCCTCGACGCCGGAATGGTCCTGCCGGCCCCCCACGAGGAGTGGGCCTCCGTCCTGATCGCCGCCGACGCCCTGGTCACCGACCACGGATCGACCGCCCTGTACTACTGCGCCGCCCAGGACCGCCCCGTCGTGAGCGTCCACCAGGGCGGCGGCGAACTGATCCCCGACAGCCCGATGGGCGTACTCCTCGACCGCGTACCGCGGCCGGTACGGGCCGAGGAGATCGTCGACGCGCTCCGGACCTACCGGCCCGGCCCCGGACAGGCCGCCGCCGAGGCCGCGTTCGCGCCGCCCGGCGACGCCGCGGACCGCCTGCGGACCGAGGTCTACGCCCTGCTCGGCCTGACACCGCCCACGCACCCCGTCCCACCACGACCACTGCCCTCACCCGCACCCGCCCAGCGCACCCCCGCGGCGTTCGACGTACACGTGGAGACCACAGAGACCACAGACACCGCGGACACGACGAACACCACCGCCACCACCGCCACCACCCCCACCACCGCCATCACCGCCACCGCCACCACCACCACCACCACCGACGAGACGACGGGAACCGCCACCACCGACCAGACCACGAGACCCGACACCGCCCCCACCATCCGGATCACCCGCCACCCCGCCGGCACCGGCCCGCCCGCCCACCACCTGGCCGCGGAACACGGCGCCGCCGGCGAACAACTCTGCCGCTCCGCCGGCCTGCTGTACCGCCGCCCGCTCCCGCCCTCCGCCACCCCCTCCGCCACCCCCGTGGACCTGGCCTGGACGGCCGACGGCTGGACCCGGCACGCCCTGTCCGCCTACCCGAACTGCCGCTCGGCCGCCGCTGTGCTGCCGTCCGGAGAGTGCCTGCTCCGAGTCCGCGGCCACGAGCACACGTACGCCGTCCGGGCCGAACCACGCGCCGAAGGAGGCCGGATCGTACGGCTCGACCCCGCCGTAGCGCTGTCGGCCGCGTACGCCCGCCTGGTCTCCACCCGGCCCGCCCCGGACAGTCCCATCACCCTGAACTGCCTCATCGGCGACCGGACCTTCCGCACCACCCTCCGCCCGGCCACGGACGCCGAGGCCACGCAGACGTTCTAGACCAGGCCGTCACGCCGCCGGAGGCTCCGGGCCTCGGCGCGGTGCTCTTCGGCCTCCGCCACGTTCCCCTCGGCGGCGTCGAGTTCGGCGAGCGCGTCATGGACGCGTGCCAGGTCGAAGCCCGAGCGCCGCCTGTCGGCCCGCCCGAGCGCCTGTACGTACAGCGCACGGGCCTCGTCCGCCCGGCCCAGGCGGCGCAGCACACCGGCGAGGGCGAACGCCGAGCGTCCGATCAGCCTCTCGCGCCCCTGCTCCACGAACCCGCTGTACGCCTCGGACAGCAGCCGATGCGCCGCCTCGAGATCGCCCGTCTTCGCGCTCGCCTCCCCCATCCGATAGGTCTGGAGCAGGACGCCGTAGGGGTTGGGGATCGCCCGGTGCAGGTCGCGGGAGCCGGCGAAGTCGTCCAGCGCCGCACGCCACTCACCCCGGGCGCCCTTGAGCATGCCGCGGTGCTCGACGGCCGACGCGGCGAGCTTGCGGTCCCGTTCGGAGTTCCCCAGCAGTGCCAGGGCGGACATCGCGCCGTCGATCTGGTCCCGGGCCTCGTCCAGCTCCCCCGACTCCCACAGGAACCTGGCCAGTTGACAGCGCGTGCGCACCAGCCACCCGGCGTTCCCGCCGTGCCGGGCCGCCGAGTCGACGGCACGCCGGAAGACCTCGACGACCTCGGTCTGGTGAGGGTGGTCCAGGGCGTGCGTCCACACGGGCTCGGACAGGGCCACGACTTCCGTGTCCATCCCACGGCCGTGGGCGAGGCGCGAGCACGCGAACAGCACATGGCGTTCCTCGGCCAGCCAGCGCGCCGCGCGTTCCGCCCGTCCGGCCCGCGTTCCGTCGTCCCCGGCCGCCGCCGGATCCTCCAGCGGAGCGTCCGGCACACCGGGTACGGGGTCGAAGAGATCCACAACGGTCAGCCGGCGCCCGGCGGCGAACCGGTCGGCCAGCTGGGCCTGCCGCACGAGCCAGCGCACCACCCTGACCTGCGCCTCGGCCACCACGCCGCCGATGTCCCCCGTCTCCCCACGGGACTGGCGCAGGGCGTGCCCGCGCTGCGGCCCCGGCAGCCTCATCTGGCCCGCCACCGTCAACGACAGCGGACGCAGGTCCAGTAACCCGGCCCGGTCCAGTTCCTCCAGGGCGTCCTGGCAGTCCTCCGGGTCCAGCCCCGACAGCGCGGTGGCGGAGTGCAGCGTGAACGTCTCCCCCGGATGGTGCGGCAGCAACCGGTAGAGCAGGGCCGCCGGGCCGGACAGACCGGCGTAGGCGGTGTCCCAGATGTGCTCCACGCCCGACACCCCCTTCTCGTCCAGCTCGGCCTGAAGATCGGTGAGGATCCGGGACAGCGGACGCAGCCGGTGCGTACGCACCCACCGGCTCGCCACGTGCAGGGCCGCCGGGAGCCCGTCGCACAATCGGACCACCGCCCGCGCCGCCTCCGGATCGGCGGCCAGCCGGTGGTCACGGACGATCAGCTCCAGCAGTTCCATGGCCGCCCCCTCCTCCAGCGGCGGCAGCGGCAGCTCCACCGCCGCGCCGGCTTCGAGGTCGTGCAGCGGACCGTGACTCGCGACGATCACCACGCTGCCGCCGGACGCCGGAAGCAGCGGGACGACCTCCGAGGCGTAGCGCGCGTTGTCCAGCACCAGCACCAGCTTCGCGTCCGCGGTCCTGTTCCAGTACTGCCTGCAACGGGCCGCGTACGGGGCTCGCACCTGGTCCGGCGCCACGTCGAGCGAGTACAGCAGCTGGGACAGCACGTCACCGGGGTCGAGCACGCCGTCCGCCCGGAAGTCGTCGAGGTCGACCGACAGCACACCATCGGTGAAGGAGTAGCGGTCGAGCAGAGTACGGGCGATCAGGCCGGCCAGCTCCGTCTTCCCCGAACCCCCCGGCCCGCTCAGCGCCAGGACCAGCGGACGGGACCGGCTCCGCCATTCCGCCACGGCCCGCACGGCCCGTTCCCGCTCCTCGTCGCGGTTGACGAAGTACACCGGCTCCGGCGGAAGTTCGACCCTCACCACAGTCCCCTCGACCATCCACAGCACCCTGCACGCACTGCCCGACGATCATGCACTCTAGAGACTTCCCCCGCCCGGCGCCCGGCAGAACGGAATCCCCGGCCGAGGTCTCGACGCCCCGACGAGCGGGTGGCCCACCCGGAACACCACCGAGCCCCCGCCCCTCCGACCCCACACCCGCCCGCCCGAGAAAAGGAAAAACCGCAGGTCATAACTTCGACCTGCGGTTCACCACGGAGCCGCCTTCGGGATTCGAACCCGAGACCTACGCATTACGAGTGCGTTGCTCTGGCCATCTGAGCTAAGGCGGCGTGTCCTGCGCACCAGGGTGCGATCAGCGACGTCGGTAAGTCTACACAGTTTCGCGGGGTGCTTCGTACCGGCCCCGGGTGGGCCCCGGAGCCGGTGCGGGGTTGTTGCGGAGCCGGTGCGGGGCCGGTGTGCGGGTCGGCTACGAGCAGCGCTTTCCGTCCGCCGGGGCGGTGCCCCGCAGGAGGTAGGTGTTGATCGTGGAGTCGACGCAGGTGCTGCCGCGGCCGTAGGCGGTGTGGCCGTCGCCGTCGTAGGTGAGGAGGCGGCCGGAGGAGAGCTGGGCGGCCAGGGACCGGGCCCAGCGGTAGGGGGTCGCCGGGTCCCGGGTGGTGCCGACCACGACGATGGGTGAGGCGCCGTCGGCGGTGATGCGGCGGGGTTCGCCCGAGGGCTGGACGGGCCAGTAGGCGCAGTTCAGGGAGGCCCAGGCGAGGCCCTCGCCGAAGACGGGGGACGCCTTCTCGAAGTCGGGGAGCGCGTCGCGGACCTCGTCGGGTGAGGAGAAGGCCGCCGGGAGGTCGAGGCAGTTCACGGCGGCGTTGGCGGACATGAGGTTGCTGTAGGTGCCGTCGGGGTCGCGCTCGTAGTAGCTGTCGGACAGGGCCAGCAGGCCGGTGCCGTCGTTCTTCCGCATCGCGGCCGTCAGGGCTTCGCGCAGCTGTGGCCAGGCGCCCTCGTCGTACATGGCGGCGATGACGCCCGTGGTGGCCAGGGACTCGGTGAGTGTGCGGCCGTCGGTGTCACCGGTGCGGACCGGGTGGGCGTCCAGCTTCTTGAAGAAGCTCTTGAGGTTCTTGCCCACCTGGCCGGGCGTGGTGCCCTTGCCGCCGAGCGGGCAGCCTGACCGCCGTACGCAGTCCTCGGCGAAGGACCGGAACGCGGTGTCGAAGCCGGCCGTCTGCTCCCTGTTCAGCCGCCGGGCGGGGAGGGAGGGGTCCATCGCGCCGTCCAGCACCAGCCGGCCCACCCGGTGCGGGAACAGCCCCGCGTACGTCGCCCCGAGGAACGTCCCGTACGACGCCCCCACGTACGTCAGCTTCTCGTCGCCCAGCACGCCGCGCAGCAGGTCCATGTCGCGGGCCGTCTCCACGGTCGAGACGTGCCGGAGCAGCTTGGGGGCGTCGGTGGCGCAGCCCTCGGCGAAGTTCTTGTAGGCGGCGACGAGCGCCTCGGTCTCCCGCTCGTCGTCCGGAGTGACGTCCGTCCGCGTGTACGCGTCCATCTTGCGGCCGTCGAGGCACTCCACGGGTTCGCTGCGGGCCACGCCCCTCGGGTCGACGGCCACCATGTCGTAGCGGGCGCGAACCTCCTCGGGGTAGCCGACGCCGGCGTACTGCTGGAGGTAGCCGACCGCCGAGCCGCCCGGTCCGCCCGGGTTCACCAGCAGTGATCCCAGCCGCTTCCCCGGGCCGGTGGCCTTCTTGCGGGCCACGGCGAGGCGGATGTCCCCGTCGGACGGGCGCGCGTAGTCGAGGGGCGCCTTCATCGTGGCGCACTGGAAGCCGGGGACGCCGCAGTCGCGCCAGCTCAGTTTCTGCCCGTAGTACGGCGACAGGGCCGACGGCGTCGCCCGCGGCAGCGCGGCCGGCGACGCTTCCGAGGCCGGGCCGGCGGAGGTCGACGCGCCCGTCGAGGAGCACGCGGCGGCGAACAGCGCGGCGGTGAGGAGTGCGAGACCGGTACGGGTTCTGCGGAGAGTGCGCCTTGTGTACATCCGGCGAGCGTAACGCTCAGCGATGGATCGAACGCGGTGCGTGCTCGATGTGCCACGGACGAGTTACCCGGCCCCCTCCCTCTCTGCTCCTCTCTCTGCTCCTCTCTCTGCTTCTCCCTCTGCCTCCGGTCTTTCCCGGTCTCCGGCGCCGTCCGCTCAGCCCGCTCTCAGTGCCATCGTCATCGCCTCCACGGCCAGCAGCGGTGCCACGTTGCGGTCCAGGGCCTCGCGGCAGGCGGCGATCGCCTCGATACGGCGGAGCGTGGCCTCCGGGGTGCTGGCGCGGGCCAGTCGCTCCAGGGCGTCCTCCGCGTCCGTGTTGGCGAGGGCGATCCGGGAGCCGAGCTGGAGGGCGAGGACATCGCGGTAGAAGGCGGTGAGGTCGGTCAGGGCCAGGTCGAGGCTGTCGCGCTGGGTGCGGGTCCTGCGCCGTTTCTGCTTGTCCTCCAGGTCCTTCATCACGCCCGCCGTGCCGCGCGGCATCCGGCCGCCCTGCGCCGCGCCCAGTGCCGCCTTCAGCTCCTCCGTCTCCTTGCCGTCCACCTCCTCGGCGAGCTGCTTGGCGTCCTCGCTCGCCGCGTCGACCAGTTCCTGGGCGGCCTTGAGCGCGCCGCCCACGTCCTCGACGCGCTGCGGCAGTTTCAGCACGGCGGCACGGCGCGCGCGGGCGGCGGGGTCGGTGGCCAGCCGCCGGGCCCGGTCGACGTGGCCCTGGGTGGCGCGGGCCGCGGCGGCGGCGACGTCCGGTTCGATGCCCTCGCGGCGTACGAGCATGTCGGCGACGGCGTCGACGGAGGGCGTGCTCAGGTTCAGGTGGCGGCAGCGGGAGCGGATCGTGGGCAGGACGTCCTCGATCGAGGGGGCGCACAGGAGCCAGACCGTGCGGGGGGCCGGTTCCTCGACGGCCTTGAGGACGGCGTTGGCCGACTTCTCGTTCAGCCGCTCGGCGTCCTCGACGAGGATGATCTGCCAGCGGCCGTTCGCCGGCGAGGTGAACGACTTGCGGACGGTGTCCCGCATGTCCTCCACGAGGATCTGCGAGCCCACCGCGGCGACCGTGCTGACGTCCGCGTGCGTGCCGACGAGCGCGGTGTGGCAGCCGTCGCAGAATCCGCAGCCGGGGACGCCGCCGAGCGCGCGGTCGGGGCTCACGCACTGCAGCGCGGCGGCGAAGGCCCGCGCCGTCTTCGTCACTCCCGCGCCGGGCGGGCCGGTGAACAGCCAGGCGTGCGTCATCTTCGACGCCGCGGGGGGCGGGGTGTCGGCCGCGGCGGCCGTGACGAGGGCGTCGGCGTCCCGGGCGGCGGCGGCGAGCTGCTCACTCACCCGCTCCTGCCCGACCAGGTCGTCCCATACGGTCATGGGTCACGCCGTCCTTCCACGCACTGTCCGTGCCACTGCCCACGCGTGCCACTGCCCACGCCTGCCGCGCACTGTCCGTGCACGGCCTGGGTGCGCGGCCTGGGCACTGCCCGCGCGCCCTCTGTGCACTGCCCGCGCGGCAGCTGTCACTTTCCTCTTCCTCCGCGTCGCCTTCCGCGCCGCGTCCTTCCATTGTGGAGGCGACCACTGACAACGGACCGCCGACGGCCCGGCCGCCGTGGCCCGGCCCCGACGCCGACGGCCCGGACGTCGACGCGGCCCCCGGACGTCGACGCGGCCCCCGGACGTCGACGCAGCCCCCGGACGCCGACGGCCCGGACGCCTGCCGGTCAGTGACCCCGGCCGTCCCGGCCCCGGCGGCCTTCGTCGTCGCCGTCGTCCGCGCGCGGGCCGAGCAGTTCGTCCGCCAGCGTCGGCAGGTCGTCCAGCGGCGTCTCCTCCGCCCAGTCGGGCCGGGGCCTGCGCCGCGGGGCCTGCGGGACGCCGTCGGGATCGACCTGCGGCAGCTCCCGCGTACGGTCCTCGCCGTCGCCCGGACCGCCCGGACCGCCCGGCCCGCCCCGCCCGTCCGACCCGCCCTGCCCGGCGCTCCGCTCCTCGTCCCGGAAGTAGCCCGGCGGGACCCGGTCGGCCGGCGCGTCCTCGCGCACCTGGGGCAGCACGGCCGTCTCGTCGGCCGCACCGGGCGCCACCGACGGCAGCTCCGCCGTCACCTCCGCCTCGCCCGGCCGCACCGCCGGAAGCACCGTCGTCTCCTCCGCCGCGCCGGGCGAAGCGTCCGGTACCGGCGGAACCGGCAGTTCAGCCGTCACCTCGGCCTCGGACACCCCGGCCTCGGACACCCCGGCCTCGGACACCCCGGACGGCACCCCGGACGCCGACCCTGACGACGCCCCGGAGTGCCCGCCCGCGTCCTCGTCGTCCTTGAAGAGGCTGACGCGTTCCCGCCCCCCGGCGGAGGGCCGGTCGGCGGGCTCGTCCCGCACCGGTCGCAGTACCGCCGTCTCCTCCAGCGGACCGCCGGCGGCGTTGGTCGGCGTGACCAGCGGTGTCGGTACGGTCATCGCGTCCGGGGGCGTCGAGCGCCGGGGGGCGTCCGCCGCGGGCGGCGCCGTGGGCCGCGGTCCGGTCGCTGCCGCTGCCGCCGCCTGCTCCGCCGCCCGGCGGGCCTCCTCGGCGCGCAGCAGCGCCTCCTCGGCCCTGCGCTGCTTCTCCAGGCGCTTGGCCTCGGCCTCGGCCCGCAGCCGCGCCTCTTCCTCCGCCTGCTTGCGCAGCCGCTCCTGCTCGGCCTTGCGCCGGGCCTCCTCCTCGGCGCGTGCCTTCTCCTCCGCGAGGAGCCGCTGCCGTTCCTCCTCGGCCCTGCGGCGGGCTTCCTCGGCCCGCTGCCGGGCCTCCTCCGCCTGCCGTTCGGCCTCGCGCCGCTGCGCCTCCTCCAGCTCGCGCCGCTTGCGCTCTTCCTCTTCCTTGCGCAGCCGCTCCAGCTCCGCCAGGCGCTCACGCTCCAGCCGCTCTTCCTCGGCCTTGCGCGCGGCCTCCTCCTCGGCCTTGCGCCGCGCCTCCTCCTCGGCCTTGCGGCGCGCTTCCTCCCGGGCCTTGATCTCGGCCTCGGACAGCGGCAGCACCCGGTCGAGCCGGTGCCGTACGGCGGTGGTGACGGCCTCGGGCTCCTGGCCGGCGTCGACCACCAGGTACCGCCCGGGGTCGGCGGCGGCCAAGGTCAGGAAACCGGCCCGTACGCGCGCGTGGAACTCGGCGGGCTCCGACTCCAGCCGGTCGGGCGCCTCGGTGAACCGTTCGCGGGCGGCCTCCGGCGAGACGTCCAGCAGGACCGTCAGGTGCGGCACCAGCCCGTTGGTCGCCCAGCGGTTGATGCGGGCGATCTCGGTCGGGGACAGGTCGCGGCCGGCCCCCTGGTAGGCCACCGAGGAGTCGATGTACCGGTCGGAGATGACGACCGCGCCGCGCTCCAGGGCGGGCCGGACCACCGTGTCGACGTGCTCGGCGCGGTCGGCGGCGTACAGCAGCGCCTCCGCGCGGTGCGACAGTCCGGCGCTGGAGACGTCCAGCAGGATGGAGCGCAACCGCTTGCCGACCGGCGTCGCGCCCGGCTCACGGGTGAGGACGACCTCGTGGCCCTTGCCGCGGATCCACTCGGCGAGCGCCTCGGCCTGGGTGGACTTCCCGGCGCCGTCGCCGCCCTCCAGGGCGATGAAGAAACCGCCCGCCGCGGGCGCCTGCACCGGGTCGTCGCCGCCGAGCAGCGCGTCGCGCAGGTCGTGCCGCAGCGGCACTCCGGAGCGGTCGTCGACCTTGGCCAGCACCAGCGCCGCCACCGGCAGCAGCAGCGCGCCGACCAGCATCAGCGTGAACGCGGCGCCGCCGTGCGCGAAGACGAACTTGCCGTTCTCCAGCCGGTGCGGCCCGATGCCCGCGGCCACCAGCGGGGCGATCACGGCGGCGAGCGCCACGACGAACCGCACGCACGCGTGCAGGTGCTCGGTCGTCCGGGCCCGGCGGGCCTCCTCGGTCTCCTGGTCGAGCAGGGCGTGCCCCACGTTGGCGGCCACGCCCGCGCAGGCACCGGCCAGCGCCAGGAGCAGCAGCACGGTGGTGCCGTCCGGGACCAGGCCGGCCACCAGCAGGAGGATGCCCTCGACGGCGATCGCCAGGGCCAGCAGTCGCCGGCGGGACAGCGAGGGCAGCAGGGCGGGCGCCGTGCGGATGCCGACGACCACGCCGCCGGTCAGCAGGCCCACCGCCAGCCCGTACAGCACCGGCCCGCCGCCCAGGTCCTTGGCGTGCAGGACGGCCACGGAGACCGCGGCGGCCACCGCGCCGGCGACCGCGGCACAGGCCAGCACCAGCAGCGGCAGCACACCGGTGCGGCCCTTGTCGGCGCCCGTGCCGCTCCTCGGGCGGCGCAGCCCCTCCAGCGGCGACCGCGCGCGCGGGGTGCGCGTGGCGGGCAGTTCCAGGAAGGCCACCACCGACACGGACGCGGCGAACAGTCCGGCCGCGACGTACGAGGCGAGGGCCGCCTGGTGCTCGGCGAACCAGCCGATCCCCGCGCCCAGCAGGTTGTTGAGCAGCCCGGCGACGACGAGCGCCACCGCCGCGAGGGGCACCGACACGAAGCCGGTACGCAGCGACAGCCGGCGCAGCGTGTCCAGGTGGTCGGGCAGCGGGCGCACCGTCGCGCCCTCCAGCGGCGGCGCCGGCAGCAGCGCGGGGGCCGCGCTCTCCCGGCACACCGTCCAGAAGCGCTCGGCGACGCCGACGACGAAGACGGTCGCCAGCAGGGCGGCGAGGGCGTCGTCCGGCGTCCAGTCGATCCACAGCGGCGCGACGATCAGCAGCGCCGCCCGCAGGCCGTCGGCCCCGACCATCGTCCAGCGGCGGTCCAGCGGACCGTCCTGCGAGGTGAGCGAGGTGAGCGGTCCGAGCAGTACGGCGCCGAAGAGCACGGTCGCCAGGATGCGCACCGCGAAAACGGTCGCCACTGCGAACGCCACGCCCCGGTAGCCACCGCCGAACGAGCCGACGGAGATGGCCGCCTGAACGGACAGCAGGACCAGGACCAGCAGGGCGAGCGTGTCGCCGACGCCGCCCACCAGATGGGCGCTCCACAAACGCCGCAACTGCGGCCGGCGCAACAGGGCACGGATGGCGCGCTCGCGGGAGTCCGCCACCAGCGCGTCGTCAGGGGCCGGGTGTGAGGCCGTGGGCTGCTCGGCTCGCGTCATGCGTTCAGCCTATCGGGAGCCGCCGACAACACCGCCTCCCCGCCCGAACGCACGCGCGCCCCGACACCGAATCGATGCCGGGGCGTTCGTTTCGCGAAGAGAGGCGTTCCCCGAGAGGGACAGAACCTCAGCCCTCGGCACCCTTGGACGCGGTGGCCTTCGCGGTCGTCTTCTTCGCGGTCGTCTTCTTCGCGGTCGTCTTGGCCGCCGTCTTCTTCGCAGCGGTCTTCTTCGCGGCCGTCGTCTTGGCCGCCGTCTTCTTGGCAGCGGTCTTCTTCGTGGCAGCCGCCGTCTTCGTGGCCGTCTTCTTCGCCGGGGCCTTCTTCGCGGCCGACTTCTTCGCCGTCTTCTTGGCGGGCCCCTTGGCCCGCTTCTCGGCGAGCAGTTCGTAACCGCGCTCCGGGGTGATCTCCTCGACGCTGTCGCCGGAGCGCAGCGTCGCGTTGGTCTCCCCGTCGGTGACGTACGGCCCGAAGCGGCCGTCCTTGACGACCACCGGCTTCTCGCTGACCGGGTCGGTGCCCAGCTCCTTCAGCGGCGGCTTGGCCGCGGCCCGGCCGCGCTGCTTGGGCTGGGCGTAGATCGCCAGCGCCTCCTCCAGCGTGATCGTGAAGAGCTGCTCCTCGGAGGTGAGGGACCGCGAGTCCGTGCCCTTCTTCAGATACGGGCCGTAGCGGCCGTTCTGCGCGGTGATCTCCACGCCCTCGGCGTCGGTGCCGACGACCCGCGGCAGCGACATCAGCTTCAGGGCGTCGTCCAGCGTCACCGTGTCCAGCGCCATCGACTTGAAGAGGGAGGCCGTGCGCGGCTTGACCGCGTTCTTGCCGGTCTTCGGGGTGCCCTCGGGGAGCACCTCGGTGACGTACGGGCCGTAGCGGCCGTCCTTGGCGACGATGGTGTGCCCGGTGGCCGGATCGGTGCCCAGCTCGAAGTCGCCGCTCGGCTTGGCGAGCAGTTCCTCCGCCAGCTCGACGCTCAGCTCGTCGGGCGCCAGGTCCTCGGGGATGTCGGCGCGCTGGTGGTTCTCGGAGTCCTTCTCGCCGCGCTCGATGTACGGGCCGTAGCGGCCGACCCGCAGCACGATGTCGTTGCCGACCGGGAACGAGGAGACCTCGCGGGCGTCGATCGCGCCGAGGTCGGTGACCAGTTCCTTGAGGCCGCCGAGGTGGTCGCCGTCGCCGTTGCCGGCCTCGGCCGCGCCGCCGGCACCCGAGCCCTCACCGAAGTAGAACCGCCGCAGCCACGGCACGGCCTGGGCCTCGCCGCGGGCGATGGCGTCGAGGTCATCCTCCATCTTGGCGGTGAAGTCGTAGTCGACGAGCCGCCCGAAGTGCTTCTCCAGGAGGTTGACCACGGCGAAGGAGAGGAAGGACGGGACGAGTGCCGTGCCCTTCTTGAAGACGTAACCGCGGTCGAGGATCGTGCCGATGATCGACGCGTACGTCGACGGGCGGCCGATCTCGCGCTCCTCCAGCTCCTTGACCAGCGACGCCTCGGTGTAGCGGGCCGGGGGCTTGGTGGCGTGGCCGTCGACCGTGAGCTCCTCGGCGGTGAGGGCGTCGCCCTCGCTCACCTGGGGCAGCCGGCGCTCGCGGTCGTCCAGCTCGGCGTTGGGGTCGTCGGCACCCTCGACGTACGCCTTGAGGAAGCCGTGGAAGGTGATCGTCTTGCCGGACGCGCTGAACTCGACGTCCCGGCCGTCGGCCGCCGTGCCGCCGATCTTGACGGTGACGCTGTTGCCGGTGGCGTCCTTCATCTGGGAGGCGACGGTCCGCTTCCAGATCAGTTCGTACAGCTTGAACTGATCACCCGTCAGGCCCGTCTCGGCAGGCGTGCGGAAGCGGTCGCCGGAGGGGCGGATCGCCTCGTGCGCCTCCTGCGCGTTCTTGACCTTCCCGGCGTACGTCCGCGGCTGCGCGGGCAGGTAGTCGGCGCCGTACAGCTGCGTGACCTGGGCGCGGGCGGCGGAGATCGCCGTGTCGCTCAGGGTCGTCGAGTCCGTACGCATGTAGGTGATGTAGCCGTTCTCGTACAGCTTCTGGGCGACCTGCATCGTCGCCTTCGCCCCGAAGCCGAGCTTGCGGCTCGCCTCCTGCTGGAGCGTCGTCGTACGGAACGGGGCGTACGGCGAGCGGCGGTACGGCTTGGACTCGACGGACCGGACGGAGAAGGCGGTGCTCTCCAGGGCGGCGGCGAGCGCGCGGGCGTTCGCCTCGTCGAGGTGGAGGGTGTTCGCGCTCTTCAGCTGTCCCAGGGAGTCGAAGTCGCGGCCCTGTGCGACCCGCCTGCCATCGACGGTCTGCAGGCGGGCGACGAGGGTGGAGGGGTCGCTCGCGTCGCCGGCCCGGCCCGTGCCGAACGTGCCGGTCAGGTCCCAGTACTCGGCCGAACGGAAAGCGATCCGCTCGCGTTCCCGCTCGACGACGAGCCGGGTGGCGACGGACTGGACGCGGCCCGCCGACAGGCGCGGCATGACCTTCTTCCACAGGACCGGCGAGACCTCGTAGCCGTAGAGCCGGTCGAGGATGCGGCGGGTCTCCTGGGCGTCGACCAGCTTCTGGTTGAGCTGGCGCGGGTTGGCCACGGCGTCCCGGATCGCGTCCTTGGTGATCTCGTGGAACACCATGCGCTTGACCGGGATCTTGGGCTTGAGGACTTCCTGGAGGTGCCAGGCGATGGCCTCGCCCTCGCGGTCCTCATCGGTGGCGAGGAAGAGCTCGTCGGAGTCCTTCAGCAGGTCCTTGAGCTTCTTGACCTGCGCCTTCTTGTCGGCGTTGACGACGTAGACGGGCTGGAAGTCGTGGTCGACGTCCACGCCGAGGCGGCGGACCTCACCGGTGTACTTCTCCGGCACCTCGGCGGCGCCGTTGGGAAGGTCGCGGATGTGCCCGACGCTCGCTTCGACGACGTAGCCGGGGCCGAGGTAGCCCTTGATCGTCTTCGCCTTGGCAGGCGACTCGACGATGACGAGTCGGCGGCCGCCGTTTGCGGTCTCGCTGGTCGGGGACAACTTCGCTCTTCTCTCCGGTCGACGCTGGGGACTGCCCCAGGCGTGGGTCCGGGGTCGGGTCCTGCTTCCTTGTTCGCTCGTGACGCTGCGGAGTGTGACGGTACCTCCCGCCCCCGTGTCAAACGGGAAAAGCCCGCAACGGCCACTCGAACGGTAACCCGACCGACCCGCTTCCTGCCGCCCGGAGTGCCCACGGGCTTTCCCGGGTGTATCCGGAGCGCGATCTTTCGGTTACGCCCCGGGCGGCGTCCGCGACCTCCGGAATCCGCCACGCGGAACGCTCGTCGGGCGCCCGCCGGGCACCCTCCGGATGTCCGCCGGGCATCCGCCGGACGTCCGCCGAACGCCCGACCGGCGCTCGTCAGGGGCGGGCCGGGGTGCGGCGGCATCGGGGCGGCGGCGGGCCGCAGGCCCGTGTCCGAGGCACGCGTCCTACGTACGTCAGGCGCGCGTCAGACACCAGGCGCCGACGGCCAGCGCGACCACGGCGGCGATGCTCGCGACGGTCGCCGATGCGACGGGGCTCACACCCTGGGCGACGGGGCGCCGATAGCGCACCTGGGACGCGGTCCACGCCAGCAGACCGCCTCCGAACAGGACGAACACCACGCCCACGAAGATCGCCGGTCCACGCTCCATGGCTCCCGTGCCCCTTGTTTTCCGTCCGCGAGTACCACGTCTCACGGAGGGTGACACGCGCGGGCAGCGGCCAGGCGAAGCGGAGGTGAACAAGGAGCCGACGGGACGCCTCACGGCCCGGTCGCCCGGGACGCCGCACGGCCCCGTCGCCCGGGCGGCGACATGGCCGATTGCCGACGGTGCGCGGGGCTCGTCACGGCGGGTGCCGGTGTGCCTGCCGAGGGTGCCCGTGCCGTGCGCGGACCGGCGTCGGCCGCTCACCCGACGGGGACGACTTCCGGAGCCGTCTCGGCACCCCCACGGACGTCCGCGACCCAGGCGGGCGGCACCCCACGGACGTCCGCGCCCCGGACGAGCGGGACCCCACAGGCATCCGCGCCCCGGACGACCGGCCCCCCACAGGCATCCGCGCCCCGGACGTCCGGCCCCCCGCAAACACCCGCCCCCCCGGACAGGCAGCACCCCTCACCCCACCGGTTCGAGGAACCCCTGCTCCACCAGCAGCCGGATCTGCGCGGGCGTACGGTCCCGGAGCAGTACCGGGTCCTCCCCCAGCAGCTGCGCGATCGCGTCCAGGATGCGGCCCGCGCTCATCGTGCCGTCGCAGACGCCGGCGAACCCGGCGGCGACCGTGTCGACGCGGGTGGCCCGGCGCATGCCGCGGTTCTGCCGCAGGACGACGTGCTCCGGGTCCTCCGCGCCGGGCAGCCCGACCTGTTCCTGGACGACCTCGCCGGCCAGCGTGAAGCACGCCTCCAGCAGGGCCGCGTCGTCATGGGTCCGCAGGTAGTCGATCCGGTCGAAGTGCGCCCGTACCGTCTCGCCGAGCGGCTGCTCGACCGGGTGCGGCCATTCCTCGACGGTGACCGAGGGTTCGGCGGCGTCGCTGCGGCGCAGCGTGATCCAGCCGAAGCCGACGGCCCGGACCCCCCGCGCCTCGAACTCGTCCAGCCACGCGTCGTACCGCGCCTGGTACGCGGCCACGTCGTCACGGTGGTCGCCCGCGTCCCGCAGCCACAGCTCGGCGTACTGCGTGATGTCCTGCACCTCGCGCTGCACGATCCAGGCGTCGCAGCCGCGCGGCACCCAGGAGCGGAGCCGGTCCGTCCATTCCTCCCCCTCCACGTGCTGCCAGTTGGCGAGGAACTGCGCGAACCCGCCGGCGGTCAGCCGTTCCCCCGCCTCCTGAACGAGCGTGCGGCACAGATCGTCCCCGCCCATCCCGCCGTCCCGGTACGTCAGCCGGGCGCCCGGCGAGATCACGAAGGGCGGGTTGGAGACGATCAGGTCGTACCGCTCGTCGTCCCGGACCGGCGCGAAGAGCGACCCCTCGCGCAGGTCGGCTCCGTGGACCCCGGACAGGGCGAGGGTGAGGCCGGTGATGTGCAGGGCGCGCGGGTTGACGTCGGTCGCCGTCACGCGCGTGGCGTGCCGGGAGGCGTGCAGCGCCTGGATGCCGGAACCGGTGCCGAGGTCGAGGGCGGCGGCGACGGGCGTACGGACGGTGAGCCCGGCCAGCGTCGTGGAGGCGCCGCCGACACCCAGGACGACGCCCTCCGCGCGGCTGCCGATACCGCCCGCGCCGCCGACCGCGCACCCCAGGTCGGAGACGATGAACCAGTCCTCGCCGTCGGACCCGCCGTAGGGCCGTACGTCGACGGTGGCGGCCACCTCGTCGTCACCGGCCCGCACCAGCCAGCCGCTCTCCAGGCAGGCGTCGACGGGCAGGATCGCCGCCACGCGCGCGTACGGCACCGGCTGCTGGAGCAGGAACAGCCGCACGAGCAGCTCCAGCGGTGTCTCGCCGCGCGTGGCGCGCAGCGCGGGCACGGTCTCGCTCCGGGAGAGCGCCGCGTAGGCGGGGGCGCCGAGCAGCTCCAGCAGTCCGTCGGCGGTGTACGAGGCCCCGAGCAGCGCCTCCCGGAGCCGGGCGGTGACGTCGGGGCGGTCGGTTGCGGGCAGCGGGGAGAGGGCGTCGGCGTTACTCACGCCCCCATTGTGACCCTGATCGCGTCCGCCGCCCGTCGGCCGATGAACCTCAGCTCGTCGTCGCGGACACCGACGCCGACGCCGAGGCCGACTTGCAGCTGGCCTGCTGGGCCATCGCCTGGCCGACGTCGCCCTCCTCCAGCGCCTTGAGGGCGTCGTTGCCGCTCTCGCTGAGCTTGTTCAGCTCGGTGGCGATGTCCTTGAGCCCGTCGGCGAACTTCGCCTGGTCCTCGGTGTCCAGCTCCTCGACCTGCTTCTTCAGGGAGGCGTACGACGTCGACAGCTGGTTCAGCTCGGCGACCGCGGCCTTCTGCTTCTTCTCGCCGTCCTCGACGTCCGGCGCCCCGGCCTTCCGCACCGCCGTGCCCATCGCCTTGTAGGCGTCCGACATGTCCTGGAACGCCTGGGCGTCGGTCTTCTGCACGTCGGCCGGCTGACTGCTGTCCGAGGTCTGCTTCTGGATCGCGGCGTTGGCGGCCTCGATCTTCTTGGCCTGCGGCTGTACGCCCTCGCAGACCTGCTTGGCCCAGGAGTTCAGCTTGTCGCTGCTGTCGTCGCCGCCGCATCCCGTCAGCGCCAGTACCAGTACCGCACCGCCGGACAGTGCGGCCGCGAGCTTCTTGTTCACCGGATTGGTCCCTTCCATGGCTCTCGGCCCCGGAACATACACGCCATCCGGGCGACAACCGCGTGACCAACATCCGATACGACCGCTATTGCAGCCATTTGAACCAAGCGAGAGAAGGCTCACTGGAGCTGCGCGGACGCCCTGGTGAGGGGGCGCGCACGCGCACGCCGCAAGCGGACGGCACGTCACTACGCGCCGTCCGCCCGGTTCCTGGCCGACAGCGACCCGGCCGCCCTACGAAACCACCGCCCGGTCCGCCGTCTTGGGCTCCCGTCCGCTGTCGTCCCCGTCCCCCATGGCGATGCCGCGCCGCTTGGAGACGACCACCGCGCCGGCGATGACCAGGAAGGCGACCGCCGCGACCAGCACCCGGACCCCGACGTTCTCGTCCGGACCGTAGGAGAACTTGATCACGGCGGGCGCGATGAGCAGCGCCACCAGGTTCATGACCTTCAGCAGCGGGTTGATGGCCGGTCCGGCGGTGTCCTTGAAGGGGTCGCCGACCGTGTCGCCGATGACGGTGGCGGCGTGCGCCTCGCTGCCCTTGCCGCCGTGGTGGCCGTCCTCGACCAGTTTCTTGGCGTTGTCCCAGGCGCCGCCGGAGTTGGCGAGGAACACCGCCATCAGCGTGCCGGCGCCGATCGCGCCCGCCAGGAACGCGCCGAGGGCGCCGACGCCGAGCGTGAACCCGATGAAGATCGGCGCCAGCACGGCGAGCAGCCCGGGCGTGGCGAGTTCGCGCAGGGCGTCCCGCGTGCAGATGTCGACGACCTTGCCGTACTCCGGGGTCTCGGTGCGGTCCATGATCCCGGGCCGTTCCCGGAACTGCCGCCGCACCTCGAACACCACCGCCCCCGCCGACCGCGACACCGCGTTGATCGCCAGGCCGGAGAAGAGGAAGACGACCGCCGCGCCCGCGATCAGCCCGACGAGGTTGTTGGGCTGGGAGATGTCCATCATCAGGCTCATCGGCGCGCCCGCACCGCTGAGCCGCTCGCCGACGTCCCGCGCGCCGGTGGTGATGGCGTCGCGGTACGACCCGAAGAGTGCCGCCGCCGCCAGGACGGCCGTGGCGATGGCGATGCCCTTGGTGATGGCCTTGGTGGTGTTGCCGACCGCGTCCAGGTCGGTGAGCACCTGCGCGCCCTCGCCCTCGACGTCGCCGGACATCTCGGCGATGCCCTGCGCGTTGTCGGAGACGGGGCCGAAGGTGTCCATGGCGACGATCACGCCGACCGTGGTGAGCAGACCGGTGCCGGCCAGCGCCACCGCGAACAGCGCCAGCATGATCGACGCGCCGCCGAGCAGGAAGGCCCCGTAGACGCCGAGGCCGATCAACAGGGCGGTGTACACGGCGGATTCCAGGCCGATGGAGATGCCGGCCAGGACGACGGTGGCCGGGCCGGTCAGCGAGGTCTTGCCGATGTCCCTGACGGGGCGTCGGGTGGTCTCGGTGAAGTAGCCGGTGAGCTGCTGGATCAGCGCGGCGAGCACGATGCCGATCGCCACGGCGACGAGCGCGAGGACGCGCGGGTCGCCGCTCCTGCCCGCGATGGCCGCGTCGGAGACGCCGTCCAGTTCCGCGTACTTCCCCGGGAGGTAGACGAAGACGGCCACCGCGACCAGGACGAGCGAGATCACCGCGGAGACGAAGAAGCCCCGGTTGATCGCGCTCATCCCGCTGCGGTCGGCCCGCCTCGGCGCCACCGCGAAGATGCCGATCATGGCGGTGACCACCCCGATCGCCGGGACCAGGAGCGGGAACGCCAGCCCGGCGTCCCCGAAGGCCACCTTGCCGAGGATCAGCGCGGCGACCAGCGTCACGGCGTAGGACTCGAAGAGGTCGGCGGCCATGCCCGCGCAGTCACCGACGTTGTCGCCCACGTTGTCGGCGATGGTCGCGGCGTTGCGCGGATCGTCCTCCGGGATGCCCTGCTCGACCTTGCCGACCAGGTCGGCGCCGACGTCGGCGGCCTTGGTGAAGATGCCGCCGCCCACCCTCATGAACATCGCGATCAACGCCGCGCCGAGCCCGAAGCCCTCCAGGACCTTCGGCGCGTCGGCCGCGTACACCAGTACGACACAGGAGGCGCCCAGCAGGCCGAGCCCCACCGTGAACATGCCGACGACCCCGCCCGTACGAAATGCGATCTTCATCGCTTTGTGCGATACGAGGGTGAGATCCTTTTTCGGTTCACCCGGCCCCGGCGTCACTTCCCGGGCCGCTGCGGCGACGCGCACATTGCTGCGCACGGCGAGCCACATACCGATATATCCGGTGGCCGCCGAGAACGCCGCGCCGATCAGAAAGAAGATCGAACGTCCGGCCCGCTGCTTCCAGTCGTCCGCGGGCAGCAGCATGAGCAGGAAGAACACCACGACGGCGAATACGCTGAGGGTGCGCAACTGCCGGGCCAGATAGGCGTTGGCGCCCTCCTGGACGGCGGCCGCGATCTTCTTCATGCTGTCGGTTCCCTCGGCCGCCGCGAGCACCTGGCGCACCAGGACGCCCGCGACCACCAGCGCCGCCAGGGCCACGACGGCGATGACGGCGACGAGCAGGCGGTTGCCGTCGGTCAGTTCCGCGGCCAACTGCTGTGAGGTGGAAAGCTCCGCCATTCGTCCTCCTTGACGCTTGGGCTGAGCTCAAGATGTGGACGGATTCTAGATACCGGAACCGGTTCTCAATAGAGCATGACAAAAGTATTCGACCCGTCAAGCGGAAAGAGTAATGCGTAATGCCTTTGACGCATTGACCGGACCGGACCGGACCGAGATCAATGGACGCGGTCCAGCTTTACAGAATCGGACTGCCCGTAAAGGAATTCACTCGGCTCGGCTCCCGCACGGAACCACTGTAGGCGGGGGCACCGACTTCTGCACACGGCAAAGGGCCCTACGTGGTAGGGCCCTTTCGGTTCGGTGAGTGTTCGGTGGGTGTTCGGCGGGTGTTCGGCGCGCTTCGGTGAGCGCGGGCGAGCTGTCAGGCGGTCAGGCCAGGGGCGGCAGCAGGGGAGGCGGGGTGGTCGGCCAGGTCATGCGGATCAGTCCGCCGTCCGGGCCGGCCTTGACCTCCACGTCGTCGACGAGCCCGCTGATGACCGCGAGGCCCATCTCGTCCTCCTCGGCCTCCGGGTCGTCATCGGCGACGCCGGACAGACCTCCACCGGGCGTGTGCGGCGCCTGGTCGCCGACCTCGATGGAGAACTGTTTCTCCTCCTCGATCAGCGACACCTGCACGGGCGCCGTGATGCCACCGTTCTGGTGCAGCCCCACGGCCCGGCTGCAGGCCTCGCCGACGGCGAGCCTGACCTCGTCGAGGACGGCCTCGTCCACTCCGGCCCTGCGTGCCACCGCGGCCGCCACCAGCCGGGCGGTCCGGACGTGCTCGGGCAGCGCGCTGAAGCGGAGTTCAACGGTGGCCATGCATCCCCCTCGGAACTACGGGCGTGCTGTCGAGGGGCCGGGCCGCCGAAAGCCCGGCCCCCTGCTGCGACTGCGCGCCGTCCCGGACCGGGGGCCCGGGGCGGCGGTCGTCATCAGTCGGTGGCCGCTACCGCTTCCTCGACCGAGGTGTGGATCGGGAACACCTTGGTGAGGCCGGTGATGCGGAAAATCTTCAGAATGCGCTCCTGGTTGCAGACCAGGCGCAGCGAGCCCTCGTGGGCGCGCACCCGCTTCAGGCCGCCGACCAGTACGCCGAGTCCGGTGGAGTCGAGGAAGTCCACGCCCTCCATGTCGACGACAAGGTGGAAACTGCCGTCATTCACCAGCTCGACCAACTGCTCGCGCAGCTTGGGCGCGGTATACACGTCGATTTCGCCACCGACCCTGACGATCGTGCGATCGCCCATGGTCTCGGTCGACAGGGGCAGGTCCACGGATCCTCCAGCACCTTGCTATCGAGCGGTCGCCCCTCGGGGTTACCTCGGCTTGGAGCCCCCGGGACGGTTCGCCAGCCGCGATGGCATTCAATCACTTACCGGCAGGCGTGCACGACGCCTTGGTCCCATTGTCCGTCACGCCAGTGACAGACTCGGTGTCGATGGCCAAGAATCACCGTTCCGATGGACTCCCGGCGGACCCCGTTCCCCGGCCCGATCCGGGCGCGGTCCTGGACCGGCTCGCCGCGGGGCGGAGCCGGGCTGCGCGCATCACTCATACGGAGCACTTGCCCCCGCGTGCGGGACGCCATGCCCGCTGGCCGGACCGGATTCGCCCCGAAGTGCTCGCCGCGGTGCGGGCCGCGGGTATCGAACACCCCTGGGCCCACCAGGCGCGGGTGGTCGAGCACGCCCTCGACGGCGACTCGGTGGTCGTCGCCACGGGCACCGCCTCCGGCAAGTCCCTGGCCTACCTGGTGCCGGTCCTGTCGGCCCTCCTGGACGGTTCCGAGGCGCCGAACGGCCGGGGCGCCACCGCCCTCTACCTGGCCCCCACGAAGGCCCTGGCCGCGGACCAGTGCCGGTCGGTGAAGGAACTTTCACAACCTCTCGGGACCGCGGTGCGCGCCGCCGTCCACGACGGCGACACCCCGTTCGAGGAACGCGAGTGGATTCGTCAATATGCCACCTTCGTCCTCACCAATCCGGACATGCTGCACCGCGGCGTCCTGCCCGCCCACCCCCGCTGGTCCTCCTTCCTCAAGGCGCTGAAGTACGTCGTCATCGACGAATGCCACACCTACCGCGGCGTGTTCGGCTCGCACGTCGCCCAGGTCCTGCGCCGGCTGCGCAGGCTCTGTGCCCGCTACGGCTCCTCCCCCGTCTTCCTGCTGGCCTCCGCCACCGCCGCCGAGCCCGCTACGGCCGCCCGCCGGCTCACCGGCCTGCCGGTGGTGGAGGTCTCGGACGACGCCTCACCCCGCGGTGAACTGGTGTTCGCCCTCTGGGAACCGCCGTTGACAGAACTGGAGGGCGAGAAGGGCGCGCCCGTGCGCCGCACCGCCACCGCCGAGGCCGCCGACCTGCTCACCGACCTCACCGTGCAGGGCATGCGCTCCATCGCCTTCGTCCGTTCCCGGCGCGGCGCCGAGCTGATCTCCGTCATCGCCCAGGAACGCCTCGCCGAGGTGGACCGGTCGCTGGCCCGGCGGGTCGCGGCGTACCGCGGCGGCTATCTGCCCGAGGAACGCCGCGCCCTCGAACGCGCCCTGCACTCCGGTGAACTCCTCGGGCTCGCGGCGACCAACGCCCTGGAACTCGGCGTCGACATCTCGGGCCTGGACGCCGTGGTGATCGCCGGCTATCCGGGCACCCGCGCCTCGCTGTGGCAGCAGGCGGGGCGGGCGGGGCGGTCCGGGCAGGGGGCGCTGGCCGTCCTGGTCGCCCGCGACGACCCGCTGGACACCTTCCTCGTCCACCACCCCGAGGCCCTCTTCGACCAGCCCGTCGAGTCCACCGTCCTGGACCCCGACAACCCGTACGTGCTCGCCCCGCACCTGTGCGCGGCGGCGGCCGAGCTGCCGCTGACGGAGGAGGACCTGGAACTGTTCGGTCCCGCCTGCGCGGAACTGCTGCCGCAACTGGAGGCCGCGAAGCTGCTCCGGCGCCGGACCCGGGCCTGGCACTGGACGCGCCGCGAACGGGCCGCCGACCTCACCGACATCCGCGGCGAGGGCGGACGCCCGGTCCAGGTCGTCGAGGAGGGCACGGGCCGGCTCCTCGGCACGGTCGACGCCGGCGCCGCCCACACCACGGTCCACGAGGGCGCGGTCCACCTGCACCAGGGGCGCACGTATCTGGTCCGGTCGCTCGACCTGGACGACTCGGTCGCCCTGGTCGAACAGGCCAGTCCGCCGTACTCCACGGTGGCCCGCGACACCACGGCCATCTCGGTCCTGGAGACCGACACCGAGGTCCCCTGGGGCGACGGCCGCCTGTGCTACGGCTCCGTCGAGGTCACCAACCAAGTGGTCTCCTTCCTGCGCCGCCGGCTGATCACCGGCGAAGTCCTCGGCGAGACGAAACTCGACCTCCCTCCCCGTACGCTGCGCACCCGAGCCGTGTGGTGGACGGTCACCGAGGACCAGCTCGACGCCGCCCGGATCAACCCGGAGATCCTCGGCGGCGCCCTGCACGCCGCCGAACACGCGTCGATCGGCATGCTCCCGCTCTTCGCGACCTGCGACCGCTGGGACATCGGCGGCGTGTCCATCCCCCTGCACCCGGACACCCTCCTCCCCACGGTCTTCGTCTACGACGGTCATCCCGGCGGCGCGGGCTTCGCGGAGCGCGCCTTCCACACGGCCCGCGCGTGGCTCACCGCGACCCGCGAGGCCATCGCCTCCTGCGAGTGCGACGCCGGCTGCCCGTCCTGCATCCAGTCCCCCAAGTGCGGCAACGGCAACGACCCGCTGCACAAGAGGGGCGCGGTACGACTGCTCACGGTGCTGTTGCGGGGGGTTCCGGAGGAGGCGGGGGCACCGGTGCGGGAGGCGGGGGCTCCGGGGGAGGCGGGGGCTCCGGAGGAGGCGGGGGCTCCGGAGGAGGCGGGAGCACCGGGGGAGGCGGGGGCTCCGGTGCGGGGGCAGGGGGCACCGGAGGCAGCGGCTCCGTCGGAGGAAGCGGCGCCGCCGGGCCCGCACGGGCCCTGACCTCCGCCGCGAACGGTCCCCGTCCCGACGCGACCGTCACGTCCGACACCTGTCCGGTGAGCACGCACCGCACGATCCGCGTGTCCTGGGCCCGGGCCACCCGGTCCGCTCTGGAGCACGCCCCGGCACCGCCCCGCGCCCAGTGGTCCGCGGCCGCGAGCGCCGCGAGGTCGGCACCCCCGGCCGCCCGGTGCCGGGCCACCACCGCCTGCCCCAGGGCCAGGACGACGCCGAAGACCACGCACAGCACCGTGATGACACCGACGCTCCAGAAGGTGGCGGAACCGCGGTCGGAGTACCGGACGGAGTACCGGTCCGAGTGCCAGTCCACGTGCCGGTCCGAGTACTGACGGGAGTACCGGCCGCGTTGCCGGAGCCGCTGGAACCGTCCAAGCGCTCCTCGCCGGCCCCCGCCGCCGCCCCTCACGGTCCCGCCCTTCACGGTCCCGCCCCTGACGGCGCCGCCTCCACCGTCCGCTCCACCGAGGCCACGGCCTCCTCCCGTACCTCGAACGGCAGCCCGCTCAGCACCGGCGGCCTCGCCACCACGACCACCCGGACCTGTTCCGCCTCCCGGCCGACCGTGACCTCCGCGCCGTCCGGCGCCGCCTCCCGGGTGACCTCGACGACCGCCTCGGCGGGATCCTGCCGGGCCGCGGCGCGGGCGCCGGTCCGGGCCGCGTCCACACACTGGATCTGCGCGGCCACCACCAGCAGCCCCCACACCAGCGCCATCGCGAACATCACCAGCACCGGGAGCGCCACGGCCGTCTCGGCGGTCACGAAACCCCCGTCGGCCCTGCGGCCCGCGGCCCTCTCACATCCGCGCATCGAGCGCCTGCTTCACGATGCGCTCCAGCTCGCCACTGACCGCTCCGCTGGTCACCACCTTGTAGAGGACCACCGCGAACGCCACCGCCGCCACGATGCCCATCGCGTACTCCGACGTGACCATTCCCGCGTCCCGCCGCGCGGCTCCGCCCGTCCAGCGCACCGCGCGCACCCGGCGCACCCGGCGCACCCGGCGCACCCGGCGCACCCGGCGCACCAGGGCACGCAGCCGCACCCGAACCATTCGACACATCTCGACCCCCGTGGGATTCACTGCTTCTCTGATCTGACGTTTCTCGCTGTTCTGACTCATCCGCGGTTCTGACTCATCCGCGTCACTCGGCGCCGCCTCAGTCACCACCTCCCCCTCCCAGCACCCCGCCCGCCAAACCGATCACCACGGGCAGCACGCCCACCGCGATGAACGCGGGCAGGAAGCACAGGCCCACCGGCGCGGTGACCGCGACGGCCGCTCGCCGGGCCCGTGCCGTGGTCACGCGGGCCCGGTCCGCGCGGGCCTGTTCGGCGAGGTGCGCGACCGGGCCGGCCGCGGGCAGCCCGGACTCGTCGGCGCGTCCCAGCAGGCGTGCCAGCGCCGAGGCACCTGGCATCGCGGCCAACTCGCGCCACGCCCCGCCCGGTTCACCGCCCAGCCGGACTTCCGCCGCACCGCGGGCCAGCGCGTCGCCGACCGGTCCGCCGAGGGCGTCGCCCACGGCCCGGGCGGCGACCACCGGGCCGGCCCCCGCCGCGATGCAGGCCGCCAGCAGGTCCGCCGCCAAGGGCAGTTGCCGTGCCGCCTCCGCGCCGTCGTCCCGCGCGGCGGCTCCCGTGGAGGGACGCCGCCGCTGCCGGCGCCACAGCCCCGCCGCGACGACCGTCCCCACCAGAACACCCGTGACACCGCCGACCAGTGCCCACCCCGCGCCCACTGTGCCCACCAGGGGCAGCCACGCGCGGAGCCGTCGGGCGAGGACGTCCACCCGCGGGGCACCGCGTGTCCGTCCCGGAAGCAGCAGCGCGGCGAGCCGACGCCGCGCCCTCGCTTCGCGCCGGGCGGTCCACGCCCACCCCACCAGCCACCCGGCGAGCGACAGCGTCCCCATGACCGCCCCCAGGCTGTGGACAACGTTCCCGTTCACGCCTCCGCCTCCGCTCGCCGCACGATCCCGTTCACCCACCACATCCCGAGCCCCTCCAGCACACCGCCGGCCAGCAGACAGCCCAGCCCCGCCCCGCTGTGCAGCAGGACGCGCAGCGGATCGGCCCCGAGGGCCACCCCGAACAGCAGACCCAGGGCCGGCAGGCCGGCCAGCATCACCGCGGTGGCCCGGGCGCCGGCCAACTGGGCGCGCAGATCGGCCCGTCGGTCCCGTTCGGCACGCAGCGCCCCCGCCAGCCGGTCCAGTCCGGTGGCGAGACCCGCGCCCTGGTCGACGGCGACCCGCCAGCACTCGGCCAGACCCCGCAGCCCTTCGGCACCCGGTTGCCGCGCCGCCGTCGTGAGCGCGCCCGGCACGTCACCGCCGAACCGGGCCGCCGCCAGCACCGCCGCCTGCCCGTCGCCGAGCCCGCCGGACTCCCGCGCGGCAGACAGCAGCGCCTCACCGGGCTGCCGTCCCGCCCGTACCTCGCCCGCCAGGAACGCGCACAGCGCGATCACCGCGTCCTGCCGCCGCTCCCGGGTACGCCGCGCCCGGCCGGCCAGTCGTGCCCGGCGCAGTACCGGAACCCCGGCCGCTCCCATGACGAGCGGCAGGACGGACGTCCCCAGCAACGCCAGCACCAGCCCGGCCACCGGGGACCACCACTCGGCCCGCAACCGCCCCCGAAGCCGGCGCAGCCCGTCCGTCAGCCGGGTGACACCCGCCGTCGCCCGGCCGGCTCCCGGCGCTCCGGTCCCGCCCGCACCACCGTCTGCCCCACCGCCTGCCCGGCCGCCCGCTCCACCGCCCGCACCACGGTCGGCCCCGCCTCCCGCCCCGCCGCCCGCGACCAGCAGACGCGCCCGCCGCGCCCCGGACTGCCGCTCACCGGCCAGCCAAGCGGCGGCTGCGAGACAGACCAGGGCCGCCGCCACCGACAGCTCACTCACCTCACGCGCTTCACTCACCACCCGTACTCCCCTCACCTGCCAGCAGCCCCCTGAGCCGCGCCCATCCCCGCTCCGGCACGAACGCCTCCTCGCCCCACCGCAGCGCCGGCACCGTCCGCACCAGCCCCGCGGGGTCCCTCTCCAGCACCCGCACCTCCGCGATCCGCCGCCGCCCGGTACGGTCCCGTACGAGGTGCACCAGCACCGACAGCGCGGCGGCCACCTGGCTGTGCAGGGCGGCCCGGTCGAGTCCGGCGGCCGTGCCGAGCGCTTCCAGCCGGGCCGGGACGTCCGCCGCGGCGTTGGCGTGAACAGTCCCGGAACCGCCCTGATGGCCGGTGTTGAGGGCCGCCAGCAGGTGGACCACCTCGGGTCCCCGTACCTCGCCGACGACCAGCCGGTCCGGCCGCATCCGCAGTGCCTGGCGCACCAGGTCCTCCAGCGTCACCAGGCCGGCGCCCTCCTGGTTGGCCGGTCTGGCCTCCAGGCGCACGACGTGCGGATGGTCGGGCCGCAGCTCCGCCGAGTCCTCGGCCAGCACGATCCGCTCCCCGGCACCGACCAGTCCGAGCAGGGCACTCAGCAGCGTCGTCTTGCCGCTGCCCGTACCGCCGCTGACCAGGAAGGACAGCCGGGCGTCCAGCAGTGCCCGCAGCACCCGGTCGCCGCCCGGCGGCACCGTCCCCGCCGCGACCAGCTCGTCGAGCGTGAACGCACGCGGACGCACCACCCGCAGCGACAGGCAGGCGCAGCCGACGGCGACCGGTGGCAGCACCGCGTGCAGCCGGGTCCCGTCGGGCAGCCGGGCGTCCACCCACGGCCGGGCGTCGTCGAGGCGGCGCCCGGCGACGGCCGCGAGCCGCTGCGCGAGCCGCCGTACCGCCCCGGCGTCCGTGAAGGACACGGAGGTCAGCTCCAGTCCGCCGCCCCGGTCCACCCAGACCCGGTCCGGGGCGGACACCAGTACGTCGGTCACCGACGGGTCGGCGAGCAGCGGCTCCAGGGGCCCGCTGCCCACGAGTTCGGACCGCAGCCGCTCGGCGGCACCGAGGATCTCGGCGTCCCCGAGCACGCGCCCCTGCGCGCGCAGGGCCTGCGCCACGTGCGCGGGCGTCGGTTCCGCCCCGCTCTCGGCGAGCCGGCGCCGTACGCCGTCGAGCAGTGCCGCCGGCATGCCGGCACCCGGCTCCTGACGACGCCGCACCCCACCACCGTTCTTGCCCCGCACCACACCACCGTCCCGCCCGTCCCCCGCCCTCATCCGGTCCCCGCCTCCGTCAGCGCCCGCTCCCAGAACTCCCGGCAGAAGCGCGCCAGCGGTCCGCGGGCGGCGGCTCCCGGCGGCCGGCCGCCCTCGACGGCGCGCGGCAGCCCGGGTTCGACCGGAACCTCGCCGGCGAGCGGCAGTCCGAGCAACCGCGCCACCTCCCGGTCGTCGAGTCCCGGCGCGTACGGCCCGCGCACCGCGACCCGCAGGTCGCCCAGGACCATGCCGACGGCGGCGGCGACCCGGCCCGCCGCCGCGACCGCCCGCAGCTCGGCGGGGACGACGAGCACCCCGAGGTCGAGCTGGGCGAGGACCTCGGCCGCGCCGTCGTCGATCCGGCGCGGCAGGTCGACGACGACCGCCCCGCCCCGGCGCCGGGCCGCGGCGAGCACCGCGCGGACGGCCGGGGGCGGCACGGCGACGCAGTCGCCGCGGTCCCAGCTGAGCACCCGCAGGGAGTGCAGTGCGGGCAGCGACTCCTCCAGGGCGCCGCCGCCGACCCGGCCGCGCGAGGCGGCGAACGCGGGCCAGCGCAGTCCCTCGGTGGTCTCGCCGCCGAGCAGCACGTCGAGTCCGCCGCCCAGCGGGTCGGCGTCCACCAGCAGGGTGCGCACCCCCTCCCGTGCGGCGGTGACGGCGAGCGCGCAGGCCAGGGTGGAGGCCCCGGCGCCGCCCCGGCCGCCGATGACGCCGACGGTGAGCGCCGGGCGGCCGACGCCCTCGGCGACGTCGGCGATGCGGTCGACCAGCCACTGTTCGCCGTCGGGCAGCATCAGGACGTGGTCGGCGCCGATCTCGACGGCGCGCCGCCACACGCCCGGGTCGTCCTGGTCACGGCCGACCAGCACCACCTGGCGTCTGCGGGGCGCTCCCCGTACCCGGCGCGCGGCGTCGTCGCCCACCAGGACGAGCGGCGCGGTCACCCAGCCGTCCCGGCGCTCGGGCACCGTGGGGCGCACCTCGGGTGTGGCGCCCGCCGCCGCGCACAGCCGCAGCAGGTCGTCGAGCAGGTCGGGATCCTCGGTGACGATCAGCGGTCCGCTCTGCCGTCCTCCGGCGGCGGACGGCGGGTCGTGCGTGACGGTTCCGGTCATGGTGGGTGTCCCCCTCAGGCGTCTCGCGCGGCCTGTGGGGCCCCGCGATTCCCAATCGTGTGAAGAACCGGCGAGCGGCCTCCATATGAGTGGCCGGCGAAAACCGGCAGCCCGCGTCCGACAAACGGAAGCCGCCGTGAACTCGGCGCGACCGGGACGCGTTGGAATCACGGTGCAGCGATCCGGGAAATCGTGTGGATCTTGGTCGATAACTGTGGACAACTCGGCGATTGTGAATATCGCCGTCACCCGAACCGGTGAGTGCCCGCACACTCCCCGCAGGACTGGGTACGACTGCCGCAGAGCAGCACGACGACTACCGAAAGTGACGTTCGGCGATCACGGAGTACGAGCCTGGATGATCAGAGAGAGGTCGCGGCCTGAGTCCGCGGTACACGCGAAAACCCGTCCGGACATGCGACGACCCCCGCCGGGGGGGAGAGCGGGGGTCGTCTCCACGGCCGACTCGGGGGGGGAGGAGTCGGACCGGGTTAGCACGGTCGCGAACGATCCGTGACTTCCATGGTGTACCCGAGAGCCTTCTCAGGCAAACCCACACGCCCCACGATACGCCGAATGGGGTGCGCCTATGCTCAGGGCGTGGAAAACCACTCGTCGACCCACTCGCCGACCCACTCCCCACCCCACTCGACGCCCCGCACCGCGGCCTTCTTCGACCTGGACAAGACGGTCATTGCGAAGTCGAGCACACTGACGTTCAGCAAGTCGTTCTACCAAGGCGGCCTGATCAACCGCAGGGCTGTCATGCGTACCGCATATGCCCAGTTCGTCTTCCTCGCGGGCGGCGCCGATCACGACCAGATGGAGCGGATGCGCAAGTACCTCTCCGCGCTCTGCCGGGGCTGGAACGTCGAGCAGGTCAAGGAACTCGTCGCGGAGACCCTGCACGACCTGATCGACCCGATCATCTACGACGAGGCCGCCTCCCTGATCGAGGAGCACCACACGGCCGGCCGGGACGTCGTGATCGTCTCCACGTCGGGCGCCGAGGTCGTCGAGCCGGTCGGCGCGCTCCTCGGGGCCGACCGGGTCGTGGCCACCCGCATGGTGGTCGGCGAGGACGGCTGCTTCACCGGCGAGGTGGAGTACTACGCGTACGGTCCGACGAAGGCCGAGGCGATCCGCGAACTGGCCGCCTCCGAGGGGTACGACCTCGCCCGCTGCTACGCCTACAGCGACTCGGCCACCGACCTGCCGATGCTGGAGGCGGTCGGCCACCCGCACGCCGTGAACCCGGACCGCGCGCTGCGCCGCGAGGCGCTCGCGCGCGCGTGGCCGATCCTCGACTTCCACCGGCCGGTCCGGCTCAAGCAGCGGGTCCCCGGCTTCTCCGGACCGCCCCGTCCGGCGCTGGTAGCCGCCGCGATAGGCGCCGCGGCGGCCACGGCGGGACTCGTCTGGTACGCCGCCGGCCGGCGCCGGGCGACCGCGGCGTGACGCCGGGCCGGGTCCCGTACCGGGTCCCGTACCGGGTCCCGTACCGGGTCCGGCACCGATCCCGCACCGACCCCCTCCCCGCTTGCCCCATTTGACCCCGAAGCCGAATTTGAACCTAAAAGTAAAGAAGTGTGGGCACCACTTCCGCTTGTCCCCCGCCTGGAGTACAAAGGACTCAACGGCCCGCGAGACCAAGGGCATCCGAGAGGATCACCTTAATAACGCACATGGCCCCACGGACCGAGCATGGTCATCGGGCACCCACGCGACGTCGACCCGTCGATTACGGGCCAGCCGCACCAGGTGACGGGCGAAGTTCCCGACCTGATGGGCAACATACGAGGACGCTTGGTAACCCGGTGAGCATGCCAGCGGCGGTACGGATTCCTTCCCGTACCGCCGCAACCTGTGTCGCCCCCTGTCTCCTTTACGCCGCCCCGCGCTGCAGCGCCTCGCACACGGCCGTCGACTCCCGCGCCCCCAGCACGACCGCCTTGCCGCAGTGCTCGATCCAGGCGGCCATGCCCTCCGCGGTCCCGGAGACATATCCGTCGAGGGCCGCGAGACACGCCGTCCGGCCCAGCTCGGCGTACCCGACCTCGGCCGGGCAGACCGACTTCGGGTCCAGCCCGCTGCCGACCAGGACGATCCGTTCGGCCGCGCGCGCGACCAGGCCGTTGTGGGAGGTGAACGGGCGCAGCGCGAGCAGCTCGCCGTGCACGACGGCGGCCTGCACCAGCGCCGGCGCGGAACTGCCCGCGACGAGCAGGGCGGCCAGCCCCTCCAGACGGCCGTGCGCCTCCTCGGCACCCGGCAGCGGCAGCTCGACCAGGGGCTCGTCGACCGGCTCCCCCGCCTGCCGCGGGCGCCCCACCCGGTCGTCCTTGTCCGCCGCCGCCACCAGGTGCAGCCGGGCCAGCACCCGCAGCGGCGACTGCCGCCACACGGACAGCAACTGCCCCGCCTCGGCGGTCAGCCGCAGCGCCGCGCCCACCGTGCGCGCCTCGCCGTCACCGCTGAAGTCGGAACGCCGGCGCACCTCCTCCAGGGCCCAGTCGGCACCGGCGAGCGCCGCCGAGCCGCGCGCGCCGCGCAGCGCCGCCTCGGAGGTGATCTCGTTGCTGCGGCGCCGCATGATCCGGTGGCCGTAGACCCGGTCCACGGCCTTGCGCACGGACTCCACGGACTCGGCCACGCCGGGCAGTGCGCCCAGGGCCGCCAGGGGATCGGACTCGGCGGTCGCGCCTGTCGTACTCATGAGTACGACAGTAGCCGTGCCGTCACCGCTTCCCGGCCGTCGCCCCGGGCACCCCCTTGGGGGCCGGCGCCGGGTCGGCCGACAGGTACGACGCCCAGCCCTTCGCCGGGGCCTCGCCGACGCCCAGGTCGCGCAGCTTGCGCAGCGTCCCCGGGTCCTGCGCGTCCAGCCAGTCCGCGAGCTGCCGGAAGGAGACGCAGCGCACCTCCTCCTTGGTGCACACCGCCTCGACAACCTCCTCCACGGCGCGCATGTACGTGCCGCCGTTCCAGGACTCGAAGTGGTTGCCGATGATCAGCGGGGCGCGGTTGCCGTCGTAGGCGCGGCGGAAGCCCTGGAGGAGACCGTCGCGCATCTGGTCGCCCCAGTACTCGTGCAGGGCCGGGTCGCCCTGGGTGGTGCCGCCCGACTGGTTGACCATGAAGTTGTAGTCCATGGTGAGCTGCTCGTAGGAGTGCCCGGGGAAGGGCACCAGCTGCATCGACAGGTCCCACAGGCCGTTCTTCTTCTTGGGCCACACCTGGTTGTTGACGCCGCTGCTGTCGTAGCGGAAGCCCAGCTCGGCGGCGGCCCGGGTGAAGTTCTTCTGGCCTTCCAGGCAGGGGGTGCGGGCGCCGATGAGTTCCTTGTCGTAGTCGAAGGGCAGCGGCGCGGCCTTCGTCGACCCGGTGTTGGTCTTCCAGGTCTTCACGAACCGCTTCGCCTGGCGGATCTCGTCCTTCCACTCCTCCACCGACCACTCGCCGACCCCGCCGTCGGCGCCGCAGAAGTGGCCGTTGAAGTGGGTGCCGATCTCGTTGCCCTCCTGCCAGGCCAGGCGGAGCTGCTCGATGGTGTCGGCGATGCCCTGCTCGTCGCCGAAGCCGATGTCGGAGCTGCCCGGGGAGTGTTGCGGCGGCCGGTACTGGTCCCGCTTCTCCTCCGGCAGCAGGTACACGCCGCTGAGGAAGTACGTCATCGTCGCGTTGTTGGCCTTGGCCACCTCGCGGAAGTGGGAGAACAGCTTCTGGCTGTCCTCGCCCGCGCCGTCCCAGGAGAACACCACGAACTGCGGCGGCTTCTGGCCCGGCTTCAGCCGCTCGGGTCTGGGCAGGTGCGGTTGCGCGCCGGTGTAGGCGGTGGAGCCGTCGCCGATCAGCCGGACCGCGTGGTGCGCGCCCGGAGCCTGCTTCGCCTTCGGTCCGTGCGCGCCCGCGCCGGAGTCCTCGGTGCCGCAGCCGGCCAGCGACGCGGCGCAGACCGCGGCGATCACGGAGCCGGCCGTGATCCGGCGGGGGGCCGTGATCCGGCGGTGAGCCGTGATCCGGCGGGTGGCGGTGGTCCTGCGGGGGGCGGTGATCCTGTGGTTGGCGGCCAATCCGCCCACCTTCTTCCTTCTCTCGGGCCAACGCCGATGAGGCGATGTCGGGTGCTGGGCCGGCAGTGCCGTGCCGACGGCGCCGACAAGCTCGCACGGAACCGAGAAGGAATTAGTACGACAAGCCGATGAAATGGCCGCATTCATCCTTACGAGCGCTTCATTGCTCCAAATGGGGGCAAAAACTATTCCCGGCCTTTACTTTGCATTACGATCCATTTACTCAGCGTGAGAAATTCGGCGCTGAGGCATCCCGCCGCTGTACGCCGTGACCCACGGCCGCGACCGACCCCGCCCCGAGCGGGACCACCCAGCAACGCGACCGCGCAGCCCCGGAGGAGACGGGAAACATGTCAGCCTGCGTTCCCACCCGTGCCGACTCGGCCAGCCCCAAGCACGTTCATCCGCCGCACAGCCCGCCACAGGGTCCGCGCCGCTTCCGTATCGCCGGCGCCGACGTGTCGGCCTCGATCGCGGTCTTCCTGATCGCCCTTCCCCTGTCCCTGGGCATCGCCCTCGCCACCGGCGCCCCCCTCCAGGCCGGCCTCGTCGCCGCCGCGGTGGGCGGCATCGTCGGCGGCCGGCTCGGCGGCTGCCCGCTCCAGGTCAGCGGACCGGCCGCCGGTCTGACGGTGGTCACCGCCGACCTCATCCAGCAGTACGGCTGGCGGGCGACCTGCGCCATCACGGTCCTCGCGGGACTCGCCCAGCTCGGCCTCGGCTGCCTGCGCGTGGCGCGTACCGCGCTCGCCGTCAGCCCCGCCATCGTGCACGGCATGCTGGCCGGCATCGGCGTCACCATCGCCGTCGCCCAGCTCCACATCGTCCTGGGCGGCAGCCCGCAGAGCTCCGTCCCCGACAACCTGCGGGCGCTCCCCGCCCAGCTGGCCGGCCTGCACGCGGCCGACGTGTCGGCGAGCGCGCTGACCCTCGCGCTCCTGCTGCTCTGGCCCCGGCTCCCCGGCCGGGTCGGGAAGCTGCTGCGCACCGTTCCGGCCGCGCTCGTCGCCGTCGCCGGGGCCACCGCGGTCGCCGCCCTCATCGGGCTCCGGCTGCCCAAGGTCGACCTGCCGTCCTGGAGCAGCCACGCGCTGGCCACGCTGCCCGACGGCCCGGCGCTCGGCGTCGTCGCCGCCGTCCTCACCATCACCCTGGTGTGCAGCGTGCAGTCGCTGCTCGGCGCGGTCGCCGTGGACAAGCTGGTCGCCGCCCGCGGGGACCTGTCCGGCCGCGTCGGACGCTCCAACCTCGACCGCGAGCTGCTCGGCCAGGGGGCGTCCAACATCGTCTCCGGCGCGCTCGGCGGCCTGCCCATCGCGGGCGTCGCCGTCCGCAGCACGGCGAACGTGAACGCGGGAGCGGTGAGCCGGAACTCCACGATGCTGCACGGCGTTCTCGTAGTGGTCGCCACGCTGCTGATGGTCCCGCTGCTGGAGCTGATCCCGCTCGCCTCGCTCGCCGCCCTGGTCATGGCCGTCGGCATCCAGATGGTGTCGCTGAACCACATCCGCACGGTCACCCGCCACCGTGAGGTCCTGGTCTACGCGGTCACCACCGCGGGCGTGGTGTTCCTCGGCGTCCTGGAGGGCGTCGCGCTGGGCATCGCCGTCGCCGTCGGCGTCGCCCTGCACCGCCTCACCCGCACCCGTATCACCCACACCGAGACGGAAGGAGCCCACCACGTCCACGTGCGCGGCCAGTTGACGTTCCTGGCGGTGCCCCGGCTCAGCCGCGCCCTGCACCAGGTCCCCCAGGGGACCGACGTCGTCGTGGAACTGGACGGCTCGTTCATGGACCACGCGGCCTACGAGACACTCCAGGACTGGCAGAAGACGCACACCGCGCGCGGCGGCTCCGTCGACATCACCGGCCGCCGGCCCGGCACCCGCATCTCCGAACCCGCGGACGACTCGGGCAACTGCCGCTGCCGTCCCTGGACGGCCTGGCGCAACCACCAGTGCGAACCCCCGCCGCCCACCCTGCCGACCGGTGAGCCGCAGGACGGGGGCGAGCGGTCCAGCGGCCGTGCGCTCGCCCGCGGCATCAGCGTCTTCCAGCGCAACACCGCGCCCCTGGTCCGCGGCGAGCTGGCCCGGCTGGCCCGGGAGGGACAGCAGCCCTCCCAGCTCTTCCTCACCTGCGCCGACTCCCGGCTGGTCACGTCGATGATCACTTCCAGTGGCCCGGGTGACCTCTTCACCGTGCGCAACGTGGGCAACCTGGTCCCGCTGCCCGGCGAGGAGAGCGGCGACGACTCGGTGGCCGCCGCCATCGAGTACGCGGTGGACGTGCTGAAGGTGCGGTCCATCACGGTGTGCGGGCACTCGGGGTGCGGCGCGATGCACGCGCTGCTCCACTCCGAGCCCGGGGGCGCGCTGACGCCGCTGAAGCGGTGGCTGCGGCACGGCCGGCCGAGTCTGGAGCGGATGACCCAGGACGACGGTTCCTGGGCGCCGCTGGCCGGGCGCCGGCCCGCCGACGCGGCGGAACTGCTCTGCCTGACCAACGTGGTCCAGCAGTTGGAGCACCTGCGGGCCCACGAGTCGGTCGCCCGCGCCCTGCGGGAGGGCACGCTGGAACTGCACGGCATGTACTTCCACGTGGGCGAGGCCCAGTCGTACCTGCTCGTGGAGGAAGCCGGCGCGGAGCTCTTCGATCCCGTCAGGGAAGCGGAGCAGCCCGCCTGACCTCAGGCCCGCCGGGTGTGACCTGTGAGAAGCGGGGCAGGGCTGAACTCCGGCCGTCCGGCGTCCGTGGGTAGGGATGACCCCGGTGCCCCGGTGACGCCGGACCGCCGGAGCGAGCCCCGCTCCGCCAACAGGTCTACACCAGTTGTCCGTCAACGACCCTTGTCAGCGGACCGCACGGTCTGATGAGCTGTGGCCTGGGACACAGCGGACAACCCGCGGACAACCCTGGGAAAGGGAGATGTCGTGAGCAATGAATCCTTGGCCAACCTGCTCCGTGAAGAGCGCAGGTTCGCGCCGCCCGCCGACCTGGCCGCCCACGCCAACGTCACGGCCGAGGCGTACGAACAGGCCAAGGCTGACAGGCTCGGCTTCTGGGCCGCGCAGGCCCGCCGGCTGAGCTGGGCGAAGGAGCCGACCGAGACGCTGGACTGGTCGAACCCGCCGTTCGCCAAGTGGTTCCAGGACGGCGAGCTGAACGTCGCGTACAACTGCGTGGACCGGCACGTCGAGGCCGGGCACGGCGACCGGGTCGCCATCCACTTCGAGGGCGAGCCCGGCGACAGCCGCGCGATCACCTACGCCGAGCTGAAGGACGAGGTCTCCAAGGCCGCCAACGCCCTGCTGGAACTGGGCGTGCGCAAGGGCGACCGGGTCGCCGTCTACATGCCGATGATCCCCGAGACGGCCATCGCGATGCTGGCCTGCGCCCGGATCGGCGCCGCCCACTCGGTGGTCTTCGGCGGCTTCTCCGCGGACGCCCTCGCCACCCGCATCCAGGACGCCGACGCGCGCGTGGTCATCACCTCCGACGGCGGCTACCGGCGCGGCAAGCCCTCCGCGCTCAAGCCCGCCGTCGACGACGCCGTCGAGCGCGCCGGGAACGTCGAGCACGTCCTCGTCGTCCGCCGCACCGGCCAGGACGTCGCCTGGAACGACTCCCGCGACAAGTGGTGGCACGAGACCGTCGACCGGCAGTCCGCCGAGCACACGCCGGAGGCGTTCGACGCCGAGCACCCGCTGTTCATCCTGTACACGTCCGGTACGACGGGCAAGCCCAAGGGCATCCTGCACACCTCCGGCGGCTACCTGACCCAGACGGCGTACACCCACTGGGCGGTCTTCGACCTCAAGCCGGAGACCGACGTCTACTGGTGCACCGCCGACGTCGGCTGGGTCACCGGGCACTCGTACATCGTCTACGGGCCGCTCGCCAACGGCGCCACGCAGGTCATGTACGAGGGCACGCCCGACACCCCGCACCAGGGCCGCTTCTGGGAGATCGTGCAGAAGTACGGCGTCACGATCCTCTACACCGCGCCCACCGCGATCCGGACGTTCATGAAGTGGGGCGACGACATCCCCGCCAAGTTCGACCTCAGCAGCCTGCGCGTCCTCGGCTCGGTCGGTGAGCCGATCAACCCCGAGGCGTGGGTCTGGTACCGCAAGCACATCGGCGCGGACGCCACGCCCGTCGTCGACACCTGGTGGCAGACCGAGACCGGCGCCATGATGATCTCCCCGCTGCCGGGCGTCACCGAGGCCAAGCCGGGCTCCGCCCAGCGCGCGCTGCCCGGCATCTCCGCCACCGTCGTCGACGACGAGGCGGGCGAGGTGCCCGACGGCGGGGGCGGCTATCTGGTCCTCACCGAGCCGTGGCCGTCGATGCTGCGCACCATCTGGGGCGACGACCAGCGGTTCATCGACACGTACTGGTCCCGGTTCGAGGGCAAGTACTTCGCCGGGGACGGCGCCAAGAAGGACGACGACGGCGACATCTGGCTGCTCGGCCGGGTCGACGACGTGATGCTGGTCTCCGGGCACAACATCTCCACCACCGAGGTCGAGTCCGCGCTCGTCTCCCACCCCTCGGTCGCCGAGGCGGCCGTGGTGGGCGCCGCCGACGAGACCACCGGACAGGCCATCGTCGCCTTCGTCATCCTGCGCGGCACGGCGTCGGAGACGGAGGAGCTGGTCGGCCAGCTCCGGAACCACGTCGGCGCCACGCTCGGCCCGATCGCCAAGCCCAAGCGCATCCTGCCGGTGGCCGAGCTGCCCAAGACCCGCTCGGGCAAGATCATGCGCCGGCTGCTGCGCGACGTGGCGGAGAACCGGCAGCTCGGCGACGTGACCACGCTCACCGACTCGACGGTGATGGACCTGATCCAGTCCCGGCTGCCGGCGGCACCGAGCGAGGACTGACAGAAGCAGGCGGCGGAGGGCACCCGGCGCGCCGGGTGCCCTCCGCGGTTAAGGTAAGAGGAAGGTCAACAACCGAACAAGAACCTCATTGGGGCGCCGGGAAGTCTGGTCGGCACACGATTTGTGCTGCTCACCCACCGGAAGGGTCTTCCACCGTGTCCACGCCCCGCAAGCTCCTCGACCGTCTCTCCTTCCCGGAGCGGACCTACCTCGCGGACGCGCTGCGCACCGAGACCGTCGGCGGCGTCCTGCTGCTGGTCGCCGCGGTGACCGCGCTGGTCTGGGCGAACGTACCGGCGCTGGGCCACAGCTACGAGAGCGTCAGCCACTTCCACCTCGGCCCCGCCGCCCTCGGCCTCGACCTGTCCGTCGCGCACTGGGCCGCCGACGGACTGCTGGCCGTCTTCTTCTTCGTCGCCGGCATCGAGCTGAAACGCGAACTGGTCGCCGGAGACCTCAAGGACCCCAAGGCCGCCGCGCTGCCGGTGGTGGCGGCGCTGTGCGGCATGGCCGCCCCCGCGCTCGTCTACACCCTCACCAACACGACCGGCGGCGGCTCCCTGGCCGGCTGGGCCGTGCCCACGGCCACCGACATCGCCTTCGCGCTGGCCGTGCTCGCCGTCATCGGCACCTCCCTGCCCAGCGCCCTGCGGGCCTTCCTGCTCACCCTCGCCGTCGTCGACGACCTGTTCGCCATCCTGATCATCGCGGTCTTCTTCACCGAGAGCCTGGACTTCGCCGCGCTCGGCGGCGCGGTCGTCGGCCTCGCCGTCTACTGGCTGCTGCTGCGCAAGGGCGTACGCGGCTGGTACGTGTACGTCCCGCTCGGCCTCGTCATCTGGGCGCTGATGTACAACAGCGGCGTCCACGCCACGATCGCCGGCGTCGCGATGGGCCTGATGCTGCGCTGCCACCGCCGGGAGGACGAGGAGCACTCCCCCGGCGAGCGGATCGAGCACCTCGTACGTCCCCTGTCGGCGGGGCTGGCGGTGCCGGTGTTCGCGCTGTTCAGCGCCGGTGTCTCGGTCTCCGGCGGCGCGCTCGCCGACGTGTTCACCCGGCCGGAGACGCTCGGCGTCGTCCTCGGGCTCGTCGTCGGCAAGACGCTCGGCATCTTCGGCGGCACCTGGCTGACCGCCCGCTTCACCCGGGCCTCGCTCAGCGACGACCTGGCGTGGGCGGACGTGTTCGCGGTGGCGACGCTGGCCGGCATCGGCTTCACCGTCTCGCTGCTCATCGGCGAACTGGCCTTCGAGGGCGACGCGGCCCTGACCGACGAGGTCAAGGCCGCCGTACTGACCGGCTCCGTCATCGCGGCACTGCTGGCCACGGTGCTGCTGCGGATACGGAACGCCAAGTACCGGGCCCTGTACGAGGCAGAGGAGCGCGACGAGGACCAGAGCGGCGTCCCGGACGTCTACGAGCAGGACGACCCGGCGTACCACCTGCGGATGGCCGCCCTCCACGAGCGGAAGGCCGCCGAACACCGCCGGATCGCCCAGGACATCACCCGGGAGCGGGAGTCCGCGCGGCTTGCCGACGTACCGGGCGGGGCAGGCGAGGAGGGCGACCGTCCGGCATGATCTGACGAGACGGTACAAAAGACAGAACCGTACGCGGAGAAGTTCGCAGACCAGTCCGCGGCGAAACAGAAGAGGGAGACCGCGATGAGCGCACCCGACGGCAGCCCGGTCGGTACCGAAAGCAGCATCGGCCAGCTGTTCGCCTCGGCGACCACCGAATTGTCGGCGCTCGTGCACGACGAGATCGCGCTGGCCAAGGCGCAGCTGAGGCAGGACGTCAAGCGCGGGGTCACCAGCGGCGGCGCGTTCTCGCTGGCGGGCGTCCTGCTGGTGTTCTCGCTCCCGATGCTGAACTTCGCCCTGGCGTACGGCATCCGGACCTGGAGCCACTGGAACCTGGCGCTCTGCTTCCTGCTCTCCTTCGCGGCCAACGTCCTGGTCGCCGTCGTCCTCGCCCTGATCGGCGTCGTCTTCGCGAAGAAGGCCAAGAAGGGCAAGGGCCCACAGAAGGTCGCCGCCTCCGTGAAGCAGTCGGCGGGCGTGCTCCAGAACGCCAAGCCGCACCCGCGTCCGGAACTGGCCCAGGACCGGTCCCCCGCCGCCGTCGAGGCTGTGGCACGCTCGTCCTCATGACGGATCCCGCCACACCTCCGGCGCAACCCGCCTCACCCGTACTGCTCGACCTCCCCGGACGGGAGGTGCTCCACCGTGACGTCGCCGCCAACGGCGCCCGCTTCCACATCGCCGAACTGGGTGACGGACCGCTGGTGCTGCTGCTGCACGGCTTCCCGCAGTTCTGGTGGACCTGGCGGCACCAGCTCGTGGCGCTCGCCGACGCGGGCTTCCGCGCGGTCGCCATGGACCTGCGCGGCGTCGGCGGCAGCGACCGCACCCCGCGCGGCTACGACCCGGCCGGCCTCGCCCTGGACATCACCGGCGTGATCCGCTCGCTCGGCGAGCCGGACGCCGCGCTGGTCGGCCACGACCTCGGCGGCTACCTGGCGTGGACGGCCGCCGCGATGCGCCCCAAGCTGGTCCGGCGGCTCGCGGTGGCGTCGATGCCGCACCCGCGCCGCTGGCGCTCGGCCATGCTGAGGGACGCCCGGCAGACCCGCGCCAACTCCTACATCTGGGGGTTCCAGCGGCCCTGGATCCCCGAGCGGCAGCTCACCGCGGACGACGGGGCCCTCGTCGGCAGGCTGATCCGCGAGTGGTCCGGCCCCCGGCCGCCCGAGGACGACGCGGTGGAGGTGTACCGCCGGGCCATGTGCATCCCGTCCACGGCGCACTGCTCGATCGAGCCGTACCGCTGGATGGTGCGTTCCCTCGCCCGGCCCGACGGCATCCAGTTCAACCGGCGGATGAAGCGGCCGGTGCGGGTGCCGACGCTGCATCTGCACGGCTCGCTCGACCCGGTGACGCGCACCCGGAGCGCGGCGGGTTCCGGGGAGTACGTCGAAGCCCCCTACCGCTGGCGGCTGTTCGACGGGCTCGGCCACTTCCCCCACGAGGAAGACCCGGTCGCTTTCTCCACCGAACTGATCAACTGGCTGAAGGACCCGGAACCCGACCGGTGACCCAGTGGCCACATGCCTGGCGCATAGGCCAATTGGGGGCCCCTGGAGCGGTTATCGACCTTGGGGCGGGGGCAGACGTCGGGGTATGGGCTGGACGCACGACTACAGTGACGCAGCACGCACTCGCCGCTCCCCGAGCGGTTTGAGCCCTCACCGGCAAGGCGGCACCCCGCAACTCGCGGGCGCCGATCTGCGGGTGGGCATTCCGCGCATCCTGCGCCGCCGCGCCCGCTGGGTCTCCGTACGCCTGCGTCACCCGCGCGGCTGAGCCGAGGGCGCACCGGGGCCCGGTCCTCGGCCCTCGCTCACAGCGCGCAGCTGTCGCTGTCCACCTGCTGGCTGGCGGTCCGGCCCTTGACGATGTCGTCCTGGATCTCGTCGGCGGTCAGCGCGTAGCCGGTCTGCGGGTCGTCGAGGGACTTGGCGAACACCACGCCGTAGACCTCGCCGTCGGTGGTGAGCAGCGGTCCGCCCGAGTTGCCCTGGCGGACGGTCGCGTAGAGCGAGTAGACGTCCCGGCTGACGGTGCCGCGGTGGTAGATGTCCGGGCCGCTGGCCGTGATGCGCCCGCGCAGCCGGGCCGCCCGGACGTCGTACGACCCGTTCTCCGGGAAGCCGGCCACGATCGCGCCGTCGTTGATCTCCGCGTCCTCCTCGGCGAACCGCAGCGCCGGTGCCCGCAGGTCCGGTACGTCGAGTACGGCGATGTCGCGCCGCCAGTCGTAGAGGACGACCGTCGCGTCGTACGTGCGGCCCTCGCCGCCTATCTGGACGGTGGGCTCGTCGACGCCGCCCACCACGTGGGCGTTGGTCATCACGCGGCGCTCGCCGTAGACGAAGCCGGTGCCCTCCAGGACCTTGCCGCAACCGGTCGCGGTGCCCATGACCTTGACGATGGAGCGCTGGGCGCGCACGGCGACGGCGCTCTTGGCGAGGGCCGGGTCGGGCGCGGGTACGTTGGCGATCGGCTCCTTGGCGAACGGGCTGAAGACCTGCGGGAAGCCGTTCTGCGCGAGGATGGAGGAGAAGTCCCGGAACCAGCGGTCGGTCTGATCGGTGGGCAGCGCGACGGCCACCCCGTTCAGCACCCGGGATTCACGGACCGCCTTGCCGAGTGTCGGCAGCGTGGTCCCGGCGATGGCCGAGCCGATCAGCCAGGCCACCAGCAGCATGGCGATGACGTTGACGAGGGCGCCGCCGGTGGCGTCCAGGGCGCGCGCGGGCGACCAGGTGATGTGCCGGCGCAGCTTGCTGCCGAGGTGGGTGGTCAGGGCCTGGCCGACGGAGGCGCAGACGATGACGATGACGACCGCGACGACGGCGGCGGTCGTGTTCACGTCCGCGTTGCCGGTCATCGCGTCCCAGACGACGGGCAGCAGGTAGACGGCGACGAGTCCGCCGCCGAGGAAACCGATCACCGACAGGATGCCCACGACGAAACCCTGGCGGTAGCCGACGATCGCGAACCAGACGGCGGCGACCAGCAACAGGATGTCCAGCACGTTCACCGCTTCTAGCCTCGCCTCGTCATTCCGCTCGCTTCGGACCGGCCGGGGCCCCGGGACGCGTCCCTCCGGTGGGCACGGCACGGCGCCCACCCTGTCATGCGCGTCATGCGCGCCGGTCCAGCGGGACCTGCCGGGTCCGGTCCCAGGGCCGCTCCCAGCCCGCGAAGTGCAGCAACCGGTCGATGATGCCGGCGGTGAAGCCCCACACCAGGGCCGATTCGACCAGGAACGCCGGGCCCCGGTGGCCGCTGGGGTGGACGGTGGTGGCCCGGTTGGCGGGGTCCGTGAGGTCCGCCACGGGGACCGTGAAGACCCGGGCGGTCTCGCCGGGGTCGACGACGCCGACCGGGCTGGGCTCGCGCCACCAGGCCAGTACGGGCGTGACCACGAACTGGCTGACGGGGATGTAGAGCTTGGGCAGTACCCCGAACAGCCGTACGCCGGACGGGTCGAGCCCGGTCTCCTCCTCGGCCTCGCGCAGCGCGGCGCGCAGCGGGCCGTCGCCCTGCGGGTCGCCGTCCTCGGGGTCGAGCGCGCCGCCCGGGAAGGCCGGCTGCCCGGCGTGCGAGCGCAGCGAGCCGGCCCGCTCCATCAGCAGCAGCTCGGGGCCGCGCTCGCCCTCGCCGAAGAGGATCAGCACGGCCGACTGCCGTCCGCCGCCGTCCTTCGGGGGCAGGAAACGGCTCAGCTCCGTGGGCCGCACCGTGTCCACGGCCCGCGCCATCGGCTCCAGCCAGCCGGGCAGGCCCGACCGGTCGAGCGCGACCTCCCTCATGTCGCTCGCACGCGTCATCGCCACCCCCGTTCTGTCGTGTCCAACGCCCGGCCTCCCCGAGATCGTTCCGCGGTTCGGCCCCCGGCATGCGTCATCAAGGACGTCCGAGCGGCGGCGCCGGTCTGCCGCCCGCGTCCAGGTACGCCTGCGGCGGGTTCAGCCGCTGCCCCGGGAAGCCGCCCTTCTCGTACTTGAGCAGCTTCCGCGCCTTCTCCGGGTCCGTCTCGCCCTCGCCGTACGCCGGGCAGAGCGGGGCGATGGGGCAGGCGCCGCAGGCGGGCTTGCGGGCGTGGCAGATCCGGCGGCCGTGCCAGATGACGTGGTGCGAGAGGTCGGTCCAGTCGCTCTTGGGGAACAGTCCGCCGACGGCCGCCTCGATCTTGTCCGGGTCGGTCTCGGCGGTCCACTGCCAGCGGCGCACCAGGCGCTGGAAGTGGGTGTCGACGGTGATGCCGGGGCGGCCGTAGGCGTTGCCCAGGACGACGAAGGCGGTCTTGCGGCCGACGCCGGGCAGCTTGACCAGGTCTTCGAGGCGGCCGGGGACCTCGCCGCCGAAGTCCTCCGTCAGGGCCTTCGACAGCCCTATGACCGACCTGGTCTTGGCCCGGAAGAAACCGGTCGGGCGCAGGATCTCCTCGACCTCCGCCGGGTCGGCGGCGGCCAGGTCCTCGGGGGTGGGGTACTGGGCGAACAGGGCGGGGGTCGTCTGGTTGACGCGCAGGTCGGTGGTCTGGGCGGACAGCACCGTGGCCACCAGGAGCTGGAAGGGGTTCTCGAAGTCCAGCTCGGGGTGGGCGTACGGGTAGACCTCCGCCAGCTCGCGGTCGATCCGGCGGGCGCGGCGGACCAGCGCGGTGCGGGACTCCCCGCGCGGGGACTTGGGGGACTTGGCGGGGACGCTCTTCGCCGGGGCGACGCCCTTGACGGCGGCGGTGGCCTTCTCGGGGGCGACGACGGGCTTCTTGGCGACGGGCCTCTTCGTGCTGACGGCGGGCTTCTCCGCGCCGGGAGCGGCTTTCGTCCCGCCGGGGGACTTCTCGGCGCTCCCCGTCGCTTTCTTCGCCGCCGTCTTCCGGACGGGCGCCGCCTTCTTCGCCGTGGCCGTCGCCGCCTTCTTCGCCGTACCCGCCGCTGTCTTCTTGGCCGTAGCCGTCGCCTTCTTCGCCGTACCCGCCGCTGCCTTCTTCGCCGTACCCGGCACCGCCGCCTCCGTCACCGCCGCCTCCGTCTCCGCCGGCCGTTGCGACGCTTTCGCCGTTTCACTACCGCCATCGGAGCCCTGTTCGCCCACGGCGGAATTCCGACGTACAACCACCTGCCCGGCCCCCTCGGCCTGCGCTCTCACCGGCGATTTGGACACCCGGCCACCCTACGGCCCGGCACTGACATCCGCCCCGGACCCTGAAGATCGGCGCCCAATTGGACCCCTGCCGCTTACCCCGGGACACCTGTGCGGCATCCTTGTGACAGATCACACTGTTTGGACCGTCCCGCAAAATGGGCACCACGGTCCCCTGGAACCACCGGGGAGCAACCTCCCCTGAGCAGGTCGAATAGGAGAGAACTCGTGGACGACGTTCTGCGGCGCAACCCGCTCTTCGCGGCGCTCGACGACGAGCAGGCCGCCGAGCTGCGCGCCTCCATGAGTGAGGTGACCCTCGCTCGCGGTGACTCGCTGTTCCACGAGGGGGACCCCGGCGACCGCCTGTACGTGGTCACCGAGGGCAAGGTCAAGCTTCACCGCACGTCCCCCGACGGCCGCGAGAACATGCTGGCCGTCGTCGGTCCCGGCGAGCTGATCGGCGAGCTGTCGCTGTTCGACCCGGGCCCGCGCACCGCGACCGCCACCGCGCTGACCGAGGTCAAGCTGCTGGGCCTCGGCCACGGCGACCTCCAGCCCTGGCTGAACGTGCGCCCGGAGGTGGCCACCGCCCTGCTGCGCGCCGTCGCCCGCCGGCTGCGCAAGACCAACGACGCCATGTCGGACCTGGTCTTCTCGGACGTCCCGGGCCGCGTCGCGCGCGCCCTGCTCGACCTGTCCCGCCGGTTCGGCGTGCAGTCCGAGGAAGGCATCCACGTGGTGCACGACCTCACCCAGGAGGAGCTGGCCCAGCTGGTCGGCGCCTCCCGCGAGACGGTCAACAAGGCCCTCGCCGACTTCGCCCAGCGCGGCTGGCTCCGCCTGGAGGCCCGCGCGGTGATCCTGCTGGACGTGGAGCGGCTGGCGAAGCGCTCGCGCTGACGCCCTCAGGGCGCGGGCGGCTGGATGAGCCCGTGCTCCTCCAGGTACTCCAGCTGCGCCCGTACCGACAGCTCCGCCGCCGGCCACAGGGAGCGGTCCACGTCCGCGTAGACCTGGGCGACGACCTCGGCGGGCGTGCGGTAGCCGTCCTCGACCGCCGTCTCGACCTGCGCGAGACGGTTGGCGCGGTGGGCGAGGTAGTACTCCACGGCCCCCTGGGCGTCCTCCAGGACGGGACCGTGCCCCGGCAGCACCGTGTGCACGCCGTCGTCGACCGTGAGCGACCTGAGCCGCCGCAGCGAGTCCAGGTAGTCGCCGAGGCGGCCGTCGGGGTGGGCGACGACGGTCGTGCCGCGCCCCAGCACCGTGTCGCCCGTCAGCACCGCCCGGTCGGCGGGCAGGTGGAAGCTGAGCGAGTCGGCGGTGTGCCCCGGCGTCGGTACGACCCTCAGCTCCAGGCCGCCGACCGTGACCACGTCCCCGGCTCCGAGCCCCTCCTCGCCCAGCCGCAGCGCCGGGTCCAGCGCCCGCACCTTCGTACCGGTCAGCTCGGCGAAGCGGGCGGCGCCCTCGGCGTGGTCCGGGTGACCGTGTGTCAGCAGTGTCAGGGCGACCCGCCGGCCGGCCCGCTCGGCGGTGTCGACGACGTGCCGCAGGTGCCCCTCGTCCAGCGGGCCCGGGTCGACCACGACGGCCAGGCCCGAACCGGGCTCGGCGAGGATCCAGGTGTTGGTCCCGTCCAGGGTCATCGGCGAGGCGTTGGGCGCCAGGACGTTGACGGCCCGTGCGGTGGCGGGCCCGGTCAGCGCCTGGCCGCGCGGCTGTCCGGGCAGGGCGGTGGCGTCCGTCATGCGGGGGCTCCCCCGGTCTCGGCACCGGTCCCGGCGGTCGTCGGGACGTGCCTGGTGAACTCCTCGTGCCCCGGCCACGACAGCACGATCTCGCCGTCCGCCAGCCGGGCCCGGGCCAGTACGGGCGTCAGATCGCGCCCGGCGGCCCCCGCCAGCGCCCCGGCCGCCGTGCCGTACTCCGTGAGCGCCCGCAGCGTGGCGATGGTCGGCGGCATCATCAGCAGCTCGCCCCGGTCGTACCCGGCGGCGGCCTCGCCCGGCGTGATCCACACCGTGCGGTCGGCCTCCGTGGAGGCATTGCGGGTGCGCTGCCCCTCGGGGAGGGCGGCCACGAAGAACCACGTGTCGTAGCGCCGGGCCTCGAACTCCGGGGTGATCCAGCGCGCCCAGGCGCCCAGCAGGTCGGAGCGGAGCACCAGGCCCCGGCGGTCCAGGAACTCCGCGAAGGACAGCTCCCGGGCCACCAGCGCGGCCCGGTCGGCCTCCCAGTCGTCGCCGGTGGTGTCCCCGACGACGGTCCCGGCGTCCGGCCCGGCGAGCAGGACGCCCGCCTCCTCGTACGTCTCCCGTACGGCGGCGCAGACGATCGCCTGGGCGTCGGCCTCGGCCACCCCGAGCCGTTCCGCCCACCACGCGCGCGTGGGGCCCGCCCAGCCGACGGCGCGGTCGTGGTCACGCGGGTCGACGCCGCCGCCCGGATAGGCGTACGCGCCGCCGGCGAAGGCCATGGAGGTGCGGCGGCGCAGCATGTGGACGGCGGGGCCGGGGTCCTTCAGGAGCATCACCGTGGCCGCGCGTCTGGGCGTGACCGGGGTGAGCGCGCCGGCCGCGAGCGCGCGGATGCGCTCCGGCCACTCCGGTGGGTACCACTGGCCGTTCACCTGAGCGTTCGCCATGGCCGGAGGCTATCCGGTGAGCGGCGGATGTTCGAGTGGCCGGTGTGCCGGTCAGACGGGCAGCGCGGCCAGCCAGTCGGTCAGCAGCCGGTTGGTGTCCTCGGGGCGTTCCTGCTGGAGCCAGTGGCCGCAGCCGTCCAGGAGGTGCGAGGCGGTGAGGCCGGGCAGGGTCCGGGGGTAGGCGGCGATGGCGTCGGACAGCCAGGTGGTGGAGGCGTCCAGGGCGCCGCCCAGGAACAGCGCGGGCTGCTCGACGGGGGCGCCGTGGTGTCCGGCGAGGTCGGCCCAGTCGCGGTCCATGTTCCGGTACCGGTTCAGGGCGCCGGTGAGGCCGGTCCGCTCGAACTCCCCGGCGTAGACGTCGAGGTCCGCCTCGGTCAGCCAGGCGGGCCGGTGCCCGGACGGGAAGCGGTCGCGCAGGGTGCCGCCCCGGGCGGCGAAGTGGGGGTCGGGGGCGCCGGGCGCGGGCATGGTGTCGCCGGACAGGGCGGCGTAGAAACCGGCGAGCCAGCCGCGTACGTCGGGTTCGATCTCCGCCTCGGCGCGGCCGGGCTCCTGGAAGTACGAGACGTAGAACTCCTGCTCGGCCTCCGGGCCGCCCATCGCGGCGAACACCTCGCTCGGCCGGGGCCCGCCCGGCGGCGTGTACGGGACGCTGAGCAGGCCGACCGCGCGGAAGACGTCGGGACGCAGCAGCGCCGAGGTGGCGGCGATGGTGGCCCCCCAGTCGTGGCCGACGACCACCGCCTCCCGCTCGCCCAGCGCCTCGACCACGGCGACGTTGTCGGCCACCAGGTCGAGGATCCGGTACGCCGCCGGATCGGCGGGCCGGGAGGAGCGCCCGTAGCCGCGCACGTCGAGCGCGACGGCACGGTACCCGGCGGCGGCCAGGGCGGGCAGCTGGCGGCGCCAGGAGTACCAGGACTCCGGGAAACCGTGCACCAGGAGGACCAGCGGCCCGGTGCCCTGCTCGACCAGGTGGACACGGCCGGCCGGGCCGGGGACGAGGCGGTGGACGGGGGCGGTCGGGGGCTGCTGGGGCATGGGTCCTCCCGGACGTGCGGAGATCGCGGTCAGGAGCCCTGGACCGGGCTCCCGGCAGCGATCCTGGAGCGTCGGTCACGGACCCGACCAGGTTTGTTGCCGACCTGGCAAACAGCCCGCGCGGTCCTGCGTCTGCCCCGGTCCTGCGCCTGCCCCGGTCCTACGGTCGCCCCGGTCCTGCGTCTGCCCCGGTACTGCGTCTGCCCCAGTCCTGTGCCTGCCCGGTCCTGCGCCTCCCCGGCGCCGCACCCACGCAGCGCCGGCGCTACGCGCCCTCGGCCAGCTCCACCTGGATCTCGACCTCCACGGGCGCGTCCAGCGGCAGCACCGCCACGCCGACCGCGCTGCGCGCGTGCACGCCCTTGTCGCCGAAGACCTCGCCGAGCAGCTCGCTGGCGCCGTTGAGCACGGCGGGCTGCCCGGTGAAGTCGGGGGCGGAGGCGACGAAGCCGACGACCTTCACCACGCGCGCGACGCGGTCGAGATCACCGGCGACGGACTTCACGGCGGCCAGGGCGTTCAGCGCGCAGGTGCGCGCCAGCTCCTTGGCCTCCTCGGGCGTGACCTCACCGCCCACCTTGCCGGTCACCGGCAGCGCGCCGTCCACCATCGGCAGCTGGCCGGCCGTGAAGACGTACGCCCCGGAGCGCACGGCCGGCTGGTAGGCGGCCAGCGGCGGCACGACCTCGGGCAGCGTGATGCCCAGCTCCGCGAGTTTCGCCTCGACGGCACTCACGCCTGCTTCTCCCGCTTCAGGTAGGCCACCAGCTGCTCGGGGTTGTTCGGCCCGGGCACGACCTGGACGAGCTCCCAGCCGTCCTCGCCCCAGGTGTCCAGGATCTGCTTCGTGGCGTGGACGAGCAGCGGTACGGTCGCGTATTCCCACTTGGTCATGGGCCGACTGTATCCGCTGTTGTCCACAGCCCTCCGCGTAGCCCGGGCCCGGACTGGTTACGCTCGAATACGTGAGCAGGCTCCAGGTCGTCAGCGGCAAGGGCGGAACCGGCAAGACCACGGTGGCCGCCGCCCTAGCGCTGGCCCTGGCCACGGAGGGGAAGCGGACGCTCCTCGTCGAGGTCGAGGGCCGGCAGGGCATCGCGCAGCTCTTCGAGACCGAAGCGCTGCCTTATGAGGAGCGGAAGATCGCCGTCGCTCCCGGGGGCGGGGAGGTGCACGCCCTCGCCATCGACCCCGAACTGGCCCTTCTGGACTACCTCCAGATGTTCTACAAACTGGGCGGCGCCGGCCGGGCCCTGAAGAAGCTCGGCGCCATCGACTTCGCGACCACCATCGCGCCCGGGGTCCGGGACGTCCTGCTGACCGGCAAGGCGTGCGAGGCGGTCCGCAGGAAGGACCGCGCCGGCCGGTTCGTGTACGACTACGTCGTCATGGACGCGCCCCCGACCGGCCGCATCACCCGCTTCCTCAACGTCAACGACGAGGTGGCGGGGCTGGCGAAGATCGGCCCGATACACAATCAGGCGCAGGCCGTGATGCGCGTCCTGAAGTCCCGCGAGACGGCCGTGCACCTGGTGACGCTGCTGGAGGAGATGCCGGTCCAGGAGACCGCCGACGGCATCGCCGAGCTGCGCGCCGCGAAGCTGCCGGTGGGCCGGGTCATCGTCAACATGGTGCGGCCCGAGGTGCTGGACGCCGAGGACCTGGAACGCGTACGGGCCCTCCCGCGTTCCTCCCTCGCCCAGGCCCTGTCCGCCGCCGGGCTCGGCGGGGCGCGGCGGGGCGGGCACGCCGAGCGGCTGGTGGACCCGCTGCTCGACCAGGCCGGGCAGTACGCCGCGCGGTACGAGCTGGAGCAGGAGCAGCGGGCCGTCCTCGGCGAGCTGGACCTGCCGCTGCACGAACTGCCGCTGCTCGTCGAGGGCATGGACCTGGCGGGCCTGTACGAACTCGCCACCGAGCTGCGGAAGCAGGGGATCGCATGAGGCGGAAGCAGGGGATCGCATGAGCCCGAGCCGACCGGAACCGGACCGTGCCCCCGCGCAGGAGGGCGCCCGGCGGCTGTCCCCCACGCGCGCGCTGGAGATCGATCCGCTGCTGGAGGACCCGGCGACCCGGATCGTGGTGTGCTGCGGCTCGGGCGGCGTCGGCAAGACGACGACGGCGGCGGCGCTGGGTCTCAGGGCGGCCGAGCGGGGCCGCAAGGTGGTCGTGCTGACCATCGACCCGGCCCGCCGGCTCGCCCAGTCGATGGGCATCGACTCGCTGGACAACGTGCCGCGCCGGGTGAAGGGCATCGACGACTCGGCCGGCGGCGAGCTGCACGCGATGATGCTCGACATGAAGCGCACGTTCGACGAGATCGTCGAGGCGCACGCGGACGCCGAGCGGGCGCGGGCGATCCTGTCGAATCCCTTCTACCAGTCGCTCTCGGCGGGCTTCGCGGGCACGCAGGAGTACATGGCGATGGAGAAGCTGGGGCAGCTGCGCTCCCGCGACGAGTGGGACCTGATCGTCGTCGACACCCCGCCGTCCCGCTCCGCCCTGGACTTCCTGGACGCGCCCAAGCGCCTGGGTTCCTTCCTGGACGGCAAGCTGATCCGCGTCCTGCTGGCCCCGGCGAAGGTGGGCGGCCGGGCCGGCATGAAGTTCCTGAACGTCGGGATGTCGATGATGACGGGCGTCCTGGGGAAGGTGCTCGGCGGGCAGTTCCTGAAGGACGTACAGACGTTCGTGGCGGCGATGGACTCGATGTTCGGCGGCTTCCGCACCCGCGCGGACGCCACGTACAAGCTGCTCCAGGCCCCCGGCACGGCGTTCCTGGTGGTCGCGGCCCCGGAGCGGGACGCGCTGCGCGAGGCCGCGTACTTCGTCCAGCGGCTGGCGGCCGAGGACATGCCGCTCGCCGGTCTGGTCCTCAACCGGGTCCACGGCAGCGGAGCCGACCGGCTGTCCGCCGAGCGGGCGCTCGCCGCCGCGGAAAATCTTGAGGACGCCGGCATTGTGGATCAGCGCGACGGGAAAGCTGGAGTTCGTAACTCTCCCGACACACACGGCAGTTCCGGCTCCGCCCTGGCCGAGAATCCCGCCGGGCAGGCCGTCGGCGGAGCCGCCGCGCAGACCGAGGACGCCGCGGACGCCGACTACTCCGAGGACACCGAGGACACCCAGAGCCAAGGCATCACCGAGGGCGCGGACGGCACCGGGACCGACCCGGAACGCTCCGTCGACCAGCTCGCCGCGGGCCTGCTCAGGCTGCACGCCGACCGCATGCAGCTGCTCTCCCGCGAGCAGCGCACGCGCGACCGCTTCACCGCGCTCCACCCCGAGGTGGCGGTGACCGAAGTGGCCGCGCTCCCCGGTGACGTCCACGACCTCGCGGGGCTGCGGGACATCGGCGACCGTCTCGCGGCGGACCGGCCCGAGCTGCCCGACGCGCGGGTGTGAGGACTGCGGCGCGCGCCTCAGCCCACGGCCGCGTAGTTCTCGTAGATCTCGTCGTCGTCGAGGGGCACGATGCCGGCTCCTCGCTCGTACTCCGTACGCGCCGTCTCCAGGAGCCGGCGCCAGGAGGTGACGGTGGGCCGCCTGCGCAGCAGTGCGCGGCGCTCCCGCTCCGTCATGCCTCCCCACACGCCGAACTCGACGCGGTTGTCCAGCGCGTCGGCCAGGCACTCGGTCCGCACCGGGCATCCGGTGCACACCGCCTTGGCCCTGTTCTGCGCTGCTCCCTGAACGAACAGTTCATCCGGATCGGTAGTGCGGCAGGCGGCCTGCGCACTCCAGTCGGTTACCCAGCCCATACCGGCGCCGTCCTCTCCCGAATCGAGGCTCCCCCACGGCGGCAGCGGCATATTCACCGCCGCCAGTTGAGGACGTTACGGAAGGTGGGCACAGCGCAACACCCCCAGCGGGCCCAATCTTGAATGGCCCGAACGGACTATGGGTAAGCGGCAGATCACCCGGGGGAGTGAGGTGGCGACATTCAGGGCGAATGCGGCATCGAGGTCGTTTCCACTGCGCCACAACGGACACCATTCACCACACAAGGCCAATTCGGACACGCGCCGCACCCGCTCCGGCACACGCCCGTACACCCGTACGCCCCGCGACGCTCCGACAGGCCCCGCCGTCGCGCCCTCGCCGGAAAAAGTCGAGTGGAGGTGGAACGATCCGGCGCCGGCAGGCGTATTGATACATGGCCGTACTGCTGTGACAGTTGAGAGCAGCTTAGGCCAAGGCATATACGTGTGTCCGGCGAATGAGAACGTAGGCTGCCTCCATGGCAAAGAAGCGCTCGGGCGGTGGTCTGTCACCTGCGCAGCAGGCCGCCAAGTTCCTCGGTGTCAGTGTGCTCGCGGGAGCCGTCCTGGCGGGCATCGCGCTGCCCGCCGTGGGTGCGCTGGGGCTCGCCGCGAAGGGCTCGGTCGAGAGTTTCGACGAGCTGCCCGCCAACATGAAGACTCCCCCGCTGAGTCAGCGCACCACCATCCTCGACTCCGAGGGCGGCACCATCGCGACGGTCTACTCACGCGACCGCACGGTGGTGAGCCTGAAGAACATCTCGCCCTACATGCAGAAGGCGATCGTCGCGATCGAGGACTCGCGCTTCTACCAGCACGGGGCGATCGACCTGAAGGGCGTGCTGCGCGCGGTCAACAAGAACGCCCGCAGCGGCGGCGTCTCCGAGGGCGCCTCCACCCTCACCCAGCAGTACGTGAAGAACGTCTTCGTCGAGGAGGCCGGCGACGACCCGACCAAGGTCGCCCAGGCCACCCAGCAGACCATCGGCCGCAAGATCCGCGAGCTGAAGTACGCGATCCAGGTCGAGGAGGAGCTGGGCAAGAAGAAGATCCTCGAGAACTACCTGAACATCACCTTCTTCGGTCAGCAGGCGTACGGCGTCGAGGCCGCCTCCCAGCGCTACTTCTCCAAGCACGCCAAGGACCTCACCCTCCCCGAGTCGGCCCTGCTGGCCGGCATCGTCCAGTCGCCCAGCCGGTACGACCCGGTCAACGACGAGGCGGAGGCCACCAAGCGGCGCAACGTGGTGCTCGCCCGGATGGCCGAGGTCGGTGACATCTCCGAGGCGGAGGCCGCCGAGGCGCAGGAGGCACCGCTCGGCCTGAAGGTCAGCACGCCGAAGAACGGCTGCATCACGGCCGTGGACGGCGCGGGCTTCTTCTGCGACTACGTGCGCGAGGTCTTCCTGAGCGACCCGGTCTTCGGCAAGACCAAGGAGGCCCGGGCCAAGATCTGGAACCAGGGCGGCCTGACCATCCGCACCACCCTCGACCCGAGCGCCCAGAAGTCGGCGCAGGCGTCGATCAAGGAGCACGTCTACAAGGACGACGAGGTGGCGACCGCCGCCACCATCGTCGAGCCCGGCACCGGCAAGATCCTCGCGATGGGCCAGTCGCGTCCGTACGGCTTCGGCAAGAACGAGACGCAGATGAACCTCTCCGTGGACCAGGCCATGGGCGGCGGCATCGGCTACCAGCCCGGTTCGACGTTCAAGCCGATCGTGGCGGCGGCGGCGATCGAGGGCGGCACCCCGGCGACGAAGTCGTACTCCTCGCCGTACGAGATGGAGTACCCGAGCCCGATCGCCGCCTGCGACGGCAAGACCTGGCAGAACGACCCGGCCAACCCGGCGAAGCTGGAGAACGAGAACGAGACCGAGGTCGGCCCGTACTCGATGAAGGAAGCGACCGCCAAGTCGGTCAACACCTACTACGTGCAGCTGATCAGCGACATCGGCATCTGCCCGGTGACCGAGATGGCGCAGAAGATGGGCGTCGAGCGGGCCGACGGCGGCACGATGCAGCAGGCCCCGTCCATCGCCCTGGGCACCCAGGAGATGTCCCCGCTGACCATGGCGAACGCGTACGCGACCTTCGCCTCGCGCGGCATGTACTGCACGCCGGTCGCCATCGAGTCGATCACCCAGCGCGTCGGCCAGCAGAACAAGTCGCTGGAGGTCCCGAAGTCGACCTGCTCCCGCGCCATGTCGGAGACGACCGCCGACACCATCAACACGCTGCTGCGCGGCGTGGTGGAGGACGGTACGGGTACGGAGGCCGGCCTCGGCAGCCGTCCCAGCGCCGGTAAGACCGGTACGACGGACTTCCGTTACGCGGCCTGGTTCGTCGGCTACACGCCGAACATGGCGGGCGCCGTCTGGGTCGGCGACCCGGCGCACGAGCGGCAGATGGTCGACATCACCATCGGCGGCGTCCCGCACGACAAGGTGTTCGGTGGCGAGGTCCCCGGCCCGATCTGGCGCGACATGATGACCGGCGCCCTGGAGGGCAAGCCCGCGACCGACTTCTCCTACGTCGACATCCCCGAGGGCGGCGACAAGGACAAGGGCGGCAACGACGACGGCGGCAACGGCGATGACGAGGCCGACGACGGCAACGGCGACGGCGGCACCGGTGACGGCGCCACGGCGGACGGTGGCACCGGTGACGGCGGCACGGGCGACGACGGTGACGTGAACCTCATCGGCGACCTGGGCAACGGCGGCAACTGGGGCGACATCTTCCGGGGCCAGGGCAACGGCGGCGGACGCGGCTGAGGCACCCGCCGGACGCGCGACGGCCCCTTCACCGCCCGGGAACCGGGAGGCGAAGGGGCCGTCGCGTTTCTGCCCTGGACGTCTGTCCGTGTGCCCCGGACGTCCGTCCGCTCAGCCGGCCAGCAGCTTCTTGACCGCGGCGGCGACCCGGCCGCCCTCGGCCAGCCCGGCCACCTTCGGGTTCACGATCTTCATGACGGCACCCATGGCCCGCGGCCCCTCCGCACCGGCCGCCTTCGCCTCCTCGACGGCCTGCGCGACGATCGCGTTCAGCTCGTCGTCGCCGAGCTGCTTGGGCAGGTAGGCGGCGAGCACCTCGCCCTCGGCCTTCTCCCGCTCGGCGCTCTCGGCCCGGCCGCCCTGCGCGAAGGCGTCCGCGGCCTCGCGCCGCTTCTTCGCCTCACGGGCGATCACCTTCTGCACCTCGTCGTCGGAGAGCTCGCGCTTGGTGGTCCCCGCGACCTCTTCCTTGGTGATCGCGGAGAGGGTCAGCCGCAGCGTGGAGGAGCGCAGCTCGTCACGCTCCTTGATCGCGGCGTTGAGGTCGTCCTGCAGCTTCGACTTGAGGGTGGTCATGCCGTCGATTGTCGCAGGTACGGGGGACTGGACGCCCACCTATTTGCCGCGTGGGGCCCGGTGCGGCCGGGCGGCGCACGGAAGTTGTCCACAGGCGGACATGACTGGCCTCCGGCATCTGACACGATGGTCGTATGCGCGCGCGATACGGAGTGCCCTTGTCCATCGCGGCGGCTGGCGCCGCCGGTCTGGTCTACGCCGCGGGCTTCGAAGCCCGCTCCTTCCGCCTCCGAAGGGTGACGGTCCCCGTCCTGCCCTCCGGCATGCGCCCCCTCCGCGTGCTCCAGGTCTCCGACATCCACATGGTCCGCGACCAGCGCAAGAAGCAGCGCTGGCTGCGCTCGCTGGCCGGCCTGCGCCCCGACTTCGTGATCAACACCGGGGACAACCTCTCCGACCCCGAGGGCGTCCCGGAGGTCCTGGACGCCCTCGGCCCCCTGATGGAGTTCCCCGGCGCGTACGTCTTCGGCTCCAACGACTACTACGGCCCCGCACTCCGCAACCCCGCCCGGTACCTGGTGGAGAAGCTCCAGGGCCGCCACGGCCTCAACGGCAACCCGCCCGCCGCCGACGTCGTCCACAACCCGTGGGAGGACCTCCGAGACACCTTCGACGCCGCGGGCTGGCTGGACCTCACCAACACCCGGGGCACGCTCAAGGTGGACGGCGTGTCGATCGAGCTGACCGGCCTGGACGACCCGCACATCAAGCGGGACCGGTACGCGGAGGTGGCCGGCGGCCCGTCCGGCTCGGCGGACTTCTCGATGGGCGTGGTCCACGCGCCCTACCTGCGCGTACTGGACGCCTTCACCGCCGACGACTACCCCTTGATCCTGGCCGGCCACACCCACGGCGGCCAGCTGTGCATCCCCTTCTACGGCGCCCTGGTCACCAACTGCGACCTGGACACGGACCGCGTCAAGGGCCTCTCCACGCACACGGCCGAGGGCCGGACGTCCTACCTCCACGTCTCGGCGGGCTGCGGCACCAACCGCTACACGCCGGTCCGCTTCGCCTGCCCCCCGGAGGCGACACTGCTGACGCTGGTGGGCCGCGAGTAGGACCACCGGCACCACCCCCCGGGGCGATACGGCCGACGGCCGCCGTAACCCACACAGCCCACCCGTATCGCCCCCTTTGCCCTCCTTCCCTACGTTGAGGGCATGACCGCACCGATACCCAGGGACATCCCGGACCTGCCCGCGGTCCCGGGCCCGCCCGCGCTGCTGCCCGCACCGGTCCCGGCCACGGCCGTGGTGACCCCGGTACGCCGCCCCCTGGTGGCCGCCTTCCGCCTGCTGACGGCCGCCCTGGCCGCGGCGGGCGTCACGATCGAACTCTCCCTCGCCGGCCCCTCCGCCCCGGCCCTGAGCCACTTCACGGTCCAGAGCGGCCTCCTGCTGGCCGCGGTCCTCGTCCTCTCGGCCCGCCGGGCCTGGACGGCCGCCCGCCCCCTGTCGCCCGCCCTGACCGGCGCGGCCCTGCTCTACACCGTGGCCTCGGCCCTGGTGCACCACACCCTCCTCGCCAACCCCGCCGGCCCCTACGCCCTCCCCGACGCCCCCACCGGCTGGCACGCCGTCGCCGCCCACCTCCTCTACACCGCCCTCCCCCTCGCCGCGACCGCCGACTGGCTCCTCCTGACCGTCCCCGGCCGCCTCCGCCTCCGCCACACCGCCGGCTGGATGCTGTACCCCCTGGCCTACCTGCTCTTCTCCCTGGGCCGCGGCGAGCTGCTCATCCCCGACAGCACGGCCCGCTACCTCTACCCCTTCCTCGACGTCGACCAGCACGGCTACAGGGGAGTCCTCGGCAACGCCCTCCTCCTGGGCCTGTCCCTCTACGCCCTGGCCACCCTCCTCGTGGCCCTGGACCACACCCGCCCCAACCCCCTGCGCCGGCCCTGCTGAATCGGATTTCGTCTCCGGCGCGCGGTGGGCTAAAGTAAACGACGTCGCCGCGACAGCGACGACACTCGGGGTGTGGCGCAGCTTGGCAGCGCGCTTCGTTCGGGACGAAGAGGTCGTGGGTTCAAATCCCGCCACCCCGACGCTGAAATACCAGGTGAGGCACCTACGGATTTTCGTAGGTGCCTCGCCTGTTTCTGCTGCGTGTCTATCTGCGTGACTACCGCTCTGGTGCGTGCTTGAAGATGCCGTCCATGACCACGGCACCGGTCTGGATCACGGGCCGGATCTGCTTCCGGTAGACCTCCTCGGTCACGGCGGTACCGGAGTGTCCGACGAGCCGGGAGATCTCCTCCAGCGGGACGCCACGGTCGGAGAGCAGCGACACGAAGCTGTGCCGGAGCTCCCGGGGCGTCCACTCGTCCGCGTCGATCCCGTCGATGCCCTTGAGCGCCTGCCGGAAGGCACGCCGGACGTTGGCAGCATCGAGCGGCTTGCCGACGGCCGAGGAGAAGACGAGCCCGTGTTCCTCCCACTTGTCGCCGGCGGCGAGCCGGTCCCAGCCCTGATCTTCGAACTGCTGCCAGAGCGCCTCGACGCAGCGCGCCGGCAGGGCGAGGGTGCGACGAGACTTCCGGGTCTTCGTATCCCCACTCCGCCGGACCGACCGCCACACGGCGATATGCGGAGGCTGCGGCGGATCGAACTCCGGACGCCCCTTGAGGAAGACGTGATCCCAGGTGAGGGCCCGCAGCTCCTCGGTACGGGCACCGGTCAGCAGCGCGACGACTATGTACGCGTACATCGAGGTCCCCTCAGCCCCCTTCAGCAGGGCCTCAGCCTGAGCGAACGTGAGCGCCTTGGACGGTCGTCCCGCCTGCCCCTGGGGGACGGAGCACAGCTCGACGACGTTGCGCTTCACCTTGTCCCGCGCCATGGCCCGCTTGACCGCACGGTTCAGGCAGGAGTGGAGCGACTGGAGAGTACGGGTGCTGAGCGTCCTGGCCTTGGTGGCCAACCAGCGGTCTACGTCCTCCGCACTGAGGTCACGGAGCTTGCGAGCGCCGAGTGCCGGGATGACGTGCTTCTGGCTCAGGAGCGTGGTCGTCTCTACGGTGCTGGGGTCGAGGCCGGCCAGACCGTAGGTGAGCCAGTCCGTCACCGCGTCCTTGACCGTGTAGTTGGTGGGCGCGATGGCGAGACCGTCCTCATGGTCCCGCAACACCTCCTTCAGCTTGTTCTTCGCCTCCGTCTTGGTCTTGCCACTCCCCCGCTTCACGATCCGCTTGCCGCTCGGATCGAAGCCCAGGTTCGCCGTGGCGATCCAACGCTGTCTCTTCTCGTCCCAGTGCAGGCCACCGTCACCACGGCTACGACGCTTGGCCATCAGGCGGCTTCCTCGATCTCATGGGTGATGAAGTCGCGCAGAGCATCGGCGGGGATGCGGCGAGAGCGGCCGACCGTGATGGAGACGAGCCGACCGGAACGGATCAGGTCGTAGACCGTGGAGCGTCCGAGCCTGAGTCGCATCATGACTTCCGGCACGGTCAGCAGTTCCGGGGTGACGGTGGTCATGCCGCGGCTCCTTCCTGAGCGAACTGATCGCGCAGGGCTTCACGGGCTGTCTCGCGGTTGAGTTGCAGGTCGCGCGCGATGGTCGCGGCGAGGACGGATTCACCGGGGGTGTGGCCATGGCCGGCGTACTGCCAGTCCGCCAGGACGAGCACGGTGCCCGGCGCCTGATCGTCGACGTCGATGCCGAGTGCTGCGCGCTCCTGCTCGGCGCGGAAGTCGGCGCGTGCCTGGCGCAGGGCGCCGAGAGTCGTCGAGTAGCGACGGGACTTGGAGGAGAAGTGGCCACGGAAGCCGAGCATGTGAGCCCAGGCCCAGAGCCGCCGGTCCGGGTACAGCGCGTCCAGGTCCCGGCATGCGGTGATCAGTCGGCGAGTGTGGTCGGGGACGCCGTGGCGGTCGAGTTCGGCGAGTTCGCCGATGCGGCGGTCCAGGGTGCCGGTGCTCTCGGCGGCTTTGGTCGCGTACTTGGCGACGTACGAGGCAACGGCCTGTTCGGTCAGGTCTGAGCCGTCGCCGAATGCCTTCACGGGGCGTACGTCGAGCTGTCGGCCCCAGCGGAAGGTGCGGGCGGGGTGGTCGTCGGCGGCCGGGACGGAGACCGAGGTGTAGCCGTGCGCGGCGGCGGCTCGAACGGCGTCGTCGAGAAGCTGCACGGTGGCCCAGGACGGCGGGGCGGAGCCCGGTCCTTCGGGACCGTCGACGCGGATGATGGCGTGGAAGTGGATGGCGCCGCGCTTCTGGAATTCGGCGACCTTTCCGTAGGAGACGCGGAGGCGGTCGGCGAGTTCTCTGCGGGTGAGGCCGGCGCGGGCGGCGAGTTCGCGGCGCAGGCGGGTGGTGAAGCGCTGCCAGAGCTGTCCGGTGTGGTTGTTGAACAGGACGGCGCCCGCGTAGTCGTACGTCGCGGGATCGAGGGCGGTGCCCAGTTCCGGGGCGTCGGGGGCGTGCGCGGTGCCACAGCGGCAGGTGCCGGAGTCGGGGCGGTTGTGGACCGGGCCGAAGGAGGGGGCGGTGAGGGTGGCGAAAACGCGGGGGTGATCGCGGACGGTGGCAGGGATGTCGCGGCGGTCGTCTCCAGCGAGGCCGGCGCGGATGAGGTGGTAGGTGTCGCCCGCGTAGGTCCGGGCGCAGGCCGGGCAGCGGGAGGCACGGCGGTTGCCGCAGGCGAGGCGGAGGCGTCCGCCGGGTTCACCGGCGGTGGTGTAGTGGTGCAGGGTCTCGCCGGTGGTCTTGTCCTTGTGGAGTGTCCAGCCGGTGAGGTGGATGGGGTCGGAGCAGCCGCCGGTGCGGCGGATCTGGTCTTCCCACCGGGTGTAGTCGGGGGCCGAGGCGACGCGGAGGAGGTCGCCGAGAGTGGTCGGGTCGAGCAGCGGGGCAGGCACGGGCGGGGCGCGATGCGCCATGCTGGAGTCTTCCTTCCGGTTGCGAGATCGGACGGGACGGCGCCCGGGCGGCGGATGCTTGGCGGTATCGAGGCCGCCCGGGGGCCGGTCAGCGACGCTTGGCGTCGGCGTTGAGCAGGGAGCGCAGGACGACGGCGCAGACGGCGACCGAGGCGCCGGTGATGGCGACCGCGAGGAGCATGGAGACCAGGACGGCGCCGACGACCAGGACGACGGCCGTTCCGCCACCGACGAGGGCGAGGGCGGTGCCGGGGGTGAGCTGCACCGTGGGCCGGGACGACGTCGGAGCGACCGGAGCAGGGGGCGGAACCTGCGCGCTCGGCACGATGGTGGTCGGCTCCACCACCACGGGCGGCATGACGTGACCGGTGGGCGTGGGGTTGGTCGGGATCTTCGGGCGGAGCATCGGTGTTCTCCCTTCGGGCGTGCTACTTGACGAAGCCGTTGACGACGGGGGCCAGCACGCTGTCGGCGAGGAGGTAGCCGCCGAGGAGGATGACAGCGATGAGCCACCAGGGCGGGCGGATGAGCTTGACGCCGAGGTAGCCGACGGCGAGCAGTGCGAGCCAGAGCGGAACGTCCATCGGTCGGCCTCCTAGCTGACGCGGCAGCGGTGGGTGCGGGCGGCGAGCTGTGCGGCGGACCGGCTGGAGTAGTCGGCGGACCAGCCGCAGCTGTCGTTGGTGCACACGGCGGCGTGTTTGGTCTGGCCTCGGTGGTCGCGGTGGGTGCCGATCTGCACGGGGCCGATCCGCATCACGGAGTGGAAGAAGTCGCGGGCGGGCATGTCAGTCGGTCTCCTCTCGGGTTGCGTTCGGGTTGGGGAAGGTGGCGCGGATGGCGGCGGCGCTGGCGGGGTCGGTGGTGCGCCGGGCGGCTTCCTCGGCGAGCAGGTGGGCGAGGTAGGGCCGGCTGGCGGCGGCCATCTCGCGGGCGCCGTCGAGGTGGTCGGCTGCGGTCAGGTCGGCCGGGTCACGGAACACGGCGTTTCCCCTTTCGGGTCAGGTGAGTTGGGCGGCGATGGCGTCGGCCAGGTGAGGCGGAACGCCGAGTCGGGCGCGGAGGGTGTCCGTGTCGATCCGGGCGCCGGTGCGGGCGTGGTGGTCGGCGGCGACCTTCCGGGCGTGGTCGACCAGCGCGGCAGGGACCGGCACGGCTGCGGGCAGGGCCGGGGGCTCCTCGGTTTCCGGGACGGTGACGGGTTCGGGTACTCGATCCGGTTCGGCGTCGGTGGCCGGTTCAGGCTCCGTTTCGGGCGCGGAGTGCGGAGCCGGGGTGGAGGGTGCCGACGGAGCCGACGAGAGGCCTTCGGGTGAGTGGGCGAGGAGCGTGCCGCCCATGAAGGCGAGCGCGGGCCAGGCGGCGACGAGGATGCGCAGCCAGGCCGGGACGTCGTTCAGGTCGAGGAGGCCGGCGGTGGCGACGTTGGCGCCGAGGGAGGCGACCAGGGCGATGACGAACCAGCACCAGGCCAGCCGGGTCGGTCCATCAGTGCGCAGTCGGCGCCAGGCGGCGACCAGGAGCAGGTCGACGCTGATCGGGTAGGCCCAGGCTTTCCAGCCGTCCTGTCCGGCAGCGGCGGCGAGGTCGTGGAGGTGGGCGAAGGACAGCGCCCCGGCGATGACGGCCTGGACCAGGACAGCGTCGACGCGGAGAGCGGTGCGGGCCATCACGGTTCCCTTTCTGTCGTCAGGCATGGGAGGGGTAGGGACCCGGCGCGAAGGCGGTCGCGCCGACCGAGGGAGGGTGAGGGTCAGGCCGTGGCGGGGGCCGACTTGGTCAGCCGGACCCGGGCCGGGGGAACCGCGGCGACGGCGGGGCGGAAGGCCGCCAGAGCGGGCACGTCGGGGGTGCGGTGGGAGTGCCGGTTGCAGATGTTCACGGCGTCGCGCAGCGAGGTGTGCGGTGCGCGGATACGGTGCCAGCCGCCGGTCGAGTCCCCGGCGATGGCCAGCCCGCGCGTCTCGGCGGGGATCTGGATCGCGGCCAGGACGGCATCAGGAGCGATGTCACCGAAGGCCATGTTCGCCGAGGTCTCGTCGTTGACGCGGTGGGCGGTACGCCCGGTGAGCTGGGCGCGGAGCATGGTGATGCCCTTGCCGAGTTCGGAGCCGAAGCGCTGCCCGCAGATCTCCAGGTAGATGCCGGCCGCGCGGCCGAGCTGGGCGAGACGGACCAGCGCGGTGATGATCCGGTCCCGTCGCTTCTCCTCCTCCTTGGAGGCGTACAGGGCGAGTTCGGCGACCTCGTCGACCAGGACCACGACCGGCACCGGCCGCAGATGCTCGGGCAGGTCCCAGATGTCGGAGGCGATCTCCGCATCCGGCACAGCGACGCTGATGCGCTGCTCGGCGCGGATGAGCTGATAGACGTCCGCCATGTGCCCCACGAGAGCTTCCAGCAGGTCCAGGGCGGTATCGGGGTCGTCGGCCAGCGCGGAGAACCGGCGGGCCAGCGGGAACAGCTCCACCCCTTGCTTGCAGTCGATGCCGACCAGGGCGACCTGTTGGGCGGCGAGGCCGGCAACCAGGTTGCGCTGGTAGACCGACTTCCCGGACTCCGTGGCGCCGAGAGTCAGCCCGTGCGGGACGGCCCGGTAGTCGCGGTAGTGGACGGAGCCGTCCTCGCGCAGGGCGACCGGGACACGCATCGGCCGGGTGTCGAGCATGGCGGGCATCTGCACCCGCTTCAGCACGTCGTACCCGGTCATGCGCACCTCGACGACACCGGAACGGATCTCGCGGGAGGTGACGCCGTACAACCCGAAGGAGTGGCGGAGCCGGTCGGTGGCGGCGGCGACGTCGAAGGCGTCCTGACCCGGCCTGAGCTTGAGCCGCAGAACCAGGCCCGTGCGGGTCGGACGCAGCCGCAGGATGCGCGGCGCCCGGAACTCCGGAGCCTCCCGACCGGTCATCCGGGCCAGCGCCAGCCGCCACCGGGCCGGCGGAACGGTCAGCCCGCACGCGTCCATCACCGACGTGTACCGGACCAGGACCCGCACGGTGGCGAAGGTGACGCCGAAGGACATCCAGTACCAGGCGGGGCGCCGCCACCGCAGGAGACCCGCGGCGGCAGCGACCACCAGCACAGCGACCATGAACCAGGTGGTCATGGTCAGGCCGCCTTCGCGCCCGCAGCGGCCAGCGAGGTCACGGCGACCGCGCGGAAGGCGATGCCGTGCCGCTTCTGGCCGTTGAACTCGTTCTCCCACGGCCGGGCGATCAGCCCGGTGAGCGCGACCGGGGTGCCCATGGTCAGGTCACCGGAGACGCCCGTTTCCGGGACAGTGATGGACAGGATCTCGACTTCGTCGTTGGCCGCGAACATCACGTTCACGGTCATCAGCTTGGAGCCGGTCTCGGCGTCGAGGGCCAGCTCACCGGTCCGGCGGTCCTTCACCTTCGGCTCCGGCGTCTTGGCGACCATCACGGTCGCAGCGGAGGTGTCGACGGGGATCTGACGCACAGCGATCACTCCTCTATAGGTGCAGAGCTCCGTCACTCATGTACATGAGTGACATGAAGAAGAGTGCACCACTCCTGTACATGAGTCAACCCGCCGCGACATCGAAGTCACGACGGGTTGCGAGAAGTTGAGCGAGCGTCAGTCGGCGGCAGGGATGCGGTACTCGAAAACGAACTGGTCAGCAGCCATGAGCGTGTCGCAGACCTCCACCACGAGCCCGGCCGCCGTACGAGCCTCCCGGATCAGGTGAATCACCGGCGCACCCGGGCTGAGCGCCAACTCTGAGGCTTCCGCCTTGGAGGCCGGCCGCGCTTGCAGCGTCTCGACAAACTCGGCGAACTCGTGCCCGTGTTCTTCGAGTCGGGCGTAGATACCACCGCCGCCGGGATTCTCGGCGAACAGCTCAGGGATCTCCTTCGCGACATCCCATGGGAGATATGAGGAGGCAGTCTCGACCGGGGTGCCGTTGCGGAAGTAGAGGCGTCGCCGGGCGAGCACCTGAGTGCCGGCGGAGATGCCCAGTCGCTGGGCGGCGTCCGCAGGAGCCTCCATGGGCCCGATGTAGAGAACACTCACCTTGGCGGTGGCGCCGGACTGTGCGGACTCAGCGAGGTACGCGGCCTTGCCGCCCTGGCGAAGCGAGCGACGGAAGCGGTCGGAGGAACGGTGCCGTACCGGCGGCCGGTCCTTCACGATCGAGCCCTTGCCGTGCCGGGTCTCGACCAGTCCGCTCGCCCGTACCTCGGCCATGGCCTTGCGGATCGTGCCGCCGGACACGCCGTAGCGTTCCACCAGCTCCGATTCACTGGGCACCATGTCACCGGGCTTGAGCACACCCGCCCGGATCTGCTGCACGATCTCGTCCGCGATCTGCACGTACCGAGGCCCGAGCCTGCCCCCCTCTACCGCAGTTCCCATAGTCTTCCTCTGCCTCCTATGCTCCTGTACATGAGTCAACCACAGGAAGCGACGTCGCCACCCTTGCACTCCGTGTCAGTAGCCGGGGTAGTGGTGCGCGACGACGGGCGCCTCCTGGCGATCCGCCGAGCCGACAACGGCACCTGGGAACTCCCCGGCGGCGTACTCGAACTCAACGAGACCCCGGAGGCCGGCGTCGCCCGCGAAGTCTGGGAAGAGACAGGCATCCACGTCGAGGTAGACGAACTCACCGGCGTCTACAAGAACACCACCCGAGGCATCGTCGCCCTGGTCTTCCGCTGCAAGCCGTCCGGCGGCACGGAACGCACCTCAAGCGAGTCGACAGCCGTCTCCTGGCTCACACCCGACGAGGTCAGCGAGCGCATGTCCGAGGTCTACGCGATCCGGCTCCTGGACGCCCTGGACGGCGCCGGTCCCCACGTACGGAGCCACGACGGCAAGCACCTGATCCCAGTGGGATAAGACTTTCCCTACTTCATCAAGGCCCGCGCACGGCGCGGGCGCGCCGCCTCTGCGGCGCGGCCTGCCTCCTGTCTTCGCCCCGGCTGGCCGCGCCCGGCGGCGCGCTGGGCGGCTGCGGGCATGAAGTGGGGAGACACCCTCTGTGGCTGGGGCGGTCGGCTCCACGGCTTTAGGCAGCCACTTTGGGGCGAGCCTCTAAGATCTTGGCCCCAACGTCGTGCTTTAACGGGCAGGTCCACAGACTGCCCGACTCGCCATCAGCTTACGGGGCCAAGATCACTCGCCCCAAAGCAGCTCCAGCCCAAAGCCGCTCCGCCGACCTTACGTACTCTGAGCCGGGTTTCTGGAAACCGACCCAGAGACAAACCAGTTGACCAGCGTAACCGCCAGAACGATCGCGCTTTCAGCCTCCTCTTGTGATACGTGCAGAGGGGCTTGGATATCCAGATCAACGTGCCGAGAATACTCGTTCGTCCAGAGAATTTGAAGCATACCCAAAAGAACGCCCTTAGGGTCGACGGCAGAGTCAACCTTAAAAGAGAAGTTCCACTTCTCTGGTTTACTCCTGAATGCCGAAATCATTTTCCCAAGAGTGGGAATGGCGTCGCTTGGAGAGATCACGGGAGCTGCTGCCGCTTCCACTGCACGAACGGCATACCGGTAAGCGGCCGACGGATCTCGATTCATGGAGAAGGCATGCTTCCACGCGTCGGCCAACAGTCTTCCAGCTCTCGGCTCAAGCGCTCCGGTCGTTTCTGCTGCAAGTTGTACCGTCGCATCGATGCGCTCAACAAGGCCAGCTCTGCCACTAACTAGGCCTACCCGCCAGGCGGAGGCACCCTCTTCCAGGACTGTTTCCAATGCGTCACACTCTGGCGCATTTGGGTCGAGTTGAGAGAGGGCTAGATCTACTGCCCCAAGAAATGCTTCCGGATTTTTATACAGAGCGACCCTGAACTTTGCAAGGCCGCCGATCCTGTCGGGGTGCGAGTCTCCCGACGACGTCCAACCAGATGAAATCTTGAGAATTCGCTCAGCTCTTCTGATTCCTGCTTCGCACGGTGTCATGTACCACTTGTGATTGCTACCGAGAGCCCTCTTGTGCATCCGCTCAGAAAGCCAATTCCAGAGCGACTCGCGTAGCCACTCAGGCACTCCATCGGAGAGGCGGACAAATTCCTGACGCCCGGCTTCTGAGCGGCGAGCCGAGAAGGGCACCCATTCATCATTCGCGTCACTCATAACCCCTCCAGTGATCAAATAGATGATCTGTGAGTTTATCGGCAAGGACAGCCCGCGTGGCAACTACATACCAGTGCCCGGGCTGACCGCGTCAGGACGGGCGGTCGCGGCTGTCAGGCAGTGAGCATCCCGGCGCCCCTGTCGCCTGTTGTGCTCATCCTCAGCCCGCGCCTCTCCGGGGCCGTCTCCGGGCCGTCCAAGGTCAGCCAATGCCGTCCGACAACGACAGAAGCCCACGGCGTCTGAACTGGTCAGAGCCGTGAGCTTTGTCAGGTCCGCTGGTCAGCGGGAGGGGCGATCAGTACACGGGCCTATGAGCGTCGCCGCAGGCAGCGCACTTGGCGACGGCTCCCTTCAGGAGTGAGGTTCGCTCACCGCCAGGAGGTGACCGCGGCTGGTTGCTACGCGGAGCACGTCTCGCAAGGCTGCGGCCAGTTCGGCCAGCGTGAGCCGTAGGTCATCGGGGCCGGCGTCCCGGTCGTCGAGGACTTCCGAGGCTTGCTCCACAAGATCGGCTGCCATCCCGAGCTGTACCGCTTCGATGCTGTCCGCCAGGCGCGACATGTAGCCGCCGCTCTCGTCGGTGCTCAGGTAGCAGGGCTTGCCGTCCGGACCCGACCACGGGAGGAGTCGCAGTTCGCTCTGCGGCGTCATCTTTGCGCCTGCCTTTCGTCGATCACGTGGTGAGTAGTGAAGACGGCGTCGACACGGTCCCCCGGGAACACGAGCAGCGCCGCTTCGACGACTCGCCCGGCGTTGTCGGCCGCGACCCGCGTGATCGCGAGGACAGCCAGGGCTGTGCTGATCCGCAGGGTTGACGCCTCATCCGGTGTGGGGAGCCGGGCGGACACCGTCTCGTGGACCTCGGCCGGCGGCGGGTCCGGCACAGAGAAACTGGCCTCCACCCACGCGCATGAGGGACGGTCACCGAATGCCGTGGTCGGCGTCAGATCCTGCGGTACGTAGATGCGGGCCAGGCTGTGCGGAGACTCCCCCTCGTAGCTGAGGCGGACGAATTCGGTCAGTGGGCTTCCGTCCTCGACCCTCAGCAGCGCTGTCAGGTGCCCCCGCGCGTGCATCGCGGTCGTGCGAACTGTCACTCGCAGATCCGCATCTGCGGCTGTCCGAGGGTCCAGCGTGCCCCATCCGCCGACGTACGTGATCTTGCGCAGCGGGCGGCGGACGAAGTTCCCCTTGCCGTGGATCTTCTCGACGAGACCTTCTCCCTGGAGAACCGCCAGAGCACTCCGGAGTGTCGCCGTACTGACCTTGTACCGGTCGGCCAAAGCGGTCTCAGACGGAAGACGATCACCGGGTCGGATGTGTCCGGCCGCGATCTGGCGCCTCAGATCGTCGGTGACGACGAGGCGACGCGATGCCATAAACTCCGTCACCGCCTTCTCACCATTCGCACGGCAAGGAGCCGGGTCCGCCCGTTCATGGTCAGCAGCTCTCCGGACTCGAAGAGGAGTTGCTTGGCGCCCTGGGGCAGCTGGAAGAGGTCGCTCACCCGGCATGCTTGGCCGCCGACTTGGATGACGTCGCCCCGCAGCACGGTGGCGGCAGTGATCTCGATGGTGGACGCGAGCGCGCCCCCGGGGGCCCAGTTGCTCACCGAGTCACCGCCGGTCGCGTGGAGTGGTCCGGCGCCGAGTGACAGGGGCAGTCACATGTCTCGTAGATCACCGGCAGGTCGGCCGGCGCCACGGCCGGTGAGGCGTCCGAACAGGCGGTGTGGGTGCCGATTCGGCATGCGGTCGACCGGTAGGCAGCGGCCGAGGATTCCGCGATCCGGAGTCGTTGACGAGAGGGCATCAGTGGGCCCCCGCCAGGGCCGACCACGCCTCAGCCGACAGTCGCGGCGCCACGATCACCGAACGCCGCCGCGCGCGCTCCTCCGTGGCCAGCACATACGGGCGGACGAGCGCGTTCTCCTCGCCCCGGAGCAGGGGGAAACGGTCTGATGTCGCTGGCACCCGTTTCGGGACGGCTGCCTGTCGTGCGGCAAGCGCGGGAGACATCACCGCCACATCCCAAGACGGCGTTGAGGCGCGACGGTGCCTGCCCTTGCGGAAGTACCGCGCTCTGGCGAGCGAGACGGCACGACGGATACGGTTGAGCATGCTGATCAGCTCCTCAGGGCTGATGGCCGTGCCCCCGGGCGGCAGGTACCGCCGCGGGGGTTTTGTCGTTGACTCCGGCCCAGACGCTGCGGCCGTCCTCGCTGCTGTCGACGAGCCCGTAAGAGTCGGCCGTCGCCAGTGCCGCGAGGAGCTCTTGCCATCGCTCGGGAGAGAGGGGGCCAGGCACGTGCGCTTCCACACGCCCCCATCCCTTGCCGCGCGTCACGATGGGCGCGATACCGAGGGCTGCGAGGCGTGCGGCCATATGGTCGACACGAGCATCGGTGGATAACGCGAGATGGTCCCTCGGCTGCACCTGACCCCCTCTCGCAAGCTAGATAGCTAAGAGCAAGCTGGCTATCTAGATTAGAGGTAGTGGTCTAGATTTTCCATATGCGTGAGCAGCCGCCGTACCTCCACATCGCTGACCTGCTACGAGAGCGCATCGCCGATCAGGAATGGACGCCGGGAGACCGTCTGCCGTCTCGCGCCCAACTGGCGCAGGAGTACGGAGTAGGCGACGCCGTCATTCGCCGTGCCCAAGAGATGCTGATCGCCGAGGGCGTCCTGGAAGGACGTGCGGGCTCGGGAACCTACGTCGCGGAGCCGCGGGAGCGACTGCGCATGGTCCGCTCACGGCAGCAACAGCACACCGACGGATCGCTGTTCCGCGCGGAGATGGCGGCGCTCGGCAAGAAGGGGACTTGGGAGAGCCGAAGCGAGGCGATGGTGCCGGCTCCGGCGGACATCGCAGCGCGCCTTGAGATCCCTGAGGCGGACTACTGCGTGCGCACGCTGTACGAGTACCTGGCCGACGGCAAGCCCGTTCTCGTCTCCACGAGTTGGGAGCCGTACAGCATCACGTCCGGCACGCTCGCGGTCCTGCCGGAGGGCGGGCCGTACGCGGGGATGGGCGTGGTGCGACGCATGGCCGAGATCGGCATCACGGTCAGCCATGCCGTAGAGCAGCCGGAGCCGAGGCAGGCGACCGCCGAGGAAGCCTCATTGCTCGGCGTCCAGAAGGGTGCACTTGTCACGCACATCCGGCGGACGTACTACAGCGACGACGGCCGGCCCGTGGAGACAGCGGACATCGTGGTGCCCGCGGCTCACTGCGAGATCGTCTACGAGATCCCGATCAACCGATAGGGCGTGTCCCGGCGGCACGACTGAGTGTCTAACTGCGTGACAACGCCAGCGGACAACGACGGACGAGCGCGAACGGCTGCGGACCATCAGCGCAGGTGAGGGGCACAATGAGCCCAGGCGGTACCGTCCCCGAAGTTGCTTCGGGACGAAGAGGTCGTGGGTTCAAATCCCGCCACCCCGACAGCTGAAACACCAGGTCGGGCGCCTACTGAATGCAGTAGGCGCCCGACCTGTTTTGCGTGCGTGTCCAGCAAGCCGCCGTAGTCCTCCCGGAGAAGGGGTGTGCGTGCGGTGGGGGCCGTGTTGATAGTTGCCGTATGGATGGGATCGAGGCGGCACGTGCCGTCGTAGAGGGACATCATCCCGACGCTCGGGCCGCGTTCCTGGGAGGCAGTGTCGTGACGGGCCGGCGCACGGCGATGTCGGATCTGGACGTCGTGGTGCTGCTGCACGGTGCCCCGGCGCCGTACCGGGCAAGTCTTCGGCACGACGGCTGGCCGGTGGAGATGTTCGTGCACACCGAGGCGACCTGGCGGTCGTACATCGAGCGGGAGCTGGGCCGGCGCCGGTCGCCGCTGTTGTGGATGTGTGCCGACGGGTTGCTGCTCCTCGACACCGACGGGCTCGGAGCGCGTCTCGCCGCGGAAGCCCGGAGGCTGGCCGTCGCGGGACCGCCGCCGGCGTCGGCGGAAGAGATCGAGGACCGCCGCTACGCGATCACCGACCTCCTCGACGATCTCGCGGGAAGCGACGACCAGGGCGAGCGTCTGTTCATCGCCACCGAGTTGGTCCGGCGCACCGGCGAACTGGCGCTGGCCGTCGGCGGTTCCTGGAACGGAGGGGGGAAGTGGCTGGCACGCCGGCTGGAGTCGACCGCCCCGGGGCTCGGCAGGCGCCTGCACCACGGTCTCCACGAGGTACTGAGCGGGCGGCCGGAACCCCTCGTGACCGTGGTGGACGAGGTGCTCGCGCGGGCCGGCGGCCGGCTGTGGGCCGGCTACCGGCGCGCCGGCACTCCCTGACCGATCGGGTACGGCCGACGCGCCGGCCGGAACACTGCTGGGTTCTGCTCGCGAGTGGGACTGGGAGGGGGTACTCGTAGGAGAGCACGCGGAGGTGGGCGCATGGTCGATGACAGGCCCGGGTGGGCGCGGCGTATCGCTGCCGAGCGGGTGGCCCGTGGGTGGTCGGAGCGGGAGGCGGTACGGGCGCTGCGGGAGCGCGTTGCCGGGGGGATGTCTTCGGGAGAGAGCGCGGAAGACAGCACAGAAGGCAGCGCAGAAGGCAGCGCAGAAGGCAGCGCAGAAGGCAGTTCCGAAGACAGTTTGGTGCGTCAGTGGAAGGGGTGGGAAGCGGGTGATCGGATGCCGGACGGCTGGTGGCGGTCGGGGATCGCCGCCCTCTTCGGCACCGTGACGTACGCGCTCTTCCCGGCGCCCCCGGGGCGGGGCGGGGGCCGGGGGTTCGTCGACGCGTCCGGTGTGGAGACGCTGGAGATCGCGCGCCGGCTCGAACGGTCCGACCTCGACGGCGCCACGCTCGACGCCCTGCGGGGCGTCGCGGACCGGCTCGCCTCGGAGTACCCGTTCGTGCCGGGTGAGCGGCTGCTCGTCGAGGGGCGGTGGTGGCTGCGCCGTGTCGCCGCGCTGCACCACACCAGCGGCCTCACTTCCGCGCAGCGGCGTGAGGTGCTCGCGGTGTCCGGGTGGCTCGCCCTGCTGGTCGGCTGTGCCGAGTACGACACGGGGGCGCGCCACGCGGCGGAGGCGGCACGGCAGGCGGCGCTGTCGCTCGCGGCCGAGGCCGGCCATGCGGAGATCGCCGGGTGGGCGCACGAGATGCGGGCGTGGTTCGCCCTCACCGACGGTGACTACCGGGGCGCCGTCGCGGCGGCGCGGGCCGGGGCCGAGCGGGCCCCGGACCGTGGTGTGGCCGTGCAGCTCGCCGCCCAGGAGGCCAAGGCATGGGCGCGGCTCGGGGAGCGCCGGCGGGTCGAGGCGGCCCTGGACGAGGGGCGGCTGCTGTTGGAGCGGATGCCGTACCCCGAGAACCCGGAGAACCACTTCGTGGTGGACCCGGGCAAGTTCGACTTCTACGCGATGGACTGTCACCGCCTGGTCGGTGAGGACAGGCTCGCCCGCCTGCTCGCCGAGGAGGTGCTGAGGACGGGAACGGACGCCGACGGCACCGAGCGGTCGCCGATGCGCAACGCGGAAGCGCGGCTCACGCTCGCGGTCACGGCGGCGCGTGCGGGGGATCTGGAGCAGGCGCTCGCCCTGGGGGGACGGGCCCTCGAAGGAGACCGCCGGTCGGTGCCGTCGCTGGTCATGGCCGGCGGGGAACTCGCCGCCGAGCTCAGCCGCCGGTACGGCACCGAACCGGGGGTACGGGACTACCTCGCCCGGATGCACCGTATGCGCTGTATGCGCCGCATGAGCAGCATGAGCCGTGGGGTCAGCCGAGGTTGAAGTCCATGTCGGTCACGTACCAGGCGCCGTCGAGCTTGTCGGTCCCGATCTTCACGTCCAGCTGGCCCGGCCCCACGCCGGTGGAGTTCGAGATGATGATCTCTTCGAGGGTCTTGCCGTCGATGGTGATCCGGTCGGCGGGGAAGACCGCCTTCTCGGCGGAGGCGTCGGCGGGCGCGGTGGCCTCCACCTTCGGGTCGGCCGTGGGCGGGTCGGGAGTGAACGACTCCTTGAACTGACCGACCGTGTCCTGGATCCGCTTGCCCTGCGCCGAGTCCGTGCCGCAGGTCTCCTCGCTGCCGGTCTGCGCGGGCGACGAACCGGTGGCCGCCTCCCCCATCAGCAGGCACGCCTCCTTCGTGTCGCCCTTGACGACCGCGGCCACCCACGCCTCGACCGTTGCTTCGGGGGTCTCTCCTCCTTCGGAGCTCCCCCCGGCCGTCGCGGACGAGGCCTCCGCCGTCGGCGTGGCGCCCTCGGCGGAGGCAGAGGCGGAGGCAGAGGCAGAGGCGGAGTGCGAGGCCGAGTCGGACTCCGAGGCGGAGTCCGAACCCGATCCGTCCGAGCAGCCCGTGAGGCCCACCAGCGTCGCTGTCGTCAGCGCGCCCGTGGTCATCCAGCCCGTGGTCATCCAGCCCGCGCGCCTTCTTCTGTGCGTCATCGACACCCTCCGACAGTTCTCCGACAGTTCTCTCCGACAGTCCGAGAGACGGGAACGGAAGGCGCGCGGTTCGGATCCGGAGCCGTTACTTCAGATGGACCAGACCGTCCGTGGTGATGGTCGGGCGGCCGCTCGTGCCGACGACCACGACCTTGATCGTGTGCTTGGCACTGCTCGACCAGGACTTCGTCCAGATCGCCTGGCGGTACTTGGTGGTCGCCGACTTCAGATCGACGGTCGCGACCTTCTTGCCGTCGACGTAGACGTACGCCTGGCCGGAGGACGAGGCCCGCGACACCACCCACGCCGCGGAGCGGCCGGTGAACGTCCACGTCAGGCTCGCGCTCTTGGAGGAGCTGGAGTACGACTTCCCGCCGAGGTAGCTGGAGGAGGAACGCGTGCTCCAGCTGCCGGACTTCTTGGCGGAGCTCTCCTGGAGGATCACCGGGGTGTAGGAGGGCGAGGAGGTGCGGTAGTTGCCGGCCCAGTCGTACGCCCGCATCGACCAAGTGGCGGCCGAGCCGGACTTGGCGGTCCGCTTGGAGGACGTCGTCGTCGGGCCGAAGGTGGCCGTGGTCGGGGACAGCAGCTTCACCCGGCGCAGCGCGGCGCTGTCGGCGGCCTTCCAGCCGAGGGTGACCGGGACGGCGGTGGTGTCGACGGTGCCGGTGCGCAGGGTCAGCTTGGGCGTGGTGGTGAAGGTCGGCGCGGTGGTGTCCGTGACGACCTTCTTGGTCGCCGTCGTCGTGGTCCTGCCGGACTGGTGCACCGCCCGTACGGCGACGGTGTGGCTGCCCGCGGCGAGGGTGACGCTCTGGGAGGTCGCGGTGGCCGGGGCGGTGGCGACCGACGTGCCGTCGACCAGGATCTCGAAGTGCTCGACGAGCGCGGCGGGGGTGGTGGCCGACCAGCGGGCGGTGATCTTGCCCTTGGTGTAGTACGTGGAGCCGTTCAGGCCCGTCCCGTCGAGCGCGGTGATCTTCAGGCCCTGCACCGGGCCTGCGGCAAGGGTGCGGATGGCCGGCAGCTGGGCGTAGAGGGAGTCGCCGGGGCACTCGGTGTTGTAGCCGTCGCGGTGGGCGGCGATGCGGCCGAAGGCGTAGGTGCCGCCCGCGGTGAAGCTCGTACCGAAGTAGTTCTTCTGGGTCGCGCCCGCGGTGAGCTTGACGGTCGAGGACGGGTCGGCGCCGTACTGGCCGAGCTTCCAGGCCGCCACCCGCGCGATCGCGGTCAGGGTCGCCTGGGGCGCGGCGGTGGAGGTGTAGTCACCGAGGACGGCGATGCCGGTCGACTCGCGGTTGAAGCCGTAGGTGTGCGCGCCGAGGACCGGCAGGTCGATGCCGCCCTTGCGGCCCTCGAAGACGGTGCCGCACTTGTCGACGAGGAAGTTGTAGCCGAGGTCCTTCCAGCCGTTGGTCTGCACGTGGTACGCGTAGATGCCCCGGACGAGGGCGGCCGAGTCGGCGCAGGAGTAGTCGTTGGTGCCGGCCGTGTGGTGGACGAAGACCGACTTCACGTCCTCGTTGTACTCGGGGCCTTCCGGGCTCAGCGACTCGTCGGCGCCCCAGCCCGCGCGGGAGACGACCGGCGGCTGGGGGGCGGTGGACGCCGGGGCGGTGGGAGCGGCGGACGCGGCGGACGCGGCGGACGCGGCGGACGCGGCGGACGCGGCGGCGGCAGGTTCGGAAGAGACCGTCGGCTCCGCCGACGCGTCCGTCGCGAACGCCGCCGGGTCGATCCGCGTCTCCGCCTCCGTCACCACCCCGGGGTCGACCAGGTTGACCTCGAACCCCTTGGGCAGCCCCGCGTCGGTGGAACCGTCGTCGTGGACGACCTGGACCTCGACGCCGTCGGACGGGCCGGTCCACAGCGGCTCGGACGCGCCGCGTTCCTCCGAGTCGGCCTCGGGGACCTCGACCGGGTCGACGCCGGTCTCCAGGTCCCGCCAGCCGGTCCACGCGCCGCTCTCGGCGTCGCGGGTCCGCACCTGGATGCTGCCGTTCAGCTCCCGGTCGGCATCCGTCCAGGAGACGCCGAGCAGCGAGAACTGCTTGGTCTCCGTGCGCGGCAGCTTCCGCACATCGCTCCCGGCGCCCTTCAGCGCCAGGTCGTAGACCTTCACCGGCCGCTTGGCCCGGGTCGCGGGCCCGGTGTCGGCGGACGGGCTGGCGGCGGCGTACGTCACCACTCCGCCGCCGCCCAGGACGACCGCGCCGAGCGTCAGCCAGGCTCTTCGCTTCATGTTCAGCGGTCTGTACGCATGCGACGTACGACGACTCACGAGTATTTCCCCCCACGGAAAGACAGCGGAAAGTTGATCGGGGCACATCAGCCCCGGGAATGGTACGTCCGGCCGGTTACGCGTCCCCCCGGTACAGCTGGAGATCCTGGTTCGCGAACAGCTGGACGTATCCGCACTGCCAGCAGATCAGGCCGGTCGCCGTCTCGTTCGCCCAGGCCAGTTTCATGAACTCCATGCCGGAGCTGTTGAGGAGGACGGGACGGTCCCGGAAATGTTCGCTGCCGCACACCTGGCAGGTGATCCGGATGTCTCCGACCGCCGCGCGGACCGGTTTCTTCGCCATGGGGGTGTCTCTCCTGTCGGAACCTGTCAGAGGGGGTTGGCCGGCCAGCCCAGCAGGCGGGCGCCGATCACCGCCGTCTGGAGGGTGTAGCGGTGGACCGGGTCGGAGGGGTCGGCGCCGGTGATCCGGTGGATGCGTTCCAGCCGGTAGGTGAGGGCGCGCACGCTCAGGGAGAGCCGGCGGGCCGCCTCCGCCGCCACGCAGCCGGAGTCGAAGTACGCGGTGAGCGTGTCGAGCAGCGGCTCGGCGCCGCCGCGGGCCTCGCGCAACGGGCTGAGGGTGCTGGTCACCAGGTCGGCCATGGCCTGGCGGTCACGGGTGAGGACGGGGTAGACGAGGAGGTCCGCGGCGCGCAGCAACGGCTCGTCGAGTTCCAGGCGTTCGGCGAGGTCGAGGGTGTTCAGCGCCTCCTCGTAGGACTGGACGACACCGGCGGCGCCGGGCTGGGAGCGGCCGATGGCGACCTGGCCGCCGTCGGTGGCGGTGTGCGCCAGCTTGGCGAAGAAGGTGAGGATCTCCTGCTGGTCGCCGGGGGCGACGCACACCAGGCGGCCGTCCTTGGTGGTGAGGAGTATGCGGCGGTCGCCGAACCGGCCGATCAGCGCCCGCTCCACCTCCCGGGGGACGGGGTCGCCGTCGTCGTACGCCAAGGCGCCGCGCGCCACAGCCACGGCGTGCTCGTAGGCCAGCCGCAGGCCGTAGCGCTCGGCGCGCTCGGCGACCCGGCCCAGGTCGCTGCGGCCGTAGAGCAGGTCGTCGATGAACTCCCGCCGCGCCGCCTCCTCCTGACGCACGGCCAGCCGCTGCGCCCGCTCGTACCCCTCGGCCAGCGCGTCCACGGCCTGGGCGACCACGGCCAGCACGCAGTCGGGGGTGACGCCGGGGCCGGTGGGCCAGTCGGCGCGGGTGGCGTCGAGGTGGGCGACGACCAGGTCCCGCAGCTTGAGGCCGGCCTCCGCGGCGCGCTCCCCCAGGGCGCGGCGGGAGTCCAGCTCCTCCCGGTTCAGCCGGCGGCCGGTGGCGGAGGCGGAGGCGAGGAGGTCCGCGTAGCCCTCGACGTACGCCCGCGCCGCCTGCCGGTCCGCCACCTCCGCCCACCCCTGCCGCACCCGTCGTGTCACGTCCATGCCGTCGCCGGCGCCTTCCAGGGTACGGGCGGCCACTGTCAGCCGGTGATCTCGACCTTGCCGTCCTCGGCCGCCGCCGTCTTGCGCGCGGTGAGGTCCTTCAGGAGCCCGGCCAGGTCCATGCCGGTGGTGGAGGTGAGCAGTTCCATGCCCTGGGCGACGTTGTCGGCGACCGTGCGGGACAGGCGGCTCGCGCCGTCCGTGGAGATCACCGTCATCTTGTCGACGGCGGACAGCGGCTCGGACGCCTTCGCCACCACCTGCGGCAACACCTCGACCAGCATCTGGAGCACCGCCGCCTCGCCGTACCGGTCGAAGGCGTCGGCCTTCTTCCGCATCGCCTCGGCCTCGGCCGCGCCCTTGGCACCGATCGCCGCGGCCTCCGCCTCGCCCTCCAGCCGTACCGCCTCCGCGATCGCCGCGCGCCGGGACCGCTCGGCCTCGCCCTGCTTGAGGCCCTCGATGGCCTGCGCCTCGGCCAGCGCGCTGCGGCGCTGCTTCTCGCCCTCACCGGTCAGCCGCGCCCGCTCGGCCTCCGCCTGGGCGGCGGCGATGCCGGCCGCGCGCTCGGCCTCGGCCTGCTTGACGCGGGACACCCGGCGAGCCTCGGCCTCCTGCTCGGCCTCGTACCGCTTGGCGTCGGCCGGCTTGCGGACCTCGGTGTCCAGCTGACGGTCCTTCAGGGCCGCCTGGCGTTCGGCGACTTTCTCCTGCTCGGCGAGGATGTCCTGCTGCCGGGCGGCCTCGGCGAGCGGGCCGGCGGCGTTGGCGCGGGCGGAGGCCTGGTCGGTCTCGGCCTTGATCTCGGCCTGCTTCAGGTAGAGCGTCCGCTGGGCGACCGCGATCTCCTCCTCGGCCTTCAGCCGGGCCTGCTCGGCCGCGCGCCGCGCCACCGCCTCGGCGATGTCGGCCTCCTGCTTGGCCCGGGCGGCCTCGGGACGGCCGAGGTCCTCCAGGTAGGAGCCCTCGGTGGTGATGTCCTGGATCTGGAAGGCGTCCAGGACCAGGCCCTGCCCGGAGAGGCTGGCCTCCGCCTCCTCCGCCACCTGGCTCGCGAAGGCGGCCCGGTCGCGGATGACGTCCTCCACCGACATCCGGCCGACGATCGCCCGCAGCGCGCCGGACAGCACCTCCTGGGTGAAGCCGACGATGCCGTCCTGCTGCATCAGGAACCGCTGGGCGGCGGCCCGTATCGCGTCCTCGGTGCCGCCGACCTTGACGATGGCGACGCCTTCGAGGTGGGCCTTGACCCCGCGCAGCGTCACCGCGCCGCGCACGGCGACCGGGATGTGCCGCGAGGACAGGTCGAGGGTGAACTTCTGCTGCACGAACGGCACGACGAAGACACCGCCGCCGACCACGACCTTCTGGCCGCTGTTGTCCGTGAACACCCGGCCGGTCTCCGGGTCGGTGGACTTCTTGCCGCGCCGGCCGGTGACGATGAACGCCTCGCTCGGCCCGGCCACCTTGTACCGGCTGACGACGACCAGTGCGAGCAGCACCAGGAGTACGACGACTCCCAGTGCCGCGATCAGGACAGGACTCATGGCTGTGCCCCCGTATGGGTTCGTGGAGAAGTTCGTGGAGAAGTTCGTGGAGAAGTTCGTGGAGAGAGGTGGGTTCAGCTGTCGACCGGGCGGACGACCACCGACGTCGACGTCGGGACCGCCTCCACCCACACCCGGGTGCCGCGCGCCACCGGCGCCGCGCTGCGCGCCGCGCACTTGAGCGGCTGGCCGCCGAGGTGCAGCAGGACCTCGCCGAAGCCGTCGGCGGGGATGGCGGTCACCACCTTGCCGGGGGTGCCCAGCAGGTGGTCCGCGGTGGGCGTCACGGCGGTCTGGTCGCGCATCAGCGCCCGGCTGAGGCGGTACGTCAGCCAGCCCGCGCCCGCTCCGGCGAGCACGCCCGCCGAGGCGGCGCCCACCGGGCCCGTCCAGCCGCTGCCCAGGACGAGGGCGCCGGTGAAGCCGGTCATCGACGTGAAGCCGGCGAGGACCGGCAGCGACAGCCACCCGTCGAGGACGCCGCCCAGCGCGCCGTCGAGAGCGCCGTCGAGGGCGCCTTCGACGACGCCGCCGAAGATCAGCGACAGGGCGAGCAGCACGACCCCCGTGATGCCAAGGCCGAGAAACCAGGCCATGCGTGCCGCCCCCTCTCGCCCTGCCGCCGACCTCCGGTGCGAGGGAGTCTGGCATGGGGCAGAGCAGGCCGTCATTGCCGGATTCCGGCAATGTTCATACGTCTTCCCTGCCGCGTCTTAACGCGTTCTTAACGCCTCCCGGGAGGGCATGGCAGTCTGTTGCCTCGTGCCTAGCCTTCCGAACCAGAGTCAGCAGGGAACGCCCGCCGCGCACATGGTGGTCTGCGGCGACGACGGGCTGGCGCACCGGCTCGCCGCCGAACTGCGCGGTGTCTACGGCGAACAGGTCACCCTCGTCGTGCCGCCCTCCGGGCGCCGGGTGCGCCAGCCGGTGGTGGGCCGCGCCCGCGCCGCCTCCGCCGCGCTGCTGGACCTGGTGAACGCGGCGGTCAACCGGGCCGGTGCCGCCGAGCCGGACGGCGCCGACAGCGCGGGGCAGGAGATGGAGGCCGGGGAGCCGACCGAGGACGTGCTCGCCGAGGCCGGTGTGGGGCGGGCCGCCGCGCTGGCCCTGGTCTACGACGACGACGAGACCAACATCCGCGCCGCCCTCACCGCCCGCCGCCTCAACCCCCGGCTGCGGCTGGTGCTGCGGCTGTACAACCGGCGCCTGGGCCAGCACATAGAGGAACTCCTCGACCAGGCCGCCGCGTTGGCGGCGGGCGAGGCCCGGACCCCTGCTCTGGACGCCTCCACCACCGTGCTCTCGGACGCCGACACCGCCGCGCCCGCGCTGGCCGCGACCGCGCTGGTCGGCACCAGCAAGGTCGTGGAGACGGACGGGCTGCTGCTGCGCGCGGTCGAGCGGCAGCCGCCGCGGCCCGGCGAGGTGGCCGACCCGGGGCTGTGCACGCTGGCGCTGCTCTCCGCGACCAGCAACGACCCCGCCGGGACCGACGGTTCGGAGGAGAGCGGCGACCAGGGGCCGCGGCTGCTGCCCGACGCGGCGGAGGTGGCCCGGGCGACGGGGCGGGGCACCGTCGTGCTGGAGCAGGTGTCGTACTCCGGGCCCGCGCTGTCCGCGCGGGGCGGGGTGGTGCCGCCGTTCGCCTCGCTGTTCTCGCGGCGGCTGCGGTGGTCGATCGCGGGCCTCGCGGCCTGCGTGGTCGCGCTGGCGGTGGCGCTGACGCTGGTGACCGGGGACCATCCGCTGCACGCGACGTACGTGACGCTGCTGGACCTGTTCGCCATCAACGAGCCGGCGCTGGAGGGGTCGACCGGGGAGCAGGTGCTGCAACTGCTCACCGGGCTGATGGGGTTGCTGCTGCTGCCGGTGCTGCTGGCGGCGGTACTGGAGGCGCTGGGGACGCTCCGGACGGCGACGACGCTGCGGAAGCCGCCGCGCGGGCTCGGCGGGCATGTGGTGCTGCTGGGACTCGGCAAGATCGGTACGCGGGTGCTGACCCGGTTGCGGGAGCTGCACATCCCGGTGGTGTGCGTGGAGTCCGACCCCGAGGCGCGCGGCATGGCGACGGCACGGCGGCTGCGGGTGCCGGTGGTGCTGGGGGACGTCACGCAGGAGGGCGTGCTGGAGGCGGCGAAGATCCACCGGGCGCACTCGCTGCTGGCGCTGACCAGTGTGGACACGACGAACCTGGAGGCGGTGCTGTACGCGCGGTCGGTGCGGGCCGACCTGCGGGTGGTGCTGCGGCTGTACGACGACGACTTCGCGACGGCGGTCTACCGGACCCTGCGGGCCGCGCATCCCGGGGCGCTGACGCGGAGCCGGAGCGTGACGCACCTGTCGGCGCCGGCGTTCGCCGGGGCGATGATGGGGCGGCAGATCCTGGGGGCGATCCCGGTCGAACGGCGGGTGCTGCTGTTCGCGGCGGTGCGGGTGGCGGGGCATCCGCAGCTGGAGGGGCGGACGGTCGGGGAGGCGTTCCGGGCGGGGGCGTGGCGGGTGCTGGCGCTGGACACGGTGGCCTCCGGCGGTCGGGGAGGCGGGGGTGCGGGTGCGGGTGCGGGTGCGGTGGACGTCGCCGGGGCGGGGCTGGTGTGGGATCTGCCGGACACGTATGTGCTGCGGGGGTCGGACCGGGTGGTGCTGGCGGCTACGCGGCGGGGGCTGGCGGAGTTGCTGGGGCGGCGGGGGGTACGGCGGGGGGCGGACGCGTAGGGGGCGGGTGCGTAGGGCTGGGCGCCCTGCGCGTCACCCCCCACCAGGGGGCTCCGCCCCCTGGATCCCCGGCCTGTGCCCACCCACCACCCGACTCGGCCCGCCCAGAGGCCCCGTCGAGACCTGGGGCGGTCAGGGACGTGGCAGGTGCCGTTCTGCGAAGTCGAGTTCCAGTCGCAGCTGCTTGATGCGCTCGTCGACCACCAGCGAACCGTGCCCCGCGTCGTAGCGGTAGACCTCGTGGACGGCTCCCCTGGCCTCCAGGCGCTTGACGTAGTTCTCGACCTGGCGGATCGGGCAGCGGGGGTCGTTGACGCCCGCCGAGATGTACACCGGGGCCTTCACGTCGTCGACGTACGTCAGGGGGGAGGACGCCGCGAAGCGCTCGGGGACCTCCTCGGGGGTGCCGCCCAGCAGCGTGCGGTCGAGGGCCTTCAGCGCCTCCATCTCGTCGTGGTACGCGGTGACGTAGTCGGCGACCGGGACCGCCGCGATGCCCAGGGCCCAGGCGTCCGGCTGGGTGCCGATGCCGAGCAGGGTGAGGTAGCCGCCCCAGGAGCCGCCCGTGAGGATCAGCCGGGCGGGGTCGGCGAGGCCGGAGGTGACCGCCCACTCGCGGACCGCGGCGATGTCCTCCAGCTCGATGAGGCCGACCCGGTGCTTCAGGGCGTCGGTCCAGGCCCGGCCGTAACCGGTGGAACCCCGGTAGTTGACCCGGACCACCGCGTAGCCGTGGTCGACCCAGGCCGCCGGGCCCGCGGCGAAGGAGTCGCTGTCGTGGTACGTCGGGCCGCCGTGGATGTCGAAGACCGTCGGCAGCGGCCCCGTCACCCCCGCCGGCTTCTGGACCAGGGCGTGGATGCGCCCGCCGGGGCCCTCCACCCACACGTCCTCCACCGGCACCGAGCCCGGCGACTTCATGCCCGGGGGGTCGAGGACGACGCGCCCGGACGTCGACCGCACCGCCGGCGGCTCGGCGGCCGACGACCACAGGTACTCCACGCTGCCGTCGGGGCGGGCCGTCGCCCCCGAGACCATGCCGGCCGGCGTGGGGATCTCGATCAGCTCGCGCGCCGCCAGGTCGTAGCGGAACATCTCGCTGCGGGCCTCGAAGCTGTGCACGATCAGCAGGCCCGAACCGTCGGGGAACCACTCCGCGCTCACGTCGCCCGGCAGCTCCAGCGCGAGGTCGGTCTCCTCGCCCGTCGCCACGTCCCAGACCAGCGGCTCCCAGCGGCCCCGGCGCTGGTGCCCGATGAGCAGGCGGGTGTCGCCGTCGACGGGGGCGAAGCCCAGCACCTCCAGGCCCAGCTCCCGCGTGCCGCCCTCGGTGTCGTCCAGCTCCGCGACCTTGGTGCCGTCGGGGCGCAGCACGCGCAGCGCCGAGTGCATCGCGTCGCCGTGCTCGGTGTGCTCGACGGCGATCAGCGAACCGTCGTGGGAGAGGTCCCCGACGCCCGCCGACTCGCGGTGCCGGTAGATCTCCACCGGGGCCTGGTCACCGCGCGCCAGGTGGATCGTCGTACCGTCCTCGTCCGTGGAGCGGCCGATCACCGCCGTACGCCCGTCGCGGCCGAGGGCGAGGCCCGCCGGGTAGGAGGGGTCGAGGCCCGGCACCGCCAGTTCGTCCGCGCCGCCCGCGAAGGGCTGGCGGCGCCAGACGCCGAACTCGTCGCCGTCCTTGTCGTCGAACCACCAGATCCGCGCGCCGTCCGGCGAGAGCACCCCGTCCGTCGTGCCGTGGGGACGGTCGGTGGCCTGCCGCTGCTCGCCGGTCGACCGGTCCCAGGCGTACAGCTCGTACGTCCCCGTCACGTTCGACACGAACAGGGAGCGGTCCGGCGCGTCCTCCGCCCAGTCCGGCAGGGACACCCTCGGCGCCCGGAACCGCTTCTCCCAGTCGGGCATGGACCCGTTGCTCTCACTCATGGGCCCCATACTGCCCGGCCGGGCGGCCTTCCCGCAGATCCGGCCCCCAGCCTGTGGAAAACTCCGACCCCGCGACCGTTGCGCGCATCCGAACCCGTACCGTTGAGGGCGTGTACCGGTTCCTGCTGACGCCCCGCTGGTGGGGGATCAACGTCTTCGTCGTGCTCGCGATCCCCTTCTGCGTCTTCATGGGCTCCTGGCAGCTGAGCCGGTTCGAGGACCGGGTCGACGACCACCACACCGCGGACCGGCTGGCCGAGGCCGCCCAGACCCAGGCCGCGCGCCCGCTGGCCGACCTGCTGCCGGTGGACAAGGCGACCGTCAACCACCAGACCACCGTCACCGGCCGCTACGCCGACCAGCTCCTCGTCCCCGACCGCACCCTGGACGACCGCGAGGGCTACTACGTCCTGACGATGCTGCGCACCGACTCCGGCGAGGCGCTGCCCGTCGTACGCGGCTGGCTGCCCGGCGCGGCGGACCCGGCGAAGGCCCCGGCCCCGCCCACCGGCGAGGTCACCGTCACCGGCGCGCTCCAGGCGTCCGAGACACCGGGCGACAACGGCGTCAGCGCCCGCGGCGGCCTCCCCGACGGCCAGACCGCCGCGATCAGCGCGGCCTCGCTGGTGAACCTCGTGCCGTACGACGTGTACGACGCGTACGTCACCCTCAACGAGGGCGACTCGGGGATGCGGGCCGTGCCGCTCAGCGAGACGCAGGACTCCGGCCTGGACCTGAAGGCGTTCCAGAACCTCGGCTACACCGCCGAGTGGTTCGCGTTCGTGGGCTTCGTGGTCTTCATGTGGTTCCGGCTGCTGCGCCGCGAGGTGGAGCTGGCCCGGGACGCGGAGCTGGGACTGGCCCCGGTGGACGAGCCCTCGGTGGACGAGCCCGCGGTGGACGGGTCCGCAGTGGACGGGTCCGCAGTGGACGGGTCCGCGGTGGACGGGTCCGCGGCGGACGGACCGGAATCCGGCGAGCAGCACAAACAGCCCGCGGGGAACCTCTAGGACCCCGCCAGCACGCCCGTCCAGTACACCGTCCCCGCGCAGGCGTTGGCCACCGTCGCCGTCGCCGCGCCCGCGCCCGTCTCCGTCGTGTACGTCACGGCCACGCTGCCGTCGGCCGGGGCGTCCGCCGCGATCAGCTGGGGCGTGGTGCCGGTGGTGGTGCTCGCGTTGTCGGTGGTGCCGGTGCCGGTGGTCTCGGTGGGTGACGGGTCCGGTGAGGGGTCGCCGGTGCCGCCGTCCGTGCCCCCGCCGGTGGTGGGACACGTCTCCGAGGGCACCCAGGCGAACCGCACCTCGTACGTCCCGCCCGGCTCCAGCAGCAGCTGCCCGGCCTCCAGGGACGGGTCCGGCAGCCCGGTCGCCGGGTCCCCGGCCGCGTGCCGGGCGGTGCCGATCCTGGTGGGGTCCGCCGCGCCCTGGGCGGTCACGCTCACCGAGCCGGGGCCGCCGACGGTGCAGCCGGCCGAGGAGACGTTGCTGACCCGGAAGGAGCCGTAGACCACGCCGGTCGAGTCGGGTGCGGCGCTGGAGCCCACGGCGGCGCCCAGCTGGGCCGCCGTACAGGCGGCCGTGGCGGTGCCGCTGCTGGTCGAGGGGTCGGCGCCGGTGGCCGCTCCGCCGCCGGCCGCGGCCGCCTTGTCCTTCTCCTTCTCCTGCTGCCCGGCCTCCCCCTTGTCCTTGCCCTTCTCGGAGGAGCCGACGGTGGCGCTCTGCCCGCCGGCCGGGTCCTTGCCCTGGCCGGAACCGCCCTGCGCCTGGGAGGCGTGGCCGGCCACGGACGGGTCGGCGCCCGGGCCGGTGGAGTTGGAGACGTGGACCAGGGCGGGGACGGCGGTGCCGATGAAGAGGGCGGCGGCGGCCATGCCCACGGCGGCCTGCCGCTTGCGGGCGCGTCGGGCGGGGACCGCGCGGCGCAGTTGCTCCAGGGCGCCCTCGCGGGGCTCCACCTCCTGGACGGCCTGGTGGAGCAGCCGGCGCAGGGCCAGCTCGTCCGGCGCGAGCCCGTCACCGGCCTCCGCCCCGGCCCTTTCCACGGCCTCCGCCGCGGCCTCTGTCCCGTCCCCGGGCGCAGGTTCCTGCCCGTCGTCGAGTCCGTAGGGACCGTGGTTCACAGTTCCGTTCCCAGCGTGCGAGTGGTTCCGCTCTTGTCCGTCCGGTCCGTGCGACGCACCGGTGCCGTCGCTCATGCCGGCTCCCCCATGGCCAGCCTGAGGGCGGCGATGCCACGCGAACCGTACGCCTTGACCGAGCCCAGCGATATGCCGAGCGTCTCGGCCACCTGCGCCTCGGTCATGTCGGCGAAGTACCTGAGGACCAGCACCTCGCGCTGGCGGCGCTGGAGGCCCTTCATCGCCTTGATCAGGGAGTCGCGCTCCAGCTGGTCGTAGGCGCCCTCTTCCGCGCTCGCCATGTCGGGCATCGGCTTCGACAGCAGCTTCAGGCCGATGATCCGGCGGCGCAGGGCCGACCGGGACAGGTTGACGACCGTCTGCCGCAGGTACGCCAGCGTCTTCTGGGGGTCACGGACCCGCTTGCGCGCCGAGTGCACGCGGATGAACGCCTCCTGCACGACGTCCTCGCAGGAGGCGGTGTCGTCGAGCAGGAGCGCGGCCAGGCCGAGCAGCGACCGGTAGTGGGTGCGGTACGTCTCGGTGAGGTGGTCGACGGTGGTGCCCGCCGCCGCGACGTCCTCGGCACCGTCTCGCTGCGCCGGCAGGGGTGCGGGCTGGGCTGCGGGCATGGGGGCGATCACCGGCATGCCACCGGCCGCGCGAGCACGCGCGAGCCGACGGGTCGGCCGGAGGGCCGTGCCGCGTGCCGCCGCTGGGGGTACCCCCTGCTCGAAGAGCTTGGGGGACAAGTCGAGTACCTCTGCCACGCCAGTTGGACACGCCTCGCCCCATGAGGGTTGTACGCGCCGAGCGCCTTGTTCACCTCGTTCGCTCTCGCGTCCGGCTGTGCCCCCGCTGGTGCCTCATTCGCCGTCATGCGTCCCGCTCTTCCCCTGTATGCCCTACGGCATGGACGTCCCCACGTCCGCGCCTCGGCGCCCCCGCGCCCCGGATGGGGTGACCGCAAAGACGCTCCCCGCCGTCCGCGTGGTTGCGGACGGCGGGGAGGAAATCCTCTGACGGCACCCGGTCATTGATCAATAGATCCGGACCAACGACCGGATCACACCACTCACACAGATCCTACAAACGTTTCACGTGAAACGGATTGGTATTTCCCCGCCCCCACCGGCCGGGCCGCGCGGGGCCTCACGCGAACTCGGCCGCGACCAGCTCCGCGATCTGCGCGGTGTTCAGCGCCGCGCCCTTGCGCAGGTTGTCCCCGCACACGAAGAGTTCGAGCGCGGTGGGATCGTCCAGCGCCCGCCGCACCCTGCCCACCCAGGTCGGATCGGTGCCGACCGCGTCGGCGGGCGTGGGGAACTCACCGGCGGCGGGGTTGTCGAAGAGGACGACACCCGGCGCGGTGGCCAGGATCTCGCGGGCCCGGCCGACGGTGACCTCGTCCTCGAAGCGGGCGTGCACGGTCAGGGAGTGCGTGGTGACCACGGGCACCCGTACGCACGTCACCGCCACGGGAAGCTGCGGCAGCCCGAGGATCTTGCGGGACTCGTCCCGTACCTTCATCTCCTCCGAGGACCAGCCGTCCTCGCGCGCCGACCCGGCCCACGGTACGACGTTCAGCGCGACCGGCTCGGGGAACGGGCCGGTGTCGTCGCCGACGGCCCGCCGCAGGTCACCGGGGCTGGTCCCCAGTTCCGTACCGGCCACCAGGGAGAGCTGGCGGCGCAGCGTCTCGACGCCGTGCCGCCCGGCCCCGCTCACCGCCTGGTACGAGGAGACCACCAGCTCGCGCAGGCCGAACTCGGCGTGCAGCGCGCCCAGCGCCACGATCATGGACAGCGTCGTGCAGTTCGGGTTGGCGACGATGCCGCGCGGGCGCGTCCGCACCGCGTGCGCGTTGACCTCCGGCACCACCAGCGGCACGTCCGGGTCCAGCCGGAAGGCACCCGAGTTGTCGACCACGACCACGCCCTTGGCCGCGGCGACCGGCGCCCACTGCGCGGCGACCTCGTCGGGTACGTCGAACATGGCGACGTCGACCCCGTCGAAGGCGTCCTCGCTGAGCGCGACGACCTCGGTCTCCTCACCGCGCACGGCCAGCTTGCGGCCGGCCGAGCGCGGGGAGGCGAGCAGGCGGATCTCGCCCCAGATGTCCGCGTGCTGGGACAGGATCTGGAGCATGACCGACCCCACGACCCCGGTCGCGCCGACGACGGCGAGCGTCGGCCGCCCGGCCCGTGGGGACCGTTCGGTTTCGGCCATCAGCGGCCGGTGCCTCCGTAGACCACGGCCTCGTCGCTCTCGGAGTCCAGGCCGAAGGCGGTGTGCACGGCGCGCACGGCGTCGTTGACGTCGTCCTTGCGGGTGACGACCGAGATGCGGATCTCGGAGGTCGAGATCAGCTCGATGTTCACCCCGGCGTCGCTGAGCGCCTTGAAGAAGTCGGCGGTCACGCCCGGGTTGGTCTTCATCCCGGCCCCGACCAGCGAGATCTTGCCGATCTGGTCGTCGTAGCGCAGCGACTCGAAACCGATGCCGGAGCGGTTGTTCTCCAGGGCGTCGATGGCCTTGCGGCCCTCGGTCGCCGGGAGGGTGAAGGAGATGTCCGTCAGGCCGGTGGAGGCGGCGGACACGTTCTGCACGATCATGTCGATGTTGATCTGGGCGTCGGCGATCGTGCGGAAGATCGTGGCCGCCTCGCCCGGCTTGTCGGGCACGCCGACGACCGTGATCTTGGCCTCGGAGGTGTCGTGCGCGACACCGGAGATCATGGCCTGCTCCACCTGCTTGTCCCCTTGCTTGATCGGCTCGCTGCTGACCCAGGTGCCCTGGAGCCCGCTGAAACTGGACCGGACGTGGATCGGGATGTCGTACCGGCGGGCGTACTCGACGCACCGGTGGAGCAGCACCTTCGAACCGTTGGCGGCCAGCTCCAGCATGTCCTCGAAGGAGATCCAGTCGATCTTCTTCGCCTTGCTCACCACGCGCGGGTCGGCGGTGAACACGCCGTCGACGTCGGTGTAGATCTCGCAGACGTCCGCGTCGAGCGCGGCGGCCAGCGCCACGGCGGTGGTGTCGGAACCGCCGCGCCCCAGCGTGGTGATGTCCTTGCTGTCCTGGCTGACGCCCTGGAAGCCGGCCACGATGGCGATGTTGCCCTCGTCCACCGAGGTGCGGATGCGGCCCGGCGTGACGTCGATGATCCGGGCTTTGTTGTGGACCGAGTCGGTGATGACACCCGCCTGGCTGCCGGTGAACGACTGGGCCTCGTGGCCCAGGTTTTTGATCGCCATCGCCAGCAGGGCCATGGAGATCCGCTCTCCGGCGGTCAGCAGCATGTCGAGCTCACGCCCGGCAGGCATCGGGGAAACCTGCTCGGCGAGATCGATCAGCTCGTCCGTCGTGTCGCCCATCGCGGAAACGACGGCGACCACCTGGTTGCCGTTCTTCTTCGCTTCCACGATCCGCTTGGCGACGCGCTTGATGCCTTCGGCATCGGCTACGGAGGAGCCTCCGTACTTCTGCACGACAAGGCCCACGTGCGCTCCTCGCTCAATCCGTCTCTTTCCGCACGTACGTGTATGTACTGCGGTCGGCTCAGTCTAGCGAGCGTCCGGTTTTGGCCCCTGCGATATCGCATGCTGAGACCTGCTGTCCGCCCGCTCGTCCAGGCAGGCTCATGCCCAGGGTTGCGGCGAGCCACTCGGAACGTGCCGTGGGTCACACGTTCACAAACGGGGCCGCACCGCGGCGATGAACGCCGACCAGGCGGGGGCCGCGACGCGGAGTTCGGGGCCGGTCCGGTTCTTGGAGTCGCGGATGTGGATGGTGGCCGAACGGGCGACCTCGACGCAGGCGCCGCCTTCACCGTCGCTGTGACTCGACTTGACCCACTTCATCTGGTCACTCACGGCTCTTCACCATCCGCTCGATGAAACGGGCCGACTCCTCGGGGTCGAGGGCCCGCGTGCGGATCATGCTAAGCGCCTCGGTGACACGGCCGACAGCCCCTGGATCGGCCGAAAGTTCGCTGGCGAACGCTCCCTCGGCGAAGGCGTAACGCTCACGGTCGCGTGTCTCGATGAGCACCATGGGCCCCTCCAGAGCATTACTGAACGCCTGCTCGAACGGCAGCACCTGGATCACGACATTCCGCAGACGCCCCACCTCCAACAGCCGCTCCAGTTGCTCCTTGTCGACCAGTGGACTGCGCAACGCCGCTTCGTACAGAACGAAGCAGCAAGCCACCGGTGGTTTCGGCGTGGTGAGGATCGTCTGCCGGTCCATCCGGGTCGCGACGCGCTCCTCCACCGTCTCCTCGTCCTGCGGCGGCAGACGGTCGCTGATCAGCTTTCGTGCGTACGCGGCCGTCTGCAACAGCCCGGGAATGAGTGCGACCTCGTACCACCAGATACTGATCGCTTCGCGCTCCCGCTCCATGTACTCCTGGGCCCGCGCCGGGAACTTCTCCTTGCACAGGTACTCCTTCGCCGCGCTCAACAGCTCGCCCGCGTCGCACAGTTCGTCGGCCACGTCCAGGACGCGGGCCGTCGGCATCCGCACCCCCTGCTCCATCGACTTGATGGTGTCCGGCGAGTAATTGGTCGCGGCGGCCAGTTGGACTCGGCTGATGTTCGCCCTTGTACGCCAGCGCTTCAGCTGGTTGCCGGTGAAGCGCCACATGACAGGCGGCTGGGACACAGCACGCACCTCCGATCGGTACACCACGGCGTGTAACCCTCACGTCACTACCGAGCGTAGGGAGGTCAGGGGCAGCGTGTGAGCATGATGAAACGCAATTCACCCCCGGCCCGCCTGGGTCCCTCTCACCGGGCTCCGGCTGCATGTCGCCGGCGTGCACTTCGACGCCGTAAGGATCGACGGCATCCGCGGGGAACTGGTCGCCGATTGGCTGATCGAGGCCACCGGCGAGGACGCGGGGCCGATCGTGTGCGAGGCGAGCGGCGGGCGGTGGGTGTACTTCCTGGTGCCGCCGGGGGCGCTGGCGGGGCGGGACTGGCCGCTGGGCGTGCAGTTGCTGGGCGGGACGGGGACCGGGACCGTGACCTACGTCGGCATCCCCGCGCTCGCGGGCAACACCTGGCCGTTGCGCTGGTACAGCGGGCCCACGGCGACCGCGCCCTACGTGTGTCCCGTCCGGCTGCGGGACGCGCTGGGATAGAGGGAGTGCGGGGAGTTACTTGACCGGGCGCAGGCCCAGCGGGCCCGCGATCTCCTCCACCATGACCCGGCCGGCCTCCGCCTCCAGGGCCTCGTCGCCGAGGTCCTGGTCGGTGTCGAGGCCGTCGAGGGCGGCCAGCGGCTGGTTGAGGCGGACGTGGGCGACGACCGACTGGAGGGCGCGCAGGGTCGCCGACGCGGTGGAGCCCCAGTTGGAGAAGTAGGAGAACTGCCACCACCACAGGGCCTCCGTGGTGCGGCCCGCGCGGTAGTGGACCATGCCGTGGCGGAGGTCGGTGATGACGTCGGTCAGGTCGTCCGAGATGCGGGCCGGGACGGGGGCCTTGCGGGGCTCGTAGGGGTCGAAGACCTCGGAGTAGACGTCGACGGGCTCCAGGAGGCGGGCGAGGTTCTCGCGGAGTTCGTCCACGTCCAGCTCCGGGCCCGGGTCGGGCTCGTAGCGCTCGTCCGGGACGATGTCCTCGTGGGCGCCCAGGCGTCCGCCGGCCAGCAGGAGCTGGGAGACCTCCAGGAGGAGGAAGGGGACGGCGGAGGCCGGTTCGTCGCCCTTGGCGACCTCCGTGACGGCGACCAGGAAGCTCTCCACCTGGTCGGCGATCTGGACCGCGAAGTCGTCCGGGTTCTGGTCGGTCGCGTGCAGCGTGGCGTCAGACATCTAGGAGTCGTCTCCCCTCGAAGGCGCGGCCGAGGGTCACCTCGTCCGCGTATTCCAGGTCGCCGCCCACCGGGAGGCCGCTGGCCAGGCGGGTGACCTTGAGGCCCATGGGCTTGATCATGCGGGCGAGGTACGTCGCCGTGGCCTCGCCTTCCAGATTCGGGTCCGTGGCCAGGATCAGCTCCGTGACCGTACCGTCGGCCAACCGCGCGAGAAGTTCCCGTATACGCAGGTCGTCGGGGCCCACGCCGTCGATCGGGCTGATCGCGCCGCCGAGCACGTGGTACCGGCCGCGGAACTCACGCGTGCGCTCGATGGCCACGACGTCCTTCGGCTCCTCGACCACGCAGATGACGGCGGGGTCGCGGCGGGTGTCGCGGCAGATGTTGCAGTACTCCTCCTGCGCGACGTTGCCGCAGGTCGCGCAGAAGCGGACCTTCGCCTTGACCTCCATCAGGGCGTGCGCGAGACGCCGTACGTCGGTCGGTTCCGCCTGGAGGATGTGGAAGGCGATCCGCTGCGCGCTCTTGGGACCGACGCCGGGCAGCCGCCCCAGCTCGTCGATGAGGTCCTGGACCACGCCTTCGTACAACGGACTGCCGTCCTTCCTGGGGTTCCTTCAGTACGTACGGTAAGGGGCCGGGGGCCGTCTTAGAAAGGCAGACCCGGGATGCCGCTGCCCCCGCCGCCGAGTCCCTGGGCCAGCGGGCCGAGCTTCTGCTGCTGGAGGGTCTGGGCGTTCTCGTTGGCGGCCTGGACCGCGGCGACGACCAGGTCGGCGAGGGTCTCGGTGTCCTCCGGGTCCACCGCCTCGGGGGCGATCACGAGGCCGCGCAGCTCGCCCGAGCCGGTGACGGTGGCCTTCACCAGGCCGCCGCCGGCCTGGCCGTCGACCTCCGTCCGCGCCAGTTCCTCCTGGGCCTTGGCCAGGTCCTGCTGCATCTTCTGGGCCTGCTGGAGCAGCTGCTGCATGTTGGGCTGGCCACCACCGGGGATCACGATCAGCTCCTGTCGTCGCTGCGGTTTCGCTGTGGGCTTTTCCGTTTGGCACGAGCCTACGTGGTCCGGGCGGCCCTCGCCCCAGCACTCTTTCGAGTGAGAGGCAGTGACCTCTGTCCCTGATCAGCGACCCCTTCCGGGCGGAAAAGCGGTGATACCGGGGCTTTCGCCACCCATCGGAGGGTAGGAAGGGTCCGGCGCGTCGGAGTCGTCACGCAGAGTGCTTGTTCGAACAGTGACGTTTGATCAGTGGGGAGTGCCGGGTGGGTCAAGGTGAACCGGGTGACCTGACGGGACGGGCCTTTCCGCTCGGCGACTGGGGGCGGCCGGCCGAGCGTCTGGACGAGCTGTACCGGTGGGTGGAGCGGGGGGCGCTGGAGACGGCGGCGTGGTACCTCGCGGACCGGACGGGGAAGCGGCGGGGGGCGCGGGTGCTGCGCGGCGGGGCGGCGGCGGGGGCGGTCGCGGGGGCGGCGCTGCCGCTGCTGGACATGACGGGGGTGGTGGGCGGGGTCGCGCCCTGGGGGTACCTGGCGCTGCTGCTCGGGGTGGCGTGTGTGGCCGCGGACCGGTACTTCGGGGTGACGTCCGGCTGGATGCGGGACGTGGCCACCGCGCAGGCGGTGCAGCGGCGGCTCCAGGTGCTGCAGTTCGACTGGGCGTCGGAGAGCGTCCGGGAGGTGCTCGGTCCCGCCGAGGGGACGGCCGGGGAGGCGGCGGAGCGGTGCCTGCTGGTGCTGCGGCGGTTCTCCGAGGACGTGACGGAGCTGGTGCGGGCGGAGACGGCGGACTGGATGGTGGAGTTCCGGACGGGCTCCGCGCCGTTGGGCATCCAGGCGGGCGGGGTCGCGGGCGGGCGGGCCGCGGAGGGGGCGGTGGTGCCGGGGCGGCTCGGGGTGCCGCCGGGCGGCACCCGGCCGAACATGCCCCGGCAGCGGCCGCCGGAGGCGCGGTGAGGGGCAGCGGGGCCCAGGAGCCGCGGCGCGAACGGATCGGCCGGCCGCACGACCAGGCCGTCGCGGGCCTGCGAGCCCGGAGGGTGACCCCGGCGGCGGGGGTTCAGCCGGCGCAGAGGGTCAGGCCCTCGGGGGTGTAGCAGGGGACGTGGCCGTGGGTACGGGTGACGTCCTGGCCGTTGCCCCGGGTCAGGTAGGTCAGGAAGCTGGAGGCCAGGGAGTCGGCCGGCGGGCTGCCGTAGGTGTAGGCGTACTCGATCTCGCGGTACGGGTAGTCGCTGGTGCCGTGCTCGATGGCGTCGACGGAGGGCGGGTCGCCGTCGAGGCTGAGACGGCGGACGCCCTCGACGCGGCCGGCCAGGTTGAGTTCGCTGTAGCCGATCGCGCCGGAGAGTTCGGCGACGGTCGACAGGACCTGGTCGGTGGAGTCGAGTTCGCAGCGGACGAAGGCGATCGACGGGTCGTCCTTGTGGACGCAGTCGAGGGAGGAGTTGGCGATCTCGCCCCGGCCCAGCACCCGGCGCTGGAGGACCTGCCGGGTGCCCGAGTCGGCGTCCCGGCTGACCAGCCGTACCTGTAGGTCCGGGCCGCCCAGCTCGCGCCAGTTGGTGACCTCGCCGCTGAACAGGCGGCGTACGTCGGCGGTGGAGAGGTTGTCGTCGGGCAGCCGCACGCTGTCGTTGACGACCAGGGCGAAGACCGACACCGCCACCCGGTTCTCCCGCAGTTCCGGCATCCCGCTCGGTTTGGGGCCGTCGGAGAGGGCCACCACCGGCGGGGAGCCGTGCTCCGCCCGCTCGCCGGCCGCCGCCAGCTCCCGGATGCCCGAGGTGGAGCCGTGCGTGTCCACCACGATCTCGGTCTCGTCCTCGGCGCAGTCCCGTTCGTACTTGTCGGCGGCCTCCCGCAGCACGGGGGCGAAGGCCGTGGAGCCGATGAGGGTCAGGCGGCCGCTCTCGCAGCCGATCGGGGGCCGGGTGTCGTCCTGGGCGACGACGATCGCGGCCAGCGTGACCACGCACACGGTGAGCATGATGGTGATCAGCCGGGCGGCGCGGCCGAACAGCGGCGGGGTGTCGTCCGGGGTCGCGCTGCGGTTGGGGTGGACCTCGCCGTCCCGCAGGCCGCCGGTCAGCCGGATCTCGCTGCCCACGTCGCCGCCGGAGAGCAGGACGAGCAGTTTGAAGTGGTCGCCGCGGTTGAGGGGGACGCGGGGGACGCGCAGGGTGTTGCCCTCGTAGCCGAAGCCGCGGCCGGCGGTGAAGTGGTCCATCAGATGGCTGGTGTCGGAGGGCTGGGTGACCGAGACGCCGCGGATGGTGCGGTCGGTGAAGACCGCGGTCAGTCCGTGCGGTTCGGGGCCGGTGTAGTCGTCGCGGTCGATGCCCTGGGAGCCGTCGTTCTCGACGCGGAGCAGGACCAGGGTGGCGTCCGTCATCCCCGGGGTCTCGTCGAACAGGCCGAGGCGGCGGTTGAGGCGGCCGGAGCGGGCGTCGTCACCGATCGGGTTGTCCATCTGGACGCGGTAGCCGATCCGCTTGCGGCGCGGCACCCGCCGTTCGAACCACAGCATGACGCCCGAGGCGACGATGCCGAGGACCGCCGTGGCCACGGCGATCAGGTTTTCCGCGCTCAGCCACTGCACTCCGGGCCCCCGCCGTTGAGCGTCGTCCTATGCGATCGTCCGGTCACCGTACGGCTGTGCGAGCGGCTCCGCCGGGCCGCGTCGTGAGTTGTTCATGCCCGTGAGCAACAGTTCGCCCGTTGTTCACGCGCCGCTCTTTCGAGCGGGGGGCGAGCGGCGTGGGGTGGTCGCTCACTCGCGGGAGAAGGTGAGCTTCTTCCCGTCGCTGGTGAGTACGCGTTCCAGCCGGCCGTCGGACAGCAGGGTGGCCTCGGAGGCCGACCCCGGGGTGCAGGACGAACTCGGCTCCCCGACCGTCACCTCGGACGGCCCGAACCGCAGCGGCCCGCCACCACCGGGATCGGCCGCCAGCTCGGCCTGGAACACACAGTGGTACGTGTCGCCGTCGGCGACCAGGGAGAGCACGGTGTCGCCCACCTCGCCCTGCCGGACGGTCAGCCGCCGCCGGTGGGTGCCGGTGGCGTTGTCGATGGTCGTGGTCCAGGTGCCCAGGTACTCCGCCGGAACCACGCCGTCCTCCGCCGCCGGGGCGGTCGTCGGTCCGGCGTCGGCGGACGGACCGGTGGTGTCTGGGGTGCCGGAGGTGTCGGAGGTTCCGGGGCCGGGTGTGGAGGACACGGTCACGGCCGGCCCCGGGCGGGCACGCCCGTCGGCCCTGCCGTCGTCGCCGTCACCGTTCATCAACGCGTACACCGAGCCACCGGCGGCCAGCGCGACGACCAGCGCGACCGCGACCAACAGCACGGTGGAGGGCCCTCGCCGGGCCGGTTCCCCCGACGGGGCGGCGGGCGGAGCGACGAACGGCGGGGCCGCCCCGTGCGGCGGCTGCGGATATCCGTACCCGTGGCCGGGCACGGGCGGTGATACGGGCGGGCTCTGGCCCGCGGCCACCGTCGGAAGGTGGTTCACCGGCGCACCGGCACCGGGCTGCCCATACTGCCCCGGCTGCCCCGGCTGCCCCGGCTGCCCGGGCTGCCCGGGCGGAGGCGGGCCACCGGCACCGGGGACACCGGCCCCCGCCGCCCCCGGCGCCGGTGTTCCGGCCCCCGGCGCGACACCACCGGACGCGACACCAGGCACGGCACCGGACGCGACACCAGGCACGGCACCGGACGCGCCCCCGGACACCGCACCGGACGCGCCCCCGGACACCGCACCGGACGCGCCCCCGGACACGGCACCACCCCCGGCCGCCCCCAGTGCCGCCCCCATGGACGCCCCCCGGGACACCCCCCGCGCACCGGCCGTCGGTGCGGGCGCGCGGGGGGCATCCGGCGTCGGGGGGCCGGCGGCCTCCGGGTCCTCGGTGTCCAGCAGCCCCGCCGCGTGCCGCCCGAGCTGCGCCACCAGCGCCCCCGGCAGCCAGGGGTCGCGGGAGCGGCCGTCGGCGACGGCGTCCCGCGCGCCCGTGCGGGCCAGGACGGCGTCCAGGGAGGGCCGGGCGGCCGGGTCCTTCCGCAGACACGCGCCGACCAGGTCGGCGATGCCCTCCGGCACACCGGTCAGGTCCGGTTCCTCCTGCGCGATGCGGAACATCAGGGCGTGCACACCACTGTCGGCCGTGCCGAACGGAAGCGCCCCGGTGGCGGCGTAGGCCAGGACCGAGCCGAGGCAGAAGACGTCGCAGGCGGGCGTGAGAGGTTCCCCGCGGACCTGCTCGGGTGCCATGAAGCCGGGCGAGCCGACGAACGCGCCGGTGAGGGTCACCCCCACGGCGGTCCCGCTCTCCAGGGCGCGGGCGATCCCGAAGTCGATGACGCGGGGCCCGTCGATGGTGACCAGGACGTTGGACGGTTTCAGGTCGCGGTGCACGATGCCGGCGGCGTGGATGTCCTTCAGCGCGTGCGCCAGCCCGGCCCCGAGAACCCGTACCGACCGCTCGGGCAGCGCCCCGTGGTCGTGCCCGACCACCTGCTGGAGGCTGGGCCCGGCCACGTACCCGGTGGCGACCCAGGGCACGGCGGCCTCGGTGTCGGCGTCCAGGACCGGCGCCGTCCAGTACCCGCCGACCCGCCGGGCCGCCCCGACCTCCTGCCGGAACCGTTCCCGGAACTCCTCCCGCTCCGCCAGTTCCTCGCGCACCAGCTTCACCGCGACCGTACGGCCCCGGTCCGACCGGGCCAGATAGACCCGCCCCATGCCGCCCGCACCGAGCCGCGCCAGCAGCCGGTAGGCGCCGATGCGCCGCGGGTCCCCCTCCGCGAGCCTCTCCACCGTCGCGCCGCCTTCCCCCGGGCCGTCCCTGTACATGAGCAACAGGCCGAGGATAGTGCGGAGTTGGCGGTGGAGGCGGTCGCACGGTGTCGACGGTTCCGTAACAGATCGTACGGAACCGGAGACGTACGGTCGTCGACATCCTGTCGCGCGACGGCCCGGCCGGCAGACACGACGCCGATACCGCCGCGGTCTCCCGGCCGCCTACCCTCGCCCGCATGACCCCTCAGCACGACAGCCCCGACCCCCGTACCGGCGCCGCCGTCAAGGCGGCCGACCGCGCGCACGTCTTCCACTCCTGGTCCGCGCAGGAACTCATCGACCCGCTCGCCGTCGCCGGCGCGGAGGGTTCCTGCTTCTGGGACTACGACGGCAAGCGCTACGTCGACTTCACCAGCGGCCTCGTCTTCACCAACATCGGCTACCAGCACCCGAAGGTCGTCGCCGCGATCCAGGAGCAGGCGGCGCGGATGACGACGTTCGCGCCCGCCTTCGCCGTCGAGGCGCGCTCGGAGGCGGCGCGGCTGATCGCCGAGCGGACCCCCGGCGACCTCGACAAGATCTTCTTCACCAACGGCGGCGCGGACGCCGTCGAGCACGCGCTGCGGATGGCGCGGCTGCACACGGGCCGGCCCAAGGTGCTCTCCGCGTACCGCTCCTACCACGGCGGCACCCAGCAGGCGGTCAACGTCACGGGCGATCCCCGGCGGTGGGCGTCCGACAGCGGCACGGCGGGGGTCGTGCACTTCTGGGCGCCGTTCCTGTACCGCTCGCGCTTCTACGCCGAGACCGAGGAGCAGGAGTGCGCGCGGGCGCTGGAGCACCTGGAGACGACGATCGCCTTCGAGGGGCCCGGGACCGTCGCCGCGGTCGTCCTGGAGACGATCCCGGGGACGGCCGGGATCATGGTGCCGCCCGCCGGGTACCTGGCCGGGGTCCGGGAGATCTGCGACAAGTACGGGATCGTGTTCGTCCTGGACGAGGTGATGGCCGGGTTCGGGCGGACCGGTACGTGGTTCGCGGCCGACCTGTTCGGCGTCGTACCGGACCTGATGACCTTCGCCAAGGGCGTGAACAGCGGATACGTCCCGCTCGGCGGGGTGGCGATCTCCCCCGCGATCGCCGCGACCTTCGCCGAGCGCCCCTACCCGGGCGGTCTGACTTACTCCGGGCACCCGCTGGCCTGCGCCGCCGCCGTCGCCACGATCGGGGTGATGGCCGAGGAGGGCGTCGTCGAGCACGCCGCCCGGCTCGGCGCCGAGGTCGTCGAGCCGGCGCTGCGGGAACTGGCCGAGCGGCACCCGAGCGTCGGCGACGTGCGCGGGACCGGCATGTTCTGGGCGCTGGAGCTGGTGAAGAACCGCGAGACCCGGGAACCGCTGGTCCCCTACAACGCGACCGGGCAGGCCGCCACCCCGATGAACGCCTTCGCCGCCTCCGCCAAGGCGCACGGGCTGTGGCCCTTCGTGAACATGAACCGCACCCACGTGGTGCCGCCCTGCAACGTGAGCGAGGCGGAGCTGAAGGAGGGCCTGGCGGCGCTGGACGCGGCCCTGTCGGTCGCGGACGGGTACACCGCGTGAGGCACCCGTGAACGCGTAAGGTGGCGTGCTCGTACACATATACGCGCACACATATGCGTGCACACCGTACGCGCACACCCGTACGCGCACGCCGCCCGAACGCGATGAGGAGACGCCCGACCATGCCCGGCCCCAGCGGCAACGGTGCCGTGACGCGCAGCACCCTGCGGCAGCAGATCGCCGACGCGCTCCGCGACGAGGTGCTGGCCGGACGGCTCCAGCCGGGGCAGGAGTTCACCGTCAAGGAGATAGCCGAGCAGTACGGGGTCTCCGCGACGCCCGTGCGCGAGGCGCTGGTCGACCTGTCCGCGCAGGGGCTGCTGGAGGCCGACCAGCACCGCGGCTTCCGGGTCCACGAGTACTCCGTCGACGACTTCCGCGGCATGGTCGAGGCCCGGCGCCTGGTCAGCGACGGGATGTTCCAGACCTGCGCGGCCGGCCGCCGGAACGCGGCGCCCGGCGGCGAGCAGCGGCTGACCGCCGCCCTGGCGGGGGTGCGGCGCCGCGGCGAGGAGGCCCAGCGCGCCGCCACCGCCGGGGACCTCACCGTGCTGATCGGCTACGACCTGCGGTTCTGGCGGGAGCTGGCGGCCGTGTACGGCAACCCGTACCTCGCCGACTTCCTGCACCGGCTGCGCGTGCAGAGCTGGGTGTGCACGGTGCAGCACCTGCGCCGGCTCAGCGATCTGCGGGGCACCCTGTGGTCCGGTCACACGGAGCTGGTCGACGCGCTGGTCCGGCGGGACACCGAGGCGGCCCGCGCGCTCGTCACGGCGTACAACACGCACGCGCTCACGCTGGTGGAGCGGCTCGCCGCCGGATGACCGCGGTGGCATGGGCGGGGGCCGCGGGTGGGGGGCGCGCGCCTGGGTATGGGATGGGCACGAGGGCCCCCGCCCGGGGAGCCGCCCTCCGGCCGGACCGACTACCCTGCCCTGCACCACCGTGCTGTGTGAGGAGCCCTCTTTTGGCCTGTGACCTGTGGCTGGTACCGCTCGTCGACGTGTTGTGCCACACCCCGGACAACCCCTTCGCCGAGGAACTCGCGCAGTACGACAAGGTGCTGGCCGAGGCCGGGCTGCCGCCGGTACCGGTGTTCGCGTACATGCCGGGGCTGACCGGCGAGGTCGCCCCGGTGGCCGGGTTCGACTACGACGCGCTGCACTTCCTGCGCCGCGCCCACCTGCTCCAGCTCTGCGGACTGCCGGTGACGCCGGTGGACGAACTCGGCGGCGACTACGAGCAGTTGCTGGAGATGTTCGAGGCCACGGCCCAGCAGTCGCACCTGGTCTGGCACTACGACCACGCCGGCGCCTACGTCCCCGTCGACTTCCCGCACCCCCTGGCCAACGACGAACTGCTGGCCGGCGGCGGCCCGCTCGGCTCCTCCCACGCCCTGCTGCGCGAACTGGAGTCCGTCGCGCCGTCCCTCGGCATCGATCCGGCCAATCCCCCGGCGGCCCCGCTGCCGCCCGCCGGGCCGACCGAGCTGGAGGAGCCGGCGGCACCGGCCCCGTACGACCCCAGCCCGTTCGCGCGGGAGCGGCACGTGTGGCTGGGGCTGCACGCGGCGGCCACCCGGAGCCTGGCGCAGGGGTCGATGATCGTCTTCAGCTGACGCCGGAGGTCCGGCCGAGCTGGGCCAGGCCCTTGCGCAGATCCTCTCCGTTCATGACCGGGAACACCTCGACCTCGGCGTTGAACTGGGTGAAGAACGGTTCCCCGGTGGCGGGCAGATCGGAGCTGTCCGCCATGTCGAAGACCAGCAGGGCGGTCCGCCGGCCGCCCAGGGGACCGAAGTAGGCCGCCTCGGGGCGGAGGTGGTCGAGGGCGTCCTTCATCAGTTCGGGCATCTTGCCGCTGCGGATGGCCTCGTTCGCCTTCTCCGTGTCCAGCGTCGCCTTGAGCATCACGCGCATCGCACTCACCTTCTTCTGTCGTCGATACGCGGCTCTTCCTCAAGGCTATGCCCGACACCGCCGCGACCGCGCCCGGCGCCCCCGGAAGGGAGCCGAACGCGGTCGCGGTGACGGTGTACGCCTTACAGGAAGGAGTTGACCTCGATCGTCTCGTCCCGGCCCGGACCCACGCCGATCGCGGAGATCGGGGCGCCGGACATCTCCTCCAGGGCCTTGACGTAGTTCTGCGCGTTCTTCGGCAGGTCGTCGAAGGACTTGGCCTTGGTGATGTCCTCGGACCAGCCCGGCAGCGTCTCGTAGACGGGCTTCGCGTGGTGGAAGTCGGACTGCGAGTAGGGCAGCTCCTCGACCCGCTTGCCGTCGATCTCGTACGCCACGCAGACCGGGATCTGCTCCCAGCCGGTGAGGACGTCGAGCTTGGTGAGGAAGAAGTCGGTCAGGCCGTTGACCCGGGTCGCGTAGCGGGCGATCACCGCGTCGAACCAGCCGCAGCGCCGGTCACGCCCGGTCGTCACGCCCCGCTCGCCGCCGATGCGGCGCAGCGCCTCGCCGTCCTCGTCGAACAGCTCGGTCGGGAACGGGCCGGCGCCGACGCGGGTCGTGTACGCCTTCAGGATGCCGATGACCCGGCTGATCTTCGTCGGGCCCACGCCGGCGCCGGTGCAGGCGCCGCCCGCGGTCGGGTTGGACGAGGTGACGAAGGGGTACGTGCCGTGGTCGATGTCGAGCAGGGTGCCCTGGCCGCCCTCGAAGAGGACCACCTTGTCGTCCTCCAGCGCCTGGTTGAGGACCAGGACGGTGTCGGCGACGTACGGGCGCAGCTTCTCCGCGTAGCCCAGCAGCTCCTCGACCACCTGGCCGGTGGCGATGGCGCGGCGGTTGTAGAGCTTGGTGAGCATCTGGTTCTTGACGTCCAGCGCCGCCTCGACCTTCTGGGTGAGGATCGACTCGTCGTAGAGGTCCTGGACGCGGATGCCGACGCGGTTGATCTTGTCGGCGTAGGTCGGGCCGATGCCGCGGCCGGTGGTGCCGATCTTGCGCTTGCCGAGGAAGCGCTCGGTCACCTTGTCGACGGTGACGTTGTACGGCGTGATGATGTGAGCGTTGCCGCTGATCAGGAGCTTGGACGTGTCGACGCCACGCTCGTTCAGACCGCTCAGCTCGGAGAGCAGGACCGACGGGTCGACGACGACGCCGTTGCCGATGACCGGCGTGCAGCCGGGGGAGAGAATCCCGGAAGGGAGCAGGTGGAGGGCGTACTTCTGGTCACCCACGACTACCGTGTGGCCGGCGTTGTTGCCGCCCTGGTAGCGCACCACATAGTCGACGGATCCACCGAGCAGGTCCGTCGCCTTTCCCTTGCCTTCGTCACCCCACTGAGCACCGAGCAGCACAAGTGCGGGCACGCGCGTACACCCCTTCCGGGCGGGGCATGTCCAAGGTCGAGGGCATACGTGTCACGGCTCGTGCCTCGTACACACGGCTCATGGCTCGTACACCCGCGACCTTCGTCGGCCGCGACCCGTCGGACCGGATGCCCCGGAATAGACGAAGCCCCTGGCGCAATCGCGCAAGGGGCTCTTGCACAAAGATGCTACCCGAGGAAGCGAGGCATGGCCGAGGTGGCGACTTCCGCGCGATCTTCCGCGACGCCCGATCAGCTCCTGGTGGTCATCGATCCGGTCGCCCGGCGGACCGACGGCGAGTCCGTCCGGATCGCGAAAGACGTGCTCAGAGCGGGTGCGGCGCATACGAAGGTGTGTCTGCCGGACGATCCGGAGGAGTTCGCCCGGATGCTGGAGCGGCGGGGGTCGCGGCGGCCGGTGGTGATCGGTGACGACCGGTCGCTGCTGCGCACGGTGGCCCTGCTGCACCGGGGCCGCGAGCTGTCCGGATGTGCGCTGTCGCTGGTGCCGGTCGGCCCGCAGCTGGAGCTGTCCCGCTCGTTCGGGGTGCCGTCGGGGGCGGTGGCGGCGGCGCGGGCGGTGCTGGACGGGGTGGAGCGGCGGCTGGACCTGATGGTCGACGACAGCGACGGGGTGGTGCTGGGGGCGGTGGGCATCCCGCCGCTGCCGCCGCGCCCGGCGGGCTCGTCGCGTCCGGCCCGCCCGGCGCGCCCGCCGGTGGCGCCGCCCTGGAGCGCCGGGGCGGCGGACGGCCGTACGGCCGACGGGGCGGCGGCGCGGCTGCCCTGGCTGCGGACCTGCCAGTCCTTCGTACGGACGCTGGCGCAGCCGCGTCCGGCGCGGGCCGCGTCGGCGCCGGGGAGCGGTCCGGCGCGACTGCGGGTGGAGGTCGACGGGGTGACGCTGGTGGACCTGGACCAGCCGGTGGAGGGGGTGTCGCTGACGCCGGGCGCCCCGGGGACGGCCGAGGTGGAGGTGCGGCCGGTGTCGGTCGGCGCGGCGGCGTCCCCGCTGACGGCGCGGGGGCGGACGGTGACCGTGTCGGGGGCGCACTTCCGGTACCGGGCGGACGCGGTGGAGTCGGGGCCGGTGGGGACGCGGACGTGGACGGTACGGGAGGGGGCCTGGGGGCTGACGCTGCCGGCGCGGTGAGGGTCAGGGGGCCTTGAAGCCGGTGGTGTCCAGCAGGCAGTCGAAGGGGGCGGGGACGGGCAGTTTCTCGCCGAACGGCCGGGTGATGCGCGAGTCGTATCCCTTGGCGGACGGCGTCCACAGGACCGTGGCCTGCTCCTCCTGCATGTCGAGGACCAGGTAGACGGGGACACCGGCCCGACCGTAGACCTCGACCTTGTCGGTCAGGTCGTCGTCCCGGGTGCTGGGGGAGGTCAGCTCGGCGACGAAGGACAGGGCCTCACCGTCCAGGTGGTTGTCACCGGTCCTGCTGGCGCTCCGACGCGCCACATGGATGTCGGGTCCGTACGCCCGTTCCGCGTGCGGAAACACGAACAGGAACGGGCCGTAGCTGATCCGATGCTCCTCAGGGAGATGCGGCCTCAGCTGCTCACAGACCAGCTCCATGACGTCGAGGTAGTACGCCTTGGACCACGGCGACACGACGATGTTCCCCCTGATGATCTCGGCCTTGAAGCCGTCGGGTACATCCAGATCGTCGAGGGCGTCCAGCAGTTCCTCGAAGCTCTGGGACTCGGTACCGCTCATCGTCGGTCGCTCCGCCATGACAGTCATGATGCGCCCTCCCCTTGATGCGAACCAGTCGCGACTCAGCGTATCCGGACGGTCACAGCCCCGTCACCCGAACCGTTCCTCCCGGTGCACCCGCCACCGCTCCATCATCGCCGCGATCTCCCCGTCGACGAACTCGAAGAAGGCCAGCGTCTCCGCCAGCCGCCGCCCCGCCGGGGTGTCGGCGCCGAGACCGGCGACGCCCTCCGCGAGGGCGGCCTGCCACCGCTTGATGACGGTCTCGCGGTTGGTGAGCGCCTCGTACCACTGGTCGCTGTGCACCCGGTACCGCTCCCGCCGCGAGCCGGGCTCGCGCTCGCGCGACACCATGTGCTGCTGGGAGAGGTAGCGCACGCCGCCGGAGACGGCGGCCGGGCTGACCTTGAGCCGCTCGCCGAGTTCCGCCGAGGTCAGCGCGCCCGCGTCGGAGGCCAGCAGCGCGGCGAAGATCCGGGCCGGCATCCGCTGCATGCCGGCCTCGACGAGCTGCGCGGCGAAGCCCTCCACGAACCGCGACACGACCTCGGGGTCGCGGCCCTCTCCTCCCGGGGATTCTTCCGTCATCCCTCGATCATCTCGCACGTCCGACAGTCTTGACGGTTCCCTAACTTCACAATTTTCTGAAGGAAGCGTACTTTCCGAAGCATGACGAAGGCAATCAGCGTCTCGGGGCTCCACAAGTCCTTCGGGCGCACGCACGCGCTCGACGGCCTCGACCTGGACGTCGCCACCGGCGAGGTGCACGGCTTCCTCGGCCCCAACGGCGCCGGCAAGTCCACCACCATCCGGGTCCTGCTCGGCCTGCTCCGCGCCGACTCCGGCACCGCCCGCGTCCTCGGCCGCGACCCCTGGTCGGACGCGGTGGAGGCGCACCGCCGGATCGCGTACGTCCCCGGCGACGTGACCCTGTGGCGCAATCTCTCCGGCGGCGAGGTCATCGACCTGTACGGCAGGCTGCGCGGCGGCCTCGACAGACGGCGCCGCGCGGAGCTGACCGACCGCTTCGAACTCGACCCCACCAAGAAGGGCCGCACCTACTCCAAGGGCAACCGGCAGAAGGTCGCCCTGGTCGCCGCGTTCGCCTCGGACGTCGACCTGCTGATCCTGGACGAGCCGACCAGCGGCCTCGACCCGCTGATGGAGGGGGTCTTCCAGCGGTGCGTGCGCGAGGAACGGGACCGGGGGCGCACGGTCCTGCTCTCCTCCCACATCCTCAGCGAGGTCGAGGAGCTGTGCGACCGGGTCAGCATCATCCGCAAGGGCCGGACGGTGGAGAGCGGTTCGCTGGCCGACCTGCGGCATCTGACCCGGACCAGCGTCACCGCCGAGCTGGCGGGCCCCCCGGACGGGCTGGCCGCGCTGCCCGGCGTGCACGGCCTCGACGTCCGGGGCGGCCGGGTGCGCCTCCAGGTCGACACCGACCACCTCGACGCCGTGCTCCGCTCGCTCGCCGGGTCGGGCGTCCGCTCCCTGACCTCGACCCCGCCCACGCTGGAGGAACTCTTCCTGCGCCACTACCAGGAGGCCTGATGTCCGCCCTCGCCGGCACCGGCACCCTGCTGCGCCTCGCCCTGCGCCGGGACCGCGTCCTGATCCCGGTCTGGGCCGGCGTGAACGCGCTGATGGCCCTCTCCATGCCCCGCACCCTCGACAGCATGTACCCCACCCCCGCCGAACGCGCCGACCTGCTCGGCCAAGTAGCGGCCAACTCCTCCCTGCGCGCCATGGTCGGCCCCCTCTTCGGCGACTCGCTCGGCGCGCTGACGGCCTGGCGGGTCGGCGTGTACGCCGGCGCCGTCGCGGCCGTGATGAGCCTGCTGATCGTGGTCCGGCACACCCGGGACGAGGAGGAGAGCGGCCGGGACGAACTGCTGCGGGCCGGGACGGTGGGCCGGCACGCCCCGCTGACGGCGGCCCTGCTGGCGGCGGCGGTCGCCAACGCCGCCCTCGCGCTGCTGCTGGCGGCCGGACTGGCCGGGCAGGGCACGGCGGGCGCGGTCGCCTTCGCGCTGGGCGTCGCGGGCACCGGCATGGTCTTCGCGGCGACGGCGGCGATCGCCGCGCAGCTCACCGAGAGCGCGCGGCTGGCCCGGGGCCTGACGGCGGCGGCCCTGGGCGCGGCCTTCGTGTCGCGGGCGGCCGGCGACTCGGCGGCGACGGACGGATCGTCGCCGCCGACCTGGGTCTCACCGCTGGGCTGGCTGGAGAACCTCCGGGCCTTCGCGGACGAACGGTGGTGGGTGCCGGCCCTGCTCGCCGGCGCGGCACTGGCCCAGGCGGCGGTGGCGTACGGACTGACCGCCCGCCGGGACGCCGGCATGAGCTTCCTGCCGACCCGGCCGGGACCGGCGCACGGCCGCCTCGGCACGGCGGGCGCGCTGGCCTGGCGGCTCCAGCGGGGCGGCGTACTGGGGTGGAGCACCGGCTTCCTCGCCGCCGGGGTCGTCTTCGGCGGGATGACCGAGGGGGCGACGGAACTCCTCACCGACAACGAGGGAAGCCGCGAGATCCTCGAACGGATGGGCGGGCAGGGCACGCTGACCGACACGTTCGTCGCCGCGATGACCGGGGTCCTGGGCCTGGTCGCCGCCCTGTTCGTGGTCTCGTCGGTCCTGCGGCTGCACGGCGAGGAGACCTCCGGCCGGGCGGAACCCGTGCTCGCCGGGGCCGTGGGACGGCTGCGGTGGGCCGCCGGCCACCTGGTGATCGCCTTCGGCGGCGCGGTCCTCGTCCTGCTGCTCGCCGGTCTCGGCTACGCCCTGGGCTACGGCCACGACCCCGGCCCGATCCTGGCGGCCTGCCTGGTCCAGGTGCCGGCGGTGTGGGTGATCGGCGGCACGGCGGTCCTGCTGCACGGGCTGCTGCCGCGCGCGGCCCCGGCGGCCTGGGCGGTGGCCGGAGCGGCCCTGCTGCTCGGCTGGATCGGCCCCGCGCTGGACGTACCCGCCGCCGTCCTGGACCTCTCCCCCTACGGCCACCTCCCCAAGCTCCCGGCCGCCCCCCTCACCTGGACCCCGCTCACCGCGCTCCTCGGCGTCACGGCGCTGCTGGTGGGGGCGGGACTGGCCGCCCTGCGCCGACGGGACACGACGAGCTGAGGCCGCCGCTCAGGTCAGGAGACTCAGGTCAGGAGACTCAGCTCAGGAGACGCAGCTCAGGAGACCGCCACCCGCAACCCCTCCAGCCCCCGGATGACGAAGTTGGGCTTGCGTTCCGGTTCGGTGGTGAGGGTGAGGGTGGGGGCCTGTTCCAGGAGGGCGGTGAGGGAGGCGGTCAGTTCGATACGGGCCAGGGGGGCGCCGATGCAGTAGTGGATGCCGGCGCTGAAGGAGATGTGGGGGTTGTCGCGGCGGGTCAGGTCGAGCCGCCCGGGGTCGGTGAAGACCGCCGGGTCGTGGTTGGCGGAGCCGAAGAGCAGGGCGACCTCCGCGCCGCGCGGGATCGTCGTCCCGTCGATCTCGATCTCGTCCAGCACCCACCGTTCGAAGAGCTGGAGCGGGGTGTCGTAGCGCATCAGCTCCTCCACGGCCGTGGGAACCAGGGAGTGGTCCGCGCGGAGGGCGGCCAGCTGGCCGGGGTTCTGGAACAGCGCGTGCCATCCGTTGACGGTGGCGTTCACCGTCGCCTCATGGCCGGCGTTCAGCAGCAGGACGCAGGTCGAGATCATCTCCTGCTCGGTGAGGCGGTCGTCGTCCTCGTCGTGCGCGGCGATCAGACCCGAGATCAGGTCGTCGCCGGGGGCCTCGCGCCGGGCCGCGATCAGTTCGCGCAGGTAGTCGGAGAACTCCACCGACGCGCGCACCGCCCGCCGCGCCGTCTCCTCCGACGGGTTCAGCTCGTACATCCCGCAGATGTCGGCCGACCAGGGGCGCAGCGGGGCCCGGTCCGCCTCCGGGATGCCGAGCATCTCGGCGATCACGGCGACGGGCAGCGGCTCGGCGACGTCGGTGAGCAGATCGCCGCCGCCGGCCTCGACGAGCCGGGCCACCAGGTCGTTCGCCAGGCCGTGCACGTACGGCTTCAGCCGCTCGACCGTGCGCGGCGTGAACGCCTTCGACACCAGGCGCCGGATACGGGTGTGGTCCGGCGGCTCCAGGTCCAGCATGCCGTGGTCGTTGAGGGTGTGGAACGGCTCGTGTTCCGGCGGGGGCGGCGTGCGGCCGAAGTCCTCGTGCGAGAAGCGGTGCTGGTACGTGCGCCCCAGCCGCCGGTCCCTCAGCAGCGCGGAGACGTCCGCGTGGTGCGGGACCAGCCACTGGTCGGTGGGCTCGTAGTAGAGGACCCGCCCCCGGGCGCGCAGCTCGGCGTAGGCGGGGTAGGGGTCGGCGACGAACGCCGGGTTCCACGGGTCGAACGCGAGGTCGGATTGAGCCGTCATGAACGGACGATACGGCGCCGGCGCCCTGCGGCGCAGCTTCAGACGCCGTCCTTGTGACCGTTCTCGGTGAGCAGCTTCTTCGTGCTCTCGTAACCGGGCTGGGCGTGCTTGTTGCCCTGGTCGTGGTGGAGCCTGAGGTACTGGACGAGGACGCTCACGCACGGGTCGCGCTTGTCGTACTCCGCCTCGTCCACGAGGTGGAGGTCTCTGGAGATCTCCCGCGTCACCCCGTCCGGACCGGTGTACAGGGGGTGCCAGATCATGCGCACGTTCGGGTTCAGCCGCTGCACCTCGTGGAGGTGGGGGACCTCCAGCCGGATGAGGATGCTCTCGGGGTCGTAGCCGCGTACGAAGATGTGCACGGGGCCGGTCGCGAGGGACACGAAGGCCTTGGACACGATGTACCACATCGGCCCCGTCAGCTTGGAGTTCGCGTGCAGTTTCAGGGCGTTGAGCACGCTGCCGATCCGGGTGTTCGCCAGCGGCGTGTGGCCCTTCCCGTGCGCGTACTCGCTGACGTCGAAGCCGCCGGCCCACAGGGCCATGGTGGGTGTCTCGGGCCGCAGGTACGTGGTCATGAGCTTGATGGACTCCTGGTACCACGTGTTCGTGGCCCGTATCTCGCGCTGCGCCTGGCGGTCGCTCGTCCGCGCCGCGGCCTCGGCGTTCAGCGCGCCCTGCGAGTCGACCCCGCCGAGCAGGAGCTGCCAGGCGGCGTCGGCCTCGTCGTCGGGGATGCCGGCGGCCTTCGTCAGCGCCTGGTACGTCGCCCACTCGGGGTGTTCCCTGGGCCTCGTGGCGTAGTGCCCTTTCAGGGGGTCCGTCTGGCGCTGCACCACGCGGGTCGCCGCCGCGTTTCCCGCGCGGCGCTGTAACGCGGCCATCCCTGTCAGGGGTGACGCGCCTCGCCCAGGGGCGGGGTGCGGAGCCGTCGGTGTCTTCGTGGCCCTTCGGTGTTCGTACACGCTTCGCCCGTCCTTCCTCGTGATGTCACCGAGTCCGAGCCTAGGAGCGGCGGCGGTGACGGAGGAGGTACCGGAGGGCAGTTCCAGAGGTATTCACATCCCCTCGGGCATACCGCCGGTGCGCTCCCGTCGCGGGCCCCGGCGGCGCAAACCGTGCAAGCTCCACGGCGACAACGCCTACGTCTGCTCTCACCTGCGGCGATGGTTACGTGAGCGTGGCATCACCCGCCGCATCGCCCGCACATGCGTCGAGTCCTCTCAACGGCTGGTCCGCAGGCTCACGTTGCCCACCCGGGGTGACAAGGCTCAGGTGTTCGCGGCGCCATAATGCAGAACGTCGCCTTGTGGGAGCAGGTATCCGATGTCACGCGTCTGCGGCAGCCTGCCCGCCAGCGTCGATGAGTCGGTGCAACCGGAAACCTCGAAACCGATGACCCCCAGGCTGAAGGAGGCGCTTTCGAAGATTTCGGCTCCGATGGCAGACAGCCATTCGTCCATCACGTCAGACCTGAAGAACGGCCGACCGTCCCAGTAGGCAAGGCCCGCCTGATCCAGCGCACCGACGGGGACGTAGAAGTCCAGCCAGTCGCCGCTGTCATCACCGCCCCGGATCGCCACACAACCGCAGACGACCAGTTGACCCGTCGGCAGGTGGACCTGACCACGGAGGTGTCCGAACTCGGTCAGTGACCCGACTGTGCACGGCACGGGATCCTGTTCCTCAGGTTCACGGTCTCTCCGTCCAAAGCACCCGTGGACGTCTGCGGCAGACCACAGAGCGCTCAGGACGGCTTGAATCTGGGCATCATCAGTCGACCCGACCTCTATGGCCAGTTCGTAGTAACCGTTGGCCCAGTTGGTCTGGTCCCGGAAGTCGGCAGGGCTCGTCATGGCGTGATGGTCTCTTATGCCTCCGGCCAAGGTCCGCGTTTGAGTGCCTCGGTGAAGGCGGCGAAGGAACGGGGGGGCACGGAGAGGGTGGCTCGGGCCGGGGTCTTGGAGTCGCGGATGCGTACGTGGGTGGGTGACGCTGCGATCTGGACGCAGGCGTCACCGTCGCCGCCACCGGAGTAGGTGGACTTACGCCAGATCACGAAGTCTTCCTTCCTTGTTTCACAGAGTCGATGAAAGCAGTGAACGCAGACGTGCGGAAGAAGAGGGTGGCTCGGGCCGGAACCTTGGAATCGCGGACGGCTATGCGGGCAGCGAGGGCCGCGATCTCGACGCAGGTGTCGCCGTCACCGCCGTCCGAGTAGGTGGACTTGCGCCAGTTCATCAGAGTTCCTTCGCCAATCGGTGGATAAAGTCACGGGACGCCAAGGGTTCCAGTGAGGCGCCCTTCACCGTGCGAAGCAGCCCCCGCAACTGGTCGAGCTGAGCCTCGGCATCAATGAACGCGACCCCTGTGGGTGAGTCACGCAGGCAGGTGTCCAGCCGGGGCAGCGGGCCTCCCACGTACGTCATCGAGGCCCCGGAGCCCGCGAAGCCGTCCTGGTCGAGAGGGATCACACGGACGGTCACCTGCTCCTGCTCGATCAGGTGCAGGATCTGCTGGAGTTGCGCACGCGAGCACTGACGGTCAGCGACACGTAGCCGCAGGGCGACCTCATGGATGATCGCCTCGTACGGGGTGGGATGGTCCCCCTCGATGACAGATCGCCGCCGCATCCGGTGTTCGACCCTGGGGTTCACTTCCGCCCGAGGCAACTCCGGCCTCATGTAGCTGAAGACCGCCCGCGCGTAGTCCGGTGTCTGAAGCAGCCCCGGGACGCGGGTGATGACGATCTCCCGGAGGTAGGCCGCATGGTGCTCGGCTTCCGCAGAGTCCATGAACGCCGGCGGCAGCACGCCCCGGTACTCCTCCCACCAGCCACGCGTCCGATCGGTCGCCATCGCTACAAGTGCATCGACCAACGCCTCGTCCGTACACGCACAATGCGCCGCGAGCCGCCGCACCCGTACTTCGCTGACACCCGCGAAACCCAGCTCCATCTGGCTGATCTGGGCAGAAGTCGAGTTCAGCAACGCGGCCACCTCGCGAGCCTTCAGCCCGGCCGCCTCGCGCAGGCGTCGGAGCTCGGTGCCCAGACGCACTTGTCGCTTGGTGGCGTGACTTCTCAGCGGCATCCAACCCCCTCGTAGGCGCGCCCTTCTTTCGAGTGCCAGGTTACGCCAGGCGGTTGCCCTGGCAATAAATATTGCCCTACCGTCGGTGACGTAACGCACACGCTGCGAAACACCGGGGCGCCGGAAGCACACCGCACCGTCCTGCCATGACGGTTGCGGCAATGACACCGCCCCCGCCTCTCCTCGAACGCACCGAACGGAGCCCACCCATGCCTGAAATCGAACCTTGGGAGTACTCCCTCTACATCCCCAACGACCACCGCGCCGTCACCGTCAGTCGGCGTACCCTCCGGCTGATCCTCACCGTGCACGGGCTGATCGGGCTCGTCGATGTCGCGGAGCTGCTCGCGGCCGAGTTGGTCACCAATGCCGTGCTGCACACCGAGGGGCCGGCCGCGCTGCGGGTGCGCTGGGCGGGTGGGGTGTTGCGGATCGGGGCGTGGGACGCGGATCCCGAACCGCCGCCCGCCGCCACGGACGTGCCCGGCGCCGACGAGGAGGACGGCAGGGGGCTCGCCCTGGTCCGGGCCTGCTCCGACCTCTGGGGCTGGCAGCCCCTCTCCCGGTTCGGGAACCGCGGCAAATACATCTGGTGCGAGCTACACCCGCGAAAAACCCTGAGCACTTCCCCCTCCCCTGTCACCCCCTCGCTCATCCGAGCACCCAAATGACACCAGAGGGCCAAGTGCTCACAGTTTTCGCCCCAAGGGTCCGTCACCCCGGCGTCACCAGCCGGGCCTCGTAGGCGAACACCGCCGCCTGCGTGCGGTCCCGCAGGCCCAGTTTGACCAGGATGCGGCTGACGTGGGTCTTGATGGTCGACTCGGCGACGACGAGGCGCGCGGCGATCTCCGAGTTGGACAGGCCCTGCGCGATCAGTACGAGTACCTCCGTCTCCCGTTCGGTCAGGTCGCCGTAGGCCGCGTGGGCCGCGGGCATCAGGCGCGGGGCCTCGGAGAGTTTGGAGAACTCGGTGATCAGGCGGCGGGTGACGGACGGGGCGAGCAGTGCCTCGCCGGACGCCACCACCCGTACGCCGTCCGCCAGTTGGCGGGCCGACGCGTCCTTCAGCAGGAAGCCGGACGCGCCCGCGCGCAGCGCCTGGTACACGTACTCGTCCAGGTCGAACGTGGTCAGGACCAGCACCTTCGACGTCGTGTCGGCCGCGACGATCTCGCGGGTCGCCTCGATGCCGTTCAGTTCCGGCATGCGGATGTCCATCAGGACGACGTCCGGGGCGAGTTCGCGGACCTTGGCGACCGCCTCGCGGCCGTTGACCGCCTCGCCGGCGACCTCGATGTCCGGCATCGCGTTCAGCAGGACCGAGAAGCCCTCCCGCACCATCATCTGGTCGTCGGCGATCAGTACGCGGATGGTCATACGTCGTCCTCGTCCGTGCGCGTCGCCGGGACGGGCAGGAAGACCGTCACCTCGTAGCCCCCCTCGTCGGTCGGGCCGGCCGTCATCTCGCCGTTCAGCATCGACACCCGCTCCCGCATGCCGGTCACCCCGTGCCCGGCGCCCGGAGACGGCTTGACCAGCGATGTCGCGGGCGTCGGGCCGTTGACGACCCGCAGGCCCAGGCCGCCCAGGACGTAGGACACCTCCACCCGGGCGCCGGCGCCCGGCGCGTGCCGCAGCGTGTTGCTCAGCGCCTCCTGGACGATGCGGTACGCCGACAGCTCGACGCCGGGCGGCAGTTCGCGCACCGCGCCGGTGACGGCCTTCGAGACGTCGAGGCCCGTGTCCCGCACGTTGGCCAGCAGCGCGTCCAGGTCGGCCAGGGTGGGCTGCGGGGCGTCCGGGGCCTCGTAGTCCTCGGCGCGGACCACGCCCAGGACGCGGCGGAGTTCGGTGAGCGCGGCCACCGCGTTCTCGCGGATCGTGGCGAACGCCCGCTCCAGTTCCTCCGGCGGGTTCTCCACCCGGTAGGGCGCCGCCTCGGCCTGGATGGCGACCACCGACATGTGGTGGGCGACCACGTCGTGCAGCTCACGGGCGATGGTGGTGCGCTCCTCCAGCAACGTACGGCGCGACCGTTCGTGGGCCGTCACCGTCCGCTGGGCGATCACCTCCTGCCGTGCCTCGCGGCGGACGTGCCGCACGGCGACCACCAGCAGGACCAGGGCGGCGACGACCAGCAGCGGGCCGCTGTTGGAGTTGTAGTAGTCCCAGCCGAGGAGGGTGTCCGCGCCCAGGCTGTACACGGCGGTCAGCACCCACATCCACGCCGCCGTACGCGGCCGGGTCCGCAGCGCCACCACCGTCAGCACGATCAGGTGGCAGGCGAAGCTGCCGGGCGCCCACGGCCACATGTCCCACCGGTCGGCGAACAGGGCGGTGATCGGCGCGGCGATCAGTGAGCACCAGAAGGCACCGACGGGGCGGACCAGGAGCAGCAGGATCGGGATCAGCGCGAGGGCGCCGTTCAGCAGCCGCCGCGCGTTGTCGTGACCCTGTACCTCGCTGGCGGCGAACGCCATGATCAGCAGCCCGGCCGTCAGCAGCACGGCGTGCGGGGCCCATGCCGCGTACTCCCGCAGCCGTCCGGGCAGCCGGCGGGTCAGCGGGCCGTCGACGCGCCGCCGGGGCAGCGGCCGGTAGGCGAAGGCGTCCTCGATCAGGTCCTGCCGCAGCCCGCGCAGGGCGCTCGCGGCGAGCCGGACCTCCGGGGTGCCTGGTGTGGAGGGCGGTGTCTGGGTCGTCTCGGTCACGTACAGAACCGTAGGGGGCACCGCACCGGGCCGTCGTCCGCAGCGAGAAGGGTCCTTCCGGGTCCGTCTCAAGTACTACCGAGCCAGAGAGCTCCCTAGTATCCCGACGGCCGCACCAGCCCGCTCTCGTACGCGAACACCGCCGCCTGCGTACGGTCGCGCAGGTTCAGCTTGACCAGGATGCGGCCCACGTGGGTCTTCACCGTCTGCTCGGCGACGACCAGACGGCCGGCGATCTCCGCGTTGGACAGGCCCTGCGCTATCAGGGTCAGTACCTCCGTCTCCCGTTCGGTGAGGTCGCCGACGCGGTTCTTCAGCGGGGTGCGCGGACGCCCGTCCAGCCGCGAGAACTCGGTGATCAGCCGCCGGGTGATGTTCGGAGCCAGCAGCGCGTCCCCGGCGGCGACCACCCGGACCGCCTCGGCGAGCTGGTCGGCGGAGGCGTCCTTGAGGAGGAAGCCGGAGGCGCCCGCGCGCAGCGCCTCGTAGACGTACTCGTCTAGGTCGAAGGTGGTGAGCACCAGTACCCGGATGCCGGGGTGGGCGGCGGTGATGCGGCGGGTGGCCTCGATGCCGTCCAGGTCGGGCATGCGGATGTCCATCAGGACGACGTCCGGGGTGATGTCGCCGGCCTTGGCCACCGCGTCCAGTCCGTCCACCGCCTGGCCGGTCACCTCGATGTCGGGCTGGGTGTTCAGCAGCACGGTGAAACCCTGGCGGACCATCTGCTGGTCGTCGGCGATCAGTACGCGGATGGTCATGCCTGGTCCTTGGTGGCGGGGTCGGCGGAGGAGTGCGGGTCGGCCGAGGGCTTCGTGCCGTCGGCCGGAAGGAAGGCGGTCACCTGGTAGCCGCCGTCCGGCAGGGGGTGCGCGGTGAGGGTGCCGCCCAGCATCGCCGCCCGCTCCCGCATGCCGAGCAGCCCGTGCCCGGCACCCGGGGAGGGGGCCGGGGTGTGGAGGGGGCGGGAGTTCGTGACCTCGACGCGCAGGCCCTGCGGGAGGTGGGCGAGGTGGACGCGGGCGTGCGCGCCGGGCGCGTGCCGCAGGACGTTGCTCAGCGCCTCCTGCACGATCCGGTACGCCGACAGCTCCAGGCCGGGCGTCAGCGGGCGGCGCCCGCCGGTCACCTCGGTGGTGACGGTGAGACCGGCGGCCCTGGTGTTGGCGACCAGCGCGTCCAGCCGGTCGAGGGTCGGCTGGGGGGCGTGCGGGGCCGGGCCCCGCTCCGCGTCCGGCGGCAGGTCGGGGTGCTCGGAGCGCAGGACGCCCAGGACTCGGCGGAGTTCGGTCAGCGCCTCAAGCGCGTTCTCCCGTATGCCCGCGAGGTTCTCCTTCAGCTCGTCCGAGGGGTTCTGGACGAGGTGGGGGGCCACCTGGGCCTGGATGGAGATGACCGACATGTGGTGGGCGACCACGTCGTGCAGTTCGCGGGCGATGCGGCTGCGCTCCTCCAGGAGGGTGCGGCGGGCACGTTCCTCGGCGGTGAGGGTGGTCTGCCTGGCGAGGGCGGTACGGGCCTCGCGGCGGCCCCGAAGGGCGGTGCCGAGCACCACGGCGACCGACGACAGGGTCAGGGTGAGAACACCGGTGGACTGGTAGTCGCGGGCACCCCACAGTCCCTGGAGGACATAGGTGGTCAGCGCCGTGAGGGCGAGTGCCTCGGCGGCGACGCGGCCCGGCACCCGCAGGGCGAGCAACAGCAGGACGAACAGGTGGGCGACCATCCCGGCCACGGTCCAGGGCCAGGTGAACCCCTGCGCCGGTCCCTCGGCCACCAGCATGTGGTGCACGGCCACCCCGCCCAGCACGGTCGCCGTCAGCGACAGCCACCACGCCAGGACCGGCCGCCACAGGGCGAGGACCATCGCGCCGCTCTGGCCGAGGGCGACCGCGAGGGCGTACCCGAAGGCCAGCCCGGCCCGCTCCTGCATCTGCGGCAGTCCCCCGGCCAGGACCGCGAACGCGGCCAGCCACACGATCCCGTGCGGCAGCCAGCGCAGCCAGGTGGACGGCGGCAGCGGGTCGGCCCGTACGGTCCACAGGTCGTCGCGCAGCACTCCCGCCCAGTGCCGGACCCGGTTCCCCCCGTGTGTCACGCGTCCACCTTAGGACCGGGCGTCCGGGACGGGCGGGGGCGGTGGGCGCGCACCGTGCGGGTACGGCGCGGCAGTTCCCAGGTCCGGAACACCGCCCAGCTTCCCGCCAGGACCAGCGCGAACACCGGCAGCCAGGCCAGCCGGGCCGCCACCCAGTCCAGGCCGTCGGGGCGGGTGTGCAGGCCGGGCAGGCGGCCGGCGAACAGGCCGGTGGCCGTGGTCGCCATCAGCGCCGTCTGGTGCCAGAGGAAGACGGTCATGGCGGAGAGGTTGGCCGTCGCCACCGCCGCCCAGGCCACCGGTCGCCGCATCACCCGGCGCAGCGGCTCCCGCAGCAGCAGGGCCAGACCGCACTGGGCCAGGCCGAAGGTGACGGCGGCCAGCGTCGGCGGGTCGAGGTTGGACACCTCGGCACCGGGGACGCCGACCATCGACGCCGGGTAGCCGGCGAAGGCGACGAGCGCCGCGGTGGCCGCCGTACCGCCGACGAGGAGGAGCACACCGGCGCGGGGGTGTTCCAGTTCGCCGCGGGTCCAGGCGGCGCCGAGGGTGTACGGCACCAGCCAGCCCGCGGCCAGGTTGATCCAGCCGAGCCCGTCGGGGGCGTCCAGGCCGAAGCGCAGCAGGTCGACGTGGAGGACCACGGCCAGCGGCCACAGCGGGTGCAGCCGGGCCAGCAGCGGGGTGGCGGCGGTCAGTACGGCGAAGACCAGCAGGAACCACAGCGGGGAGAGCGCCAGCTTGACCAGGGTGTGGACGGTCGTCTGCTCCGCGCCGGTCAGCAGCAGGAGCGCCGCGATCGCTGTCCACAGGGTGAGGAGGGCCCCGACCGGGCGGAACAGCCGGGACAGGCGGATGCGCAGCCAGCGGAGGTAGGAGGTGCCGCGGGCGCGGGCCGAGGCGTGGCCGCGGGTGGCGACATGTCCGCCGACCAGGAAGAACACGGCGAGGGTCTGGAGGATCCAGGAGACCGGGGCCAGCTGGGGCAGCTCGCCGAGCGGGCTCGCCGCGCGCAGTGCGCCGCCGTCGGCGACCAGGGCCGTCACCAGCCAGTGGCCGAGGACGACACCGAGGATCGCGGCGGCCCGCAGGGCGTCGACGGCCCGGTCCCGGCCGGCCGGGGTGGAGGCGTCGATCCGGGCGCACAGTCCGGGCGGTGCGGTCGCTTCGGTCACGGTCGCTGCGGTCACGGTCGCTTCACCTCCGTGGTCGTGTCCGGCACGGTCTCGCCCAGGACGATCCGGGCCAGGTTGGTCAGGGAGAGGGAGCCCGGGGCGAAGTAGTCGCTGTGGCCGCCGTCCCCGGCCGCGAAGACCCGGGCGCCGAAGGACGGGGAGAGCGGGTCGGTGCCGAAGCCGACGGTCGTGCCGAACAGCTCCGCGCTGAGGTGCGGGACGTGCGCCACCCAGTCGCCGCCGCCCCGGGCCGCCCACACCCGGGCGTCCGTGCCCAGCCGGGCGGCGGTGTCGGCGCCGGTGCCGGGGCTGCCGAGCAGGGCGATGTCCGTGACGGCCAGGCCGTGGGCGGCGCGGGCGCAGACGACGGTGCCGTAGGAGTGGCACAGCAGGGAGACGTCCGTGCCGGGGCCGCTGACGCGGTGCAGGGTGCGGACGAGGGCGCGCAGCGCGGGCGCCGCCTCCTCGGCGCGGCCGGTCGTGGCGACCGTCGTGCTGACGGTGCCGGGGGTCTCGTAGCCGAGCCAGGCCACCACCGCCGTACGGCCGGGGGCGAGCCGGTGATACAGGGCGAGGGCGGCGGCACGGAAGCGGCCGTAGGTGTCGAGGCCGGTGTCGGAGCCCGGCACCAGGACGGCGACCCGGTCGGCGTGGGCCAGGTCGCCGAAGACCTCCGTGGCCAGCCCGGCGCCCCGGCCGTCGAAGGCGAGGAGCTGCCTGCCGGGGGCGGCCAGCGCGCGGTCGGCCGCCGCCCGGTGCCGGTCGCCGTGGGCGGCGGCGGTGCGGGACGCCTCGGCGGCGTCGGCCCGGTGGGCGGCGTAGGCGGCGTCCAGGGTCGCCGCCGTCACCGGGGGCAGGCCGGTGGGGGCCGGGGCGGGGATCACGGGCCGGGCGGCGCCGGAGAGGGGGAGGACGACGGCGCCGGTGAGCAGCACCGCCAGCCCGCCACGCCACCATCGCGCCCGGTGCCGTCCCGTCGTTCGCCGCCATGTCATGGGCGCTCACCTCCCGACGGCCCGTCCATCGGGCCCGTCCAGAAGGGAAATTACGGAGCGTCACGGGTAACCGGCGTCCCGCCAGAGAGCTCATCTGCCGGGTAGCTCCCAGGTATGAGAGGTACGACGGGTCGGCGGCGGGCTCACCACGCCAGCTGGGCGATCTCCTCCGCCACCACCGCGCACGCGTCCGCCGCCGGGTCGATCAGCGGGAAGTGGCCGACGTCCTCCAGCAGCGTCACGCCCACCACCTCCCCGGCCTTGGCCGCCGCGTCGGCGTACGCCTCGGAGACCTCCTGCGGCACGGTCGTGTCGGTACGGCCCTGCACGAGGGTGGTCGCGATGCCGGTGGGCAGCAGCAGCGCGGGGTCGGCGTACGGCACGCGGGCCGCGAAGTGGTCGTCCCCGCCCAGGAGTTGGCGTACGGCGCCGCCGCACACGTCCAGCTTGTCGGCGACCGCGAAGTCGGCGATCGGGGCGAGGGCGACGACACCGCGCAGCGGCGCGGGCCGGTCGGTGCGCCAGGGGGCGTCGGCGGGCAGCAGGTGCCGGGCCGCCGCCCACAGGGCGAGGTGACCGCCCGCCGAGTGCCCGGTGAGCACCGTACGGCGCGGATCGGCGTCCGGCAGGTGCTCCTTGACCAGGGCGGGCAGGGCGTCGAGGGCCGCGGCCACGTCGTCGAAGGTGTCGGGCCAGCGGCCGGCCACAGCCGGGCCCGCCGCAGCCGATGCCGCAGCCGGGTCCGCCGCGCCCCGCCGGTACTCGACGCTGGCCACGGCGAACCCGCGGCGGGCGAGGAAGGCCGCGAACGGACTGAGGTGCCGCCGGTCGTACGGGGCCCGCCAGGCACCCCCGTGCAGGGCCACCACCACGGGCGCCGGACCGCCCGGCCCGCCCCGGCCGCGCGGCGCGTAGAAGTCGATCACCTGGTCGGGCAGGCCGCCGTACGCGGCGCTGCTGTCGGGATCGACCGCCGGGTGCGAGAAGGCGGACCTCTCCTCCGCGTCGTTGCCCGCAGTGGTCTCCGGCATGCTCCAACCTCTCAGCGGCGTAACGGTGTTGGCCGGACGCTATCAGGCCCGTGACGTGCGTGAACAAGGGGTTGTCACGCAGGGTGAGGGTGACCGCTCCCCGCGACGACCTCGCCCAGCACCCGCGCCGCCCGCTCCACGTCCGCGAACCCGACGTACAGCGGCGTGAAGCCGAACCGCAGGACGTCCGGGTGCCGGAAGTCACCGACCACCCCGCGCCCGATCAGCGCCTTCATCACGTCCCCGGCGCCGTCGCAGCGCAGCGCCACCTGGCTGCCCCGCTCGGCGTGCGCGACCGGCGTCAGGTTCTCGACCCGGCCGCCCGGCACGTACTCCTCGACGCAGCGCAGGAAGAAGTCGGTCAGCGCCAGCGACTTGGCCCGCACCTGAGCCACGGACACGGTCTCCCACACGTCGAGCGCCGCCTCCAGCGCGAGCAGCGACAGGATGTCCGGCGTACCGACCCGCCCGCGCACCACGCCGGCGGCCGGGGTGTACGCGGAGGCCATCCCGAACGGCTCGGCGTGCGAGTTCCACCCCGGCAGCGGCGAGTCGAAGCGGTCCTGCACCTCCTCGCGCACATACAGGTACGCGGGCGAACCCGGGCCGCCGTTCAGGTACTTGTACGTGCAGCCGACGGCCAGGTCGACGCCGTGCTCGTCCAGCCCGACCGGCAGCGCGCCCGCGCTGTGGCACAGGTCCCACACGGCGTACGCCCCCGCCGCGTGCACGGCGGCGGTGAGTCCGGGCAGGTCGTGCAGCCGGCCGGTGCGGTAGTCGACGTGGTTGAGCAGCACGACGGCGGTGCGGTCACCGAGCGCCGCGGGCACCTCGGCCGGGGTCACCGGCCGCAGCGCGCACCCCGTCATCCGGGCCGCCGACCGGGCGATGTACCCGTCGGTGGGGAAGGTGGAGGCGTCGACGAGGATCTCGTCCCGCCCCTCCCCCGCCATCCGCACCGCCGCCACGACCGCCTTGAAGACGTTGACGCTGGTGGAGTCACCGACCACGACCTGTCCGGGCGCCGCCCCGACCAGCGGGGCGATCCGGTCGCCGACCCGCTCGGGCGCGGTCCACCAGCCGCTCTCCTCCCAGGACCGGATGCGCAGCTCGCCCCACTGCCGCCGTACGACGTCGTCGACGCGGCCCGGCACGTGCGCGGGCAGCGCGCCCAGCGAGTTGCCGTCCAGGTAGACCACGTCGTCACCGAGGACGAACCGCTCCCGCAGCCCGGCCAGCCCGTCCGCCGCGTCCCGTTCCTGCGCGGCGCTCATCAGCTCAGACATACGACCTCGCCGTCCACAGCTCGGGGAACACGTTCTTGCGGGCCCGCTTCTCCAGCCAGGCCACCCCGGCGGAGCCGCCGGTGCCGGTCTTGGCGCCCATCGCGCGGCGGGTGGCGACCAGGTGGTCGTTGCGCCAGCGCCACACCAGCTCGGCGACATCGCTGAGCGCCTCGCCGAGCCGCACCAGCTCGCCGTCCTGGTCCCCGGCGTACACCGCCGCCCAGGCGGCCTCGACCTCGGGCGACGGCTCGTAGGGCCGGGAGACGTCCCGGCGCAGTACCGCTTCCGGGATCTCGTGTCCGCGCCGCGCCAGCAGCCGGACCGCCTCGTCGTACAGGCTCGGCTCGTGCAGCGCCTTCTCCAGCTCGGCGTGGACGCGGGGGGTGCCGCGGTGCGGGACGAGCATGGACGCGGACTTGTCACCGAGCAGGAACTCCATCCGGCGGTACATGGCCGACTGGAAGCCGGACCCCTCGCCGAGGGCGCCGCGGTACGAGTTGAACTGCGCCGGGGTGAGCCCCGCGAGGGGCTTCCAGGAGGCGTTCAGCGCCTCCAGTTCCCGTACCGAGCGCTTCAGGGCGTCCTTCGCCACGTCGGTGCGGTCCTCGCGCAGGGCGCGGGCCGCGGTCTCCCACTCGTGGACGATGACGGTGAACCACAGCTCCATGACCTGGGTGGTGACCAGGAAGACCATCTCTCCGGGGTCGTCGGAGAGGGTGTGCTGGAGGTGGGTGAGCACGTCCGCCTTGACATAGTCCTCGTACGGCGTGCTGCCCGCGAAGTCGAGGTTCGGGGCGTCGTGGGACATTTCTGTCTCCTGATGGCACTCCGGGTAGCGGTCCGCCCTGCCGTTACCGGCACGGGGCCCCGGTCCCCGAACCAGCATCTTCCGCAATCGTCCCAGGTACGCGCAAGGCCCGCCCCTGGGGACGGGCCCGAAAGGGATCGGCGCGGGGTCAGCCGAGGACGTCGGCCGCCTCCTGCGAGGAGTCGCGCAGGAACTGCGAGCAGCGCTCGTACTCCTCCTTCTCGCCGATCGCCTGCGCGGCGCGGGCGAGGGCGTGCAGGGCGCGCAGGAAGCCGCGGTTCGGCTCGTGCTCCCACGGCACGGGCCCGTGGCCCTTCCAGCCGTTGCGGCGCAGGGCGTCCAGGCCCCGGTGGTAGCCGGTCCGGGCGTACGCGTACGACTCGACCACGCCGCCCCGCTCGAAGGCGTCGTCGGCGAGCTGCGCCCAGGCCAGCGAGGACGTCGGGTACCGGGCGGCGACCTCGGCGGGCGAGGTGCCGGCGGCGAGCAGCTCGCGCGGCTCGGGGTCGTCGGGGAGGCGGGTCGGGGGCGGTCCCCCGAGCAGGTTCTCGTGAATGGCCATGCGGTCCAGTCTGCGGCATGCCGAGGGCCCGGCACCGCGAGGGTGCCGGGCCCGTCGTACGCGAGGCGTTACTTGATGCGGGTGCCCGCGGAACGCAGGTGGCCGCAGGCCTCCACGACGCGCGCGGCCATGCCGGCCTCGGCCAGCTTGCCCCAGGTGCGCGGGTCGTAGGTCTTCTTGTTGCCGACCTCGCCGTCGACCTTCAGGACGCCGTCGTAGTTGGCGAACATGTGACCGGCGACCGGACGCGTGAAGGCGTACTGGGTGTCGGTGTCGAGGTTCATCTTGACCACGCCGTTGTCGAGCGCGGTGGCGATCTCCTCGGCGGTGGAGCCGGAGCCGCCGTGGAAGACGAAGTCGAAGGGCTTGGCGCCGGCGGGCTGACCGTACTTGGCGGCGACGCCCTCGTTCAGCTCCTTCAGCAGGTCGGGGCGGAGGACGACGTTGCCCGGCTTGTACACGCCGTGCACGTTGCCGAAGGACGCGGCGAGCAGGTAGCGGCCCTTCTCGCCCAGGCCCAGGGCCTCGGCGGTGCGCAGGGCGTCGTCGACCGTGGTGTAGAGGGAGTCGTTGATCTCGTGCGAGACGCCGTCCTCCTCGCCGCCGGTCGGGGTGATCTCGACCTCAAGGATGATCTTGGCGGCGCGGGCCTGCTCCAGCAGCTCGGTGGCGATGGAGAGGTTGTCGGCCAGGGTCTCGGCGGAGCCGTCCCACATGTGGGACTGGAACAGCGGGCCCATACCGGCCTGGACGCGCTTGGCGGAGAGCGCGAGCAGCGGACGCACGTACGTGTCCAGCTTGTCCTTGGGACAGTGGTCGGTGTGCAGCGCGATGTTCACGTCGTACTTCTCGGCGACGATGTGCGCGAACTCGGCCAGCGCGACCGCGCCGGTCACCATGTCCTTGTTGTGCTGGCCGCCCAGGAACTCGGCGCCGCCGGTGGAGATCTGGACGATGCCGTCGCTCTCCGCCTCCGCGAAACCGCGCAGGGCCGCGTGCAGCGTCTGGGAGGAGGTCACGTTGATGGCCGGGTAGGCGAACTTCCCCGCCTTCGCCCGGTCCAGCATCTCGTTGTAGACCTCGGGAGTTGCGATGGGCATGAGTCCGCTCCTTGATATGTGCGGGTGGGCTGTGTCGTGCGTGCGTGCTTACGGCCCTGACCTGGGGGCGACGTCATTGTCGGCCCCATCTTCCCAGACGGCTCAGTCCAGGCCCAGCTCGTCCTTGGAGAAGGCGTAGCGGTACGGCACACCCGCCCCCTCCTGGATCTTCTCGGCGGCACCGGTCGCCCGGTCGACGATGGTGGCCACCGCGACCACCTCGGCACCGGCCTCCCGCACCGCCTCGACCGCGGTGAGCGGGGAGCCGCCGGTGGTGGAGGTGTCCTCGACCACCAGGACGCGGCGGCCGGCGATGTCCGGGCCCTCGACGCGGCGCTGCATGCCGTGCGCCTTGGCGGCCTTGCGGACCACGAACGCGTCGAGGCGCTGCCCGCGCGCGGCGGCGGCGTGCAGCATGCTCGCGGCGACCGGGTCGGCGCCCATGGTGAGCCCGCCCACCGCGTCGAACTCCAGGTCGGCGGTCAGGTCCAGGAGCACCTGCCCGACCAGCGGCGCGGCCTCGCCGTCCAGGGTGACGCGGCGCAGGTCGACGTAGTAGTCCGCCTCCAGGCCGGAGGAGAGCGTCACCTTGCCGTGCACCACGGCCTTGTCCTTGATCTGCTGCAGCAGCGCGCCGCGTACGTCACTCATGGGGCCAGCTTAAAGGCGCCGCCAGCTCCAGGTCGTCGTCGCCTCCAGCGGCTCCAGGGGCGTGACCAGGCGCGGGAGGGTGTTCAGCCCGTTGGGCGGCCCGGTCTGCGGCTCCACACACACGGCGGCCTCCTGCTCGTCGTACACGACGACCCACTCCTCCCGGCTGGCCACCTTCAGCTCCAGCCGCTCGGGCCAGGTGAGGGTGACGTCGACGCCGTCGGGCATGCCGAAGCAGTCGTCCCAGGGGCCGGGGCGGGGGTCGATCCGCTGGCCGGTGGGGAGGTGGTCGGCGCCGCGCTCCTCCTGCCAGGCCGCGTCGAAGGCGATCCGGACGCCGTCGCTGTCGCCGAGGGTCCGGTTGAACCACGGGTGCCAGCCGAGCTGCGCCGGGAAGGAGGAGCCGTACGTCTCGATGGCCAGGGTGAGCGTCAGCGCGTCGGGCGCCAGCGCGACGACCTGGGTGAGGCGGGCCGGGTAGGGCCAGGGGTCGCCGAGGTCGTACGTGATGACCGCCTCGTCGGCGGTGGCGCGGGCGGTGGTCCAGGCGCCGTCGCGGGCGGGGCCGTGGATGGCGTGCGGCGGGGAGTTCAGCGGCATCTGGTGGACGGTGGCGCCGTCCCGGAAGCGGCCGTCGCGGATGCGGCCGACCCAGGGGGCCATCGGGAAGCAGCCGTAGCGGTCGCCCTGGCGGAGCAGTTCCACACCGTCGACGCGCAGCGAGCCGATCCGGCCGCCGTTGCCGGGCCGTACGGTCGCCTCCGCGCCGCCGGCGGTCAGAGTGATCTCTTCGTTACTCACGTTCCGACCCTACTGGGCGGGCGTGCCCCGCCTCAGCGGCGCCGGCGCAGGGCGCGGCCGACCACGATGGCCGAGGCGACGACCAGCGCGGCGGCGGGGGCGGCCCAGCGCAGCGGGGTACCGGAGGCGGCGGCCTGCGGCGCGGGCACGGGGGCGTACCGGCCGCGGGGCGGGGCGTGGTCGACCTCCTCGGCACTGCGGCCGATCATCGTGCGGCGGGCGTGGGCGGCTTCGGCGGGGGGGTCGGGGAGGGGGGCGGCGGGGGGCTCGGGGGAGGAGCCGGTGGGGGGCTCGGCGGTGGGGGGTTCGGCGGCGGGGGGCTCGGGGGAGGAGCCGGTGGGGGGCTCGGCGGTGGGGGGTTCGGCGGTGGGGGGCTCGGCGGAGGACTTGGCGGTGGGGGGTTCGGCGGAGGGCTCGGTGGTGGGGGGTTCGGCGGAGGGCCCGGCGGAGGGCTCGGCGGTGGGACGTTCGGCGGTGGGCCCGGCGGAGGGCTCGGCGGCGGTGGGCCCGGCAGAGGGCTCGGCGGTGGGGGGTTCGGCGGAGGGCCCGGCGGTGGGCGGCTCGTCGGTGGCGGTGGGGAGCTGGTCGGCGGCAGGCGGCTCGGGGGCCGGAGGCTCGGCGGCGGGAGGTCGGTCGGCCGTCCCCTCCCTCTCGGGTTCCGAGGAGACCTCGGTCCCGGAAACGGAAGGGGCCGGCTCGTCCCGCTGTGCCGCCAGGCCCAGGTTCTCCCCGAACCGGGTCAGCAGCCGCGTCACCGCCGCGGTCACCGCGTCCGGCGGCAGTTCGGTGAGGCGCCCGGTCACGGTCGCCGTCCCGGCGAACGTCAGCGTGGCACCACCGCCCGCACCACCGTCCGCGCCGCCGCCCGCACCACCGCCCGCACCACCGCCCGCACCGGCATCCCCACCGCCGCCCGCACGGGCGACCCGCACCGTCAGCGCCACCGTCACCGTGCCCGTGCCGCGCGCCTCGACGGCCTCGCCCTCGGCCGCGTACGTGCCGTCGTCCCGCGCGGTGAACCGCACCGTGCCGCGGTAGGTGACGGAGTGGCTGCCGACGCGGATCTTCAGCCGGCCCGTGACGGGCTCGGCGCCGGCCTCCTGCTGGAGCCCGGGCACCGCACCGGCGACCCGGGCGGGGTCGGCCAGCGCCTCCCTGAGCCGCTCGGCCGGAACCGGAACGAACACCTCATGCTCCATGTCAGCCGAGCCTACCCAGCGGGCGGCGGGAACACGCCCGGCCGGCGGGAACTCACCCGCTGCCTGGGCCCGCCCGGCCGGCCCGAGCTCGGCCGCCGCCCGGTTGAGCGACCGTGGCCTAGCCGGTGAACAGCCGGGCGGCGGACCCGCGTACGCCGACGCCGCGTACGCCGTACGAGTGAACGCCGCCACCAGGCGCCGGGTCAGTACCGCGGATGCACCAGCGTCGAAGCCGGCGGCAGCCCAGGCGTACCGGCCGCCGCGCGGGCGGCGCGGGCCAGCGAGCGGGGGGTCAGGGTGACCGGCCGCGGACCGTGCGGGTCGAGGCGGAGGACCGGTGGCGTGCGCGCGGCGAGGAGGAAGCCCCAGTCACCGGCGGGGGACCCGGTGACCCGGTAGGCGGCGGTCCGCAGCCCGGCCGCGCGCAGGGTCGACTCCACGGTGCGGAACACCCGGGTGCGCGCGGCGAACGGCCCGGCGTGCACCACCAGCCGCCCGCCGGGCGCCAGCACCCGGCGGGCGAGGCCGTAGAACTCCTGCGAGTACAGCTTGGTGCCCGCGGTGACGCCCGGGTCGGGCAGGTCCGAGATCACCACGTCGTACGCCGCGACGGGCGCCCGGCGCAGCCGGTGGAAGGCGTCGTCCGTCGTCACGCGGACGCGGGGGTCGGCGTAGGAGTGCTCGTTGAGCGCGGACAGGCCGGGGTCGCGGCGGGCCAGCCGGGTCAGCTCCGCGTCCACCTCGACGATCTCCACCCGCCGCACCCCCGGGTGGCGCAGCACCTCCCGGGCGGCGAGTCCGTCACCGCCGCCGAGGATCAGCACGCGGGCGTGCGGGCCGGTCATGGCGGGGTGGACCAGCGCCTCGTGGTAGCGGCGTTCGTCCCCGCCGGTGACCCTGAGCCGGCCGTCCAGGAAGAGGTCGAGGGGGCGGCCGTCGGCGTCGCCGAGGAGGACGACCTCCTGGACGTCGGTGCGCACGGCCACCCGGACATCCTGGCCGTACATGGCGCGCCGGGCGGCCCGTTCGAAGTCGTCGGCGAGGACGGCGGTGGTGGCGAGGACGGCGATGACGACGACGTTGGCGGTCAGCAGCAGCCGGCGGGCCCGGCCGGTCAGGTCGCGCCGGAACAGCCCGAGCACCAGCGCGGCGCCGACCACGGCGTTGACGGTCCCGGTGACCAGGGCGCCCGTCAACTGGCCGAGGAACGGCAGGAGGAGGAAGGGGAAGGCCAGCCCGCCGATGAGCGATCCGGTGTAGTCCGCGGCGAACAGGTCGGCGACGGCGCCGCCCACGTCCTGGCGGCGGATGCGCTGGATCAGCTCCATCAGCAGCGGCACCTCGGCGCCGATCAGCACGCCGATGGTGAGCGAGAAGGCGACCAGCAGGACGCGGGGCGCGTCGGCCCACAGGCCGCCCCAGTCGCCGGTCCAGGCGAACACGGCGTACAGCATCATGGCGCTGCACCCGCCGACGAGGGCCAGGGCGGCCTCGACCGCGCCGAAGCCGGCCGCGCCCAGCCGGCGCAGCCGCTTGGCGACGAGCGAGCCGATGCCCATCGCGAACACCATGACCGACAGGACGATGGACGCCTGGGTGACCGAGTCGCCGGTCAAATAGGAGGCGACGGCGACCAGTTCGAGTTCGTACACCAGCCCGCAGGCGGCGCAGACGAAGACGCCGGCCAGGACCAGGAACCGCCCGGTCCCCGGCCGCACGGGCAGGGGCGGCGCGGGGGCGGGCGGCGCGTCGACGGGCGGTGCGGCGACGCGGTGGCGGCCCCGGCCGCCCGGGCCGCCCCAGGGCGGCGGGGAGCCGGGCGGAGCGGGCACGTGCGGTTCGATCACGATTGTGACGTTACGTTACTTCAGCACTACGCTTCGTCACCCACACGTGTGGAACTGCCCCTCCTGGCGGGGATTCCGGGTTTATCCGGCGCGGACACCGGAACGGCCGGACAGCAGCACGCGCCGGGGCGGCCACCCCCGCCCGGACGGCCGGGCCGGGCCGCCTCGGCGCAGACCCCGACCCTGGTCCGGGTGGCCACCAGACGGCCCTCCTGCGGATAGGCGTGCCAGGTGCGCCAGGACACCTGGCCCACCTGCCCCTGCACCAGCAGCGCCGTGAACGCGTACGGGCTGCCCGGGAAGACGCCGACGAGTCCGTGCGGATGGTCGGAGACCAGGGCGAGCAGTTCCTGGGCGCGGCCCGCGAACGCGTCGGGCGACAGCAGCTCCACATGGGCGGCGAACTCGTACTCCCAGTCGCCCACCCGCTTGGCGACGCCCAGCGGCAGCGGGGTCCTGCTGCCGGGGATGCACGCGACCGTCTCCGAGCAGATGCCCCGCCCCTCCTCCAGGAGTACCTGGTGGGAGGCGCCGAGAAGTCTCAACTCGACATTGCTGTCCGCCAGTTCGACTTCGAGGGTGGCCAGGGCCGGCAGCGGTTCCCGCCCGAGGGCCCAGGCGAGGTCGGCCGCGCGCGTGTCGGTGTAGGCGGTGTTCAGGGTCGTGAGCATGGATGGGCTCCGCAAGCACACAGGGGAGGAAGGGGCAGGGTCCCGCGCATCCCGGCCGCGCCGGGGGGTGCGGCCCTGTCACCGCCCGGTCGACCGGTCAGGAGGGGGCCGCAGGACGCCCGAGAGGCTGCTTGGGCGAATGAGAGAGAATCATGGACAGTGGCGGCGCCACAGCGTTTTTACCCAAGTTCGTGGTATTTCCATCCCTCAGGGGGCTCACCAGCTCACCTGTTCAACCCCCGCGTGCGCCCCGCCCCGTGCGGCGCACGCCGGTATGCGAAAGCGTCCGCCGGGCGTGCTGCCCGGCGGACGCTCGGTGCGGGACCCCTGTGCGGGCCCCTGGGGAGGAGACGCGGTCCCCCTTCTCCGGAGGCCCGGCTGCCCCGTGTCAGCCGCCGCCACCGCCGCAGCCGCCGCCCCCGCCACCACCGCAGGACGACCCGCCCCCGCAGGAATGACCCCCCGAGTGACCACCGGAGTCACCCCCCGAGTGACCCCCCGAGTGACTCCCCGAGTGACCGCCGGAATGACCGCCGTCGGACGACGGACCGCCGTCCGCGCCGCCCACCCACCAGCTGACGTCACCGCCGCCACCGCCACCGCCGTCGGCCCCGCCGACGGCCACGCCCCCGCTGCCGTACGTGTACCCGCGCCCGCGCGCGCGACCGGCGCGCGTGCTCCGGCGCGAGGTGGACACGACCCGCGCGACGACCACGATCACGACCACTGCCAGGATGATGCCGACGAGCATGACGTCACCCTCCTTCCGTTGAGCAACCCCGTCGAGCAACCCCCCGTGGGTGACCCGCTCGTTGCGTGCACCGGAGATGCCCGGGGCCGCCGCACCCCAAAGCAGAGTTGAGCAACTTCTGAGGGTCGACGCGCGGCCGGCGTTCCCGGCCCGCGCGGACACCGGGAGACGGGGCCCGCGGGCGTGGCCGTGACGGCCCCGGCACGCTCGGCTCACCCGTTCGGCCCAACGACCGGGACGGGCGGGCCGCCCCGGCAAGCGGGCCCGGCCGCCGCGCTCCCCGAGGGCCGACCGCGCCCTCCGGGGTTGCGCGATGCCCCGGTTTCACCCGAGATGGGTAGCAGGACCCCGTCAGGACCCCGTCAGGACCCCGTCAGGACCCCGTCAGGGCCCCGTCCACGGGTCGTGCAAGGAGGAACTATGCGTCGCATGACTATCGGTGCTCTTCTGACCGCCGCTCTCCTCGCGGGGCCCACCGCGGTCACCGCGCAGGCGCAGGTGCCGGTGACGTCCCAGACGGTCGCCGTGCAAGCCGCCCAACCGCAGCCGCAGGCGCAGGAGGACGACAACAACGACGACGACAGCGGAGGCGGCTGGGGCCTGTGGGGCCTCCTCGGCCTCCTGGGTCTGCTCGGTCTCATGCCGCGCCGGCAGAAGACGCGCCCCACCCCGGGAACCCATCGCGGACCGGGAACCGGCGCGCACCCCGACGACCGCATCTGAGCCGACGGCCCGGACCGGACCGGCCCTCGCGTGGCGCCGCCCCCGGCCGGAGGGCGGCGCCACGCCGGCCGCGGCCGTACGCCCGGTGAGTTGAGGACCCCGGGACTTCGGCGCAGGATGGCCGGATGACCTCCCACGCACGCCCCCTGCTCAACCGCCGGCTCGCCGAGTTCGGGACGACGATCTTCGCCGAGATGTCCGCCCTGGCCGTACGGACCGGCGCGATCAACCTCGGGCAGGGCTTCCCGGACACGGACGGCCCCGAGGAGGTCAGGGAGGCGGCGGTACGGGCCCTGCGCGACGGACGCGGCAACCAGTACCCGCCGGGCCCCGGCGTCCCGGAGCTGCGCGCCGCCGTCGCCGCCCACCAGCGGCACTGGTACGGCCTGTCCTACGACCCCGACACCGAGGTCCTGGTCACCGCCGGCGCCACCGAGGCGATCGCCGCGGCCCTCCTCGCCCTGGTGGAACCCGGCGACGAGGTGATCGCCCTGGAGCCGTACTACGACTCCTACGCGGCCTGCGTCGCGATGGCCGGCGGCACCCGCGTCCCGGTCACCCTGCGCCCGCACGAGGGACGCTTCCGCCTCGACCTCGACGAGCTGCGCGACGCGGTCACCGACCGCACCCGCCTCCTCCTGATCAACACCCCGCACAACCCGACGGGCACCGTCCTGACCCGCCCCGAACTGGCGGCCATCGCCGAACTGGCCGTCGAGCGCGACCTCCTGGTCGTCACCGACGAGGTCTACGAACACCTGGTGTACGACGACGCCGAACACGTCCCGCTGGCGTCCTTCCCCGGCATGCGCGAACGCACGGTCACCATCAGCTCGGCGGGCAAGACCTTCTCCTTCACCGGCTGGAAGGTCGGCTGGATCACCGCCGCCCCCGCCCTGCTCACGGCGGTCCGCTCGGCCAAGCAGTACCTGACGTACGTGTCGGCGGGCCCCTTCCAGTACGCGGTCGCCGAGGCGCTCGCCCTCCCCGACTCCTACTTCACCGCCTTCCGCGACGACCTGCGCACCAAGCGGGACCTCCTGTCGGCGGGCCTCGCGGAGGCGGGCTTCGGCGTCCACCGCCCCGCCGGCACGTACTTCGTCACCACCGACATCCGCCCCCTGGGCCACGAGGACGGCTTCGCCTTCTGCCGCGCCCTGCCGGAACACGCCGGCGTGGTCGCCGTCCCCGTCGCGGTCTTCTACGACCACCGCGAGGAGGGCGCCCCGTTCGTCCGGTTCGCGTTCTGCAAGCGGGTGTCCGTCCTGGAGGACGCGGTGCGGCGGCTGAAGGCCCTGCCGCACGTGTAGAGGCCGGCCGAGTACGCCTTGAGCGGCGTACGTCAGAGCCGTTCAGAACCGTTCAGAGCCGTTCAGAGCCGGTCCAGGAGCCGGTCCAGCGCACCCCCCAGCACCGGTGTCAGCGCCTCCGCGTACGCCTCGGAGAGGTGGCTGTCGTCCCGGTAGACGGAGGTGTCGGCGACGATCACGGGGCAGACGCCGGTGCGGGCGGCGCAGAGCCAGGGGGCGGGGTCGACGACCGGGACGCCGGTCGCGTCGGCGGCGGCGCGGACGGCGGTGTGCCGGACGGGGTCGCGGACGGCGTCCGGCAGCCGGGCGGCGCAGGCGTGCAGCTGCCCGGAGTTGGCGGCGGCGCAGTCGACCGGGTCGCCCTGCGGCCACGGCGTGTCCAGCAGCGCGACGACGCGGGCGCCGGAGGCACCGAGCCGCCGGAAGGTGTCCGCGTGGCCGGTGGTCCACTGCCCCGCCAGGTCGGCCGCGGGCCGGACGGGGTCGCCCGCGTCCGAGGAGGAGACGACGACCAGGTCCGGGCGGAGGGCACCGATCCGCGCGACGGCGTCGGCCCGCCAGGTGTCGCAGGCGGTGTACGGCTCACCGCGGCGCACGATGGTCACCTCGGCGGCCTTGCAGGACGCCTTGGTCAGCGAGACCAGCCGCCACCCGCGCGCGGTCGCGAGCCGGTCGAGGGCCGGGAACCACTGCGCCGCGTGGGAGTCGCCGAAGAGCACGACCGTGCGGGAGGCGGTGCGGTCGCCGTAGAAGCAGGGCGTGGCCCGGGTGGTGCCGTGGTCGATGTGGCAGCCGTCCCGGTAGACCGCGGAGCGGTTGGTCTTCACCTCGGGCAGCGCCGGGGAGAGGTTGCCCGGCAGGACGCCGGGGGACGCCGTCAGCAGGCCGGTCAGCCGGGCCCCGGGGTCCGCGGCGGCGGCCAGTTCCCGCGCGAGCGGGGGCGCGGGCGGGCCGGTCTCGATGGCCGGCGGGACGGCCGCCGCCGTCAGCACCAGCGCCGCGGTCCCCGCCGACAGTGCGGCGCCGAGCGCCAGGCCGCGCCCGGAGCGTCCCGCCAGCGCCCGGTGGAAGCGCACCGGGTCCTCCACCAGGCGCAGCGTCAGCCAGGCCGGCCCCAGCGCCGCCGCGCACAGCCCGAGCGCGAGGGGCACCCCGGCGGTGCCGTCCGTGCGGCCCAGCGCCGCCGGGGCGATGACCAGCAGCGGCCAGTGCCACAGGTACCAGCCGTAGGAGAGCCCGCCGAGCATGACCAGGGGCCGCCGCCCGAGCAGCCGGCCCGCGCCGTGCGGGGCGGGCGCGCAGCCGCCGGCCAGCACCAGCACCGCGCCCAGCACCGGCAGCAGGGCGTACGGTCCCGGGAACGGCGTCCCGTCGTCGTACACCACCGCCGCCAGGGCTATGCAGGCCAGGCCGAGCCAGCTCAGCGGGCCCGCGACGGCGCCGGGCAGCTTCCGCAGCCGGGCCGCGCACAGCGCGAGCAGGGCGCCGGCGCCCAGTTCCCAGGCCCGGGTGAGGGAGGAGAAGTACGCCCAGGGCGCCGAGAGGTCCGTCATCCGCACGCCGAACGCGAACGACCCCAGGCACAGCACCCCGAGCCCGGCCGCGAGCAGCCGGCGCCGGCCGCGCACCAGGCGCGTGCCGAGCAGCAGGAGCAGCGGCCACACCAGGTAGAACTGCTCCTCCACCGCCAGCGACCAGAAGTGCTGGAACGGCGAGGGCGGTGCGGTCTGCGCGAGGTAGTCGGTGCCGGCCGCCGCCAGCCGGAAGTTGACCGTGTACAGCGCGCTGCCGAGGGCGTCGCCCGCGTACTCGGCGAACCGCGCCGGCGACAGGAACAGCCACGCGCCGGCCAGGGTGGTGACGATCACCAGGGCCGACGCGGGCAGCAGCCGCAGGGCCCGGCGGGCGTAGAAGGCGCGCAGCGAGACACGGCCGGTGGCGGTCAGCTCGCGCAGCAGCAGGGACGTGATGAGGAACCCGGAGATCACGAAGAAGACGTCGACACCGACGTATCCGCCCGCGACCCCCGCCACCCCTGCGTGGGAGAGCACCACGAGCCCGACGGCCACCGCGCGCAGTCCCTGGATGTCCGGGCGTGGGGCGGGGTGCCGCCGCGGTGGCGCGGCGGTGCCGCCCGTCGGGGCGGTACGGACCTCGGCGGGGGCGGCGCAGGTCATCGCGGGGACGGCTCCTCACGGACGGGGCGGACAGGGTTCTCCCCCTGTACTGTCCGGCCGTCCGGGGGCGCTCCGGGTGAACGCCGCCTCAACATCGGGAACAGCGGCGGCGACCGGCGGCCCGACGCACGGGAGCCCGGCCCGACGCACGGGAGCCCGGCCCGGGGACACGCCCCGGACCGGGCTCCCGCCCGTGCGACAGGTCTACTCGTCGTCGTCCTCGGGCTTCTCCGCCCCGTCGACCTCCTGCTCCAGGCCGAGCTGCTCCACCAGCCACCGGTCGAACTCGATGGCGGCGCGCACCCAGCTGACCGTGGAGGAGACGAAGTGCTCCAGGCTCACGCCCGTGCCGATCAGCATCTGGGCCTCGCCGATCAGGCGGACCGTGCCGTCGTCGTGGGTGTGGGAGTACACCTTGGGCCACAGGGTGCGCCGGTTCCAGTCGTCGGCGGACTCCAGCAGCTGCGCCTTGGTCTCGATGTCGTGCGGCCGGTCGTAGAACGTCCGCACCGAGAAGACCTGCTGGTCGCCCTCGCCGCGGAACATGAAGTACGTGCGGAACTGCTCCCACGGCGCCGCGAGGTCACCCTCGTCGTCGACGACGTACTTCAGCTCCATCTGGTCGAGAAGCTGCTTCACGAGGTCCTGATCCGGGACCACGGGGCCCGCCGGGCCCTGGGGCTGCGGCTCGGGCTTGCCCCCGAAGTTCGGAATCGAGGACGGGTCGATGCTCACCGTGATTTTCCCTTCGTACGGATTCCGCCATCCTCTCCCATGCGGGGAGGGGGGTGGCAACCCTCCGCGGGGCCTGTCAGCCTAGGGCTGACATGATCCGGCCGGTCGGGGAGGCGCGGTGGGGACGGGGACGACGGCGGGGCGGACCCGGTGGTGGCTGGTCGCGGCGATCGCCGCGGTGCCCGCGCTGGCCCTGCTGCCGTTCCTCGTCGGCTTCCTGTGGTTCGTCCTGTCCGACGGCGACGACCGGCAGGACCGGGGCGCGGTGCGGGAGACCGGCTGCGCCCGGGCCCTGGCCTTCGGCGGGGCGGCGCTGCCGTCCGGCGCCCGGACCGTCGGGGCCTGCGAGGAGTTCGTCGGGCTGGACCTGGCCTACCGGGCCGAGTTCCGGATGCCGCGTGCGGACGTGCGCGGCTGGCTCGCGCACACCTACCCGGCCGCTCCGGCGCCCGGGACGGAGTCCTGCCCGGCCTACGCCGCGGACCAGGGCACGGAGCGGGAGGCGGATCTGTGTCTGGATCTGGGCCCCGGGCAGGGGCTGCCGGACGGTGTGGAGGCCGACGCCGTGCAGATCGGCGTGGTGGCCGAGGACGGCACCGGTACCGCGCTGGTGCGCTTCTCGGCGTTCACGGTGTGAGGGCCCTCCCCGCGGTGCGGGGAGGGCCCTGCCCGGCGCCGTCCGTCAGAGCGTCTTGCCCGACGCCGGTCCCACGATCAGGTCGTCGCCGAACCGGTCCACCCGTACCGCGTCCCCGTCCTTGATCTCCCCGGACAGGATCTCCCGGGCCAGCCGGTCGCCGATGGCCGTCTGGACCAGGCGCCGCAGCGGGCGCGCGCCGTAGGCCGGGTCGTTGCCCTCGTCCGCGAGCCACTCCAGGGCCTCTTCGGTGATCTCCAGGGTGAGCCGCCGCTCGGCCAGGCGCCGCGACAGCGCGTCGATCTGGAGGCGGGCGATGCGGCTCAGCTCGGCCTTGGTGAGCGCCGAGAAGACGACCAGGTCGTCGAGGCGGTTGAGGAACTCCGGCTTGAAGGAGGCCCGGACGACCTCCAGGACCTGTTCCTTCTTCTCCGCCTCGGTGGTGACCGGGTCGACCAGGAACTGGCTGCCCAGGTTGGAGGTGAGCACCAGGATGGTGTTGCGGAAGTCGACGGTCCGGCCCTGGCCGTCGGTCAGCCGTCCGTCGTCCAGTACCTGGAGCAGGATGTCGAAGACCTCGGGGTGGGCCTTCTCCACCTCGTCCAGCAGGACCACGCTGTACGGGCGGCGGCGGACCGCCTCGGTGAGCTGGCCGCCCTCCTCGTAGCCGACGTAGCCGGGGGGCGCGCCGACCAGGCGGGCCACGCTGTGCTTCTCGCTGTACTCCGACATGTCGATGCGGACCATCGCCCGCTCGTCGTCGAAGAGGAAGTCCGCGAGCGCCTTGGCCAGCTCGGTCTTGCCGACGCCGGTCGGGCCGAGGAAGAGGAAGGAGCCGGTGGGGCGGTCGGGGTCGGCGATGCCGGCCCGGGAGCGCCGTACCGCGTCCGAGACCGCGCGGACCGCCTCCGTCTGGCCGATGAGCCGCTTGCCCAGCTCGTCCTCCATGCGCAGCAGCTTCTGCGTCTCGCCCTCCAGCAGGCGCCCGGCGGGGATGCCGGTCCAGGCGGCGACGACGTCGGCGATGTCGTCGGCGCCGACCTCCTCCTTGACCATGGTGTCCTGCGCGACCTCTTCCTCGGCCTCGGAGGCGGCCTCCAGGTCCCGTTCCACGTTGGGGATCTCGCCGTACAGCAGCTTGGACGCGGTGTCGAAGTCGCCGTCGCGCTGGGCCCGTTCGGCCTGCCCGCGCAGTTCGTCGAGCTTCTCCTTCAGCTCACCGACCCGGTTGAGGGACTGCTTCTCCTTCTCCCAGCGGGCGTTGAGGCCGCGCAGCTCCTCCTCCTTGTCGGCGAGGTCGCGGCGGAGCTTCTCCAGCCGCTGGAGGGAGGCGGCGTCGGTCTCCTTGCCGATCGCCAGCTCCTCCATCTTCAACCGGTCGACGGCGCGCTGGAGTTCGTCGATCTCCACGGGGGACGAGTCGATCTCCATGCGGAGGCGGGAGGCCGCCTCGTCGACCAGGTCGATGGCCTTGTCGGGCAGGAAGCGGGAGGTGATGTACCGGTCGGAGAGGGTGGCCGCGGCCACCAGCGCGCTGTCGGCGATCTGGACCTTGTGGTGGGCCTCGTAGCGGCCCTTGAGTCCGCGCAGGATCGCGATGGAGTCCTCGACGGACGGTTCCGCCACCAGGACCTGCTGGAAGCGGCGCTCCAGCGCGGGGTCCTTCTCGATGCGCTCGCGGTACTCGTCGAGCGTGGTGGCGCCGACCATGCGCAGTTCGCCGCGGGCCAGCATCGGCTTGAGCATGTTGCCCGCGTCCATCGCGGAGTCGCCGCCGGCGCCCGCGCCGACGACCGTGTGCAGCTCGTCGATGAAGGTGATGATCTGGCCGTCGGAGTCCTTGATCTCGGCCAGGACGGTCTTGAGCCGCTCCTCGAACTCGCCGCGGTACTTGGCGCCCGCCACCATCGCGCCGAGGTCGAGCGCGACCAGCCGCTTGTTCTTCAGCGACTCGGGCACGTCCCCCTTCACGATCCGCTGGGCGAGCCCCTCCACGACGGCGGTCTTGCCGACGCCCGGCTCACCGATCAGCACCGGGTTGTTCTTCGTACGGCGGGACAGCACCTGCACCACCCGCCGGATCTCGGTGTCCCGGCCGATGACCGGGTCCAGCTTGCCGTCCCGTGCGGCGGCCGTGAAGTCCGTGCCGAACTTCTCCAGCGCCTTGTACTGGCCCTCCGGGTCCGCGGTGGTCACCCGGCGCCCTCCCCTCGCCTTCTGGAAGGCCTCCTGCAGCTTCTTGGCGGTGGCCCCCTGCCCCTGGAGCACCTCACCGGCCGCCCCGCCCTTGGCGGCGATGCCGATCAGGAGGTGTTCGGTGGAGAGGTACTCGTCGCCGAGGTCCTTGGCCCGTGTCTGGGCGTCGGCGACGACCGCGAGCATCTCACGGCTGGGCTGGGGCGGGGCGACCGTGGACCCGGTCACGCTGGGCAGCCCGGCGAGCACCCGCTCGGCGCCGGTGCGGACGGCGGCCTGGTCGGCCTCGACGGCCGCCAGCAGGTCGGTGATGTTCTCGTTCTCCTGGCCCTGGAGCAGGGCGAGGAGCAGGTGGGCGGGGGTGAGGTCCGGGTGTCCCTCGGTCACGGCCCGGTTGCTGGCCGCGTTGATCGCGTCCCGGCTCCGGTTGGTCAGCTCGGCGTCCACGTTCGGGTTCTCCTCCTGGTGCCAGTCTCAAGCCTTGTCGACGGCGGTGGTGCTGACTCAAGCAACGTACACAAAGTTGAGTCTATTCCACTCAAGTCGCGGGCGGGAGCACCACGGGGAACGAGTGCCCGGCAGCCCGGATAGGTTCCCGTCCATGGACCTCTCCGTGGACTTCCCCATCGACCTCGATTTCTGGCGGGAACGCCACCTGTGCACCCTGACCACGCTCCGCCCGGACGGCTCCCCGCACGTCGTCCCGGTCGGCGCGACCTACGACCCGCGGGCGCGCGTGGTGCGGGTGATCACGGACCGGGCGAGCGCGAAGGCGCGGTACGTGCTGGCCGCGGGGGCGGAGGGCGCCCGCGCCGCGGTGTGCCAGGTGGACGGCCGGCGCTGGTCCACGCTGGAGGGGCGGGCCTTCGTACGGACCGGCCCGGAGGCGGTCGCCGAGGCCGAGCGGCGCTACACGGAGCGGTACCGGCCGCCCCGGCCGAATCCGACCCGGGTGGTGATCGAGATCGCGGTGGAGCGCGCGCTGGGGAACGGGTGAGGCCGGGCGGCCCGGGACACGTACCCGTAAAACACGAAAAACTGCAGCGGCGTCACCGTGTTCAGGTCACGGTGACGCCGCTGCGGGGGGAAGCGCCTGAGCGATCTTTTACGACGGGGGAATCGCGTCAGGCACTGCGGGGGGTGGCTGAGATGGTCCGTGAGGTGGGGGATTCCGGTTCCACCAGCCGATGGTCTCGTTGGTCCAGGTTCACAAAGATCATTCCGTACCGGATGGCACACCGCACGGGCTGCGGCGCCCCCCGGGGCCGCCGCAGACACCGGTACGCCCGGACGTCGTCGTCATCGTCCCGGGTGACGACGACCGGTTCGCCGAACACGGTCACCATCAGGGAGTCACCGCTGTGGGGGATGGCGGTGACCAGGTCGATGAAGTGCCAGCCGGAGCGGTAGGCGGTCGCCATCTCGCGCCGGAAGGAGCGGTCGTCGGGTGGGGTGGACATGCGTATCAGTCCCACTTGCTGTCCGCCGGGAGGTACGACGGCACCTCGTCGCCGACGGCCACGGCGACAACGGTCCGTCCGCCGCCCGTCTCGTGCGTGTCGCCCTGCACGCCGTAGAGGCCGGCCACTGTTCCCAAGGCCGCAACGGCGGAGAAGGCGGCAACAAGCACCGAGCGAAGCATTCTCTTACGCATAGTTGGCTTCGTCCTCACTTGAAGGTCCCCTCACTCCCCCGTCGGATAAGACGATGGCTCATTCAGGTACGTCGTGGCCACACAAACGGTGCATCATGTTCCTGCACGTTCATGACCCTGGGGGGTGGAGTTATGGGTAAAAAAGGTACAAGGCCGACGCATCCCCATGCGGTCACGGAGCTGTGCGAGGCAGGGAGCCGTTTGTACGCGAATGCCCTGCGCAGCGGACGCATCCTGCGGGCGGACGCGGAGCCCGCGCCCTGCCTGACGGAGTTCGCCCTTCTCCACCCGGACCCGGACGATCCCGACTGGCTGCGCCCCGTGCCCCCGTCGGTCGCCCTGGCCCAGCGGCTGACCCCCATCGAACGCGAGATCTCCGAGCACCGGCGCGCGTCGATCGCCCTCACCGAGGCCTTCGAGCCGTTCCTCACCCTCAGCGCCCAGGACACCTCCTCCGGCCACTCCATCACCGTGCTGGAGGGACTGGACCGTATCAACGCGGCCCTGGACCTCGCGACCGCCGAGTGCGCCTCCGAGATGCTCACCATCCAGCCGAGCGGCCCCCGCAGCACGGAGAAGAGGCTGCTGGAGGCGCTGGAGCGGGACAAGCCCCTGATCGAACGCGGGGTGCGGATCCGCACCCTCTACCAGCACACCGCCCGCTACAACTCCGAGCGGCTGGCCTACGTGGAGCAGTTCGCCAACGGCAAGGCCGAGTACCGCACCATCGACGAACTGGTGGAGCGGCTCATCATCCTCGACGAGACGGTCGCCTTCCTGCCGATCCGCGACGACCGGCAGACCGCGCTGGAACTGCGGCACACGGGACTGGTCCGCTACCTCATCAAGGTCTTCGAGTTCATGTGGAGCCGGGCCGTCCCGCTCACCGCCGGCGTCCCCTACGAGACCGCCCCCGACGGCATCACCGAGGTCCAGCACTCCATCGCCAAGCTGCTGGTGGAGGGCCACGTCGACGAGGCCATCGCCCGCCGCCTGGGCATGAACGTCCGCACCTGCCGGGCCCACATCGCCAAGCTGGCCGCCGCCCTCGGCAGCGGCAGCCGGGCCCAGCTCGGCTACCTCATCGCGCAGTCCGGGATACTGAACCAGGACCACTGACGCCAAGGGGGCAGTCACGCGTGACCGCGACGGCACACGAGGACCACGCGGGCGAGGAGCTGTGCCCGGCGGGACTGGAGCTGTACAGCCGCGCGCTGCGCGACGGCCCGCTCCCGGCCGCGGCGGCCGACGCGGCGCCGTGTCTGCTCGACGCCGGCCTGCTGTGTCCCGCCGTCGCGGCCCCGGACCGGCTGGAGCCGGTGGCCCCGGCCGTCGCCCTGCACCGTTTGCTGCGCGCCTCCGAGGAGCGCGTCGCCGGTGAACGGCGGCGCGGCGAGCGGCTCGCGGAGACCTTCGCCCCGCTGCTGCGGCTCGGCGGCCCGGACGCGCCGGCCGACGACTCCCCGGCGCTGCGGCTGCTCAGCGGCAAGGACCGGATCAGCCGGGCCATCGCCGAGGTCATGACCGAGGCCACCGCCGAGGTGCTGACCATCCAGCCGCACAGCGCCCACATCGGCCCGCCGCCCCAGGTGCACGAACCCGTCCTCGAACGCGACCAGGCCTTCCTCGCCCGCGGCGGCCGCATCCGCGCCCTGTACCAGCACACCCTGCGGTACGCGCCCACCGTCCTGGCCCGTTACGAGCGGCTCACCGGCGACGTGCAGGCCCGCACCCTGGACGAGGTCACCGAACGGCTGATCATCGTGGACCGCACGGTGGCCTACATCCCCGCCAACGGGGACCGCACCCTCGCCCTGGAGATCCGCCACCCGGCGCTGGTGGAGTACCTGGTCACCGTCTTCGACCGCCTGTGGCGGCTGGCCGTCCCCATGTATCCGCAGGCCGAGGAGGTGCCCACCCTGGACGGCATCACCCCGCGCCAGCGCGCCGTCGCCGCCCTGCTGGTGGAGGGGCACACCGACGCCGTCATCGCCGACCGCCTCGGCATGAACGTCCGCACCGCCCGCGTCCACATCGCCAAGCTCGCCGCCACCCTGGGCAGCGACAGCCGCGCCCAGCTCGGCTATCTCATCGCCCGCTCGGGCATCCTCGACCGGGCCCCCTGACCGACCACCCCGGACCCGGGCACCCTGGCCCGAGCCGAGCCACCCCCGCCCCGCCCCGCCCCCGCTACGGCACCCGGGCCCGAGGCGGCCCGTCCAGTCCCGCCTGGGCGATCCGCACCCCCAGCTGCGTACGGCTCGCCGCGCCCAGCGTCTCCGACAGCCGGGCGATGTGGGCCCGGCAGGTGCGCACGCTGATCCCCAGCCGCTCGGCGATCACCGCGTCCTGGTGCCCCTCCGCCAGCAGCGCCGCGATGGACCGCTCCCGGTGCGAGATGCCCTCGATGCCGGTGTCGGGCAGCGGAGCGGTGATCGGCAGCGCGAGGCGCCACAGCCGTTCGAAGACGGTGACCAGGTACTCCACCAGCGCCGGGTGGCGCAGCTCCAGTGCCATCGTCCGCTCGGCGTTGGCCGGTACGAACGCCACCGTGCGGTCGAAGAGGATCAGCCGGTCGATCACCTCGTCCAGCGTCCGCGCCTCCACCGCGTCGCCCATCAGCTCCATGTAGTGGAGCAGTCCCTGCCCGTGCCGGGCGACGTGCGTGTACAGGTCGCGCATCCGCACCCCGCGCCCGCGCAGCGCCAGCGCCCGGTGCAGCCCCTCGGAGAGTTCGTGCTCGCGCCGGATGCCGCCGGGCTGCACGGTCAGCACCTCGGTGGTGCACGCCTGGGTCGCCTCGTCCATCGCGGCCTGGATGCGGGCCAGCCCGTCCAGCACCCGGATCGCCGTGCCCTCGGCCCCCGCCGCCGGCCGCCGCTGTCCGCTTCCCCCGCCCAGCGCGGCGTACCGCTCGATGGCGGCCACCGCCGACCCCACCCGCCGCTGACCGGCGCTGACCTCGTCGTACACCTCGCGCAGCAGCCGGGTCACGACCTCCTGCGGGGCGGTCGGCACCAGCCAGTCCATGGCGCCGGGGTCGGGGTGCAGCAGCGCGAGGTCCAGCAGACAGGGCGCCGCCTCGGCCTCCCGGCGCTCCACCCGGCCCCGCCGCACGGCCCGGGAGTACACGCGGTCCCCGGCTTCGCACAGTCGGTCAGCACCGTGTGGATGCCCGTCCGTCCCGTGCCCGGCCATCGCCCAGCCCACCCCCGCATCCCGCCCGCTCTCCGCAGCGCCACTATGCGCGGGCCGGGACCGGCTGTGCAACAAGGGGCCTACTTCAGGCCGATCTCCGCGCACCGCGCCTCGTACGCGGCGGTGCAGATGTCGGAGACCTTGTGGATGCCGTCGGCGACGACGGTCTCCTCGATGTTCTTCTCGGTCAGGGCGGTGACGGAGACCAACTGGGCGGGGATGTCCTGGTGGGTGGGGCTGTCCACCCGGTCCGTGGTGAGCGCGTCGAACTGGATGTCCTTGCCCTGCACCCGGGCCACGGCCATCTCGGCGGCGTTCTCCGCCTCCTGCGGGTAGGACTTGTAGACGCTCATGTACTGCTCCCCGGAGACGATCCGCTGCACCGCCTCCAGTTCCGCGTCCTGCCCGGTGACCGGCGGCAGCTCCGTGACACCGGCGGCCTTGAGCGCCTCGATGACGCCGCCCGCCATGCCGTCGTTGGCGGAGTAGACACCGGCGATCCGGTCCGCGCCGAGCTTCTGGATCGCCTCGGCCATGTTCTGCTCGGCGTTCTCCGGCTTCCAGTCCACGGTGTCGTACTCGGCGCCGACCCGCACGTTCCCGGCCAGTTCGGTCAGGGCCCCGGCCTTGAACTGGCGGGCGTTGGGGTCCGTGGAGGAGCCGTTCATCATGACGATGGTGTCGCCGGCGGCGTCCTTGCCGAGCGCCTCCAGCAGGGAGCGCCCCTGGACCTCGCCCACCAGCTCGTTGTCGAAGGAGATGTAGGCGTCGATCGGGCCCTCGGCCAGCCGGTCGTACGCGATCACCGGGATACCCGCGTCCTTGGCCTTCTTCACACTGTCCGCGATGGCGTGCGAGTCGACCGCGTCCAGCACGATGACGTCGACCCCGTCGTCGACCATCTTCGCCATCTGCGTGGCCTGCTTGCTCGCGCTCGCCTCGGCGTTGGCGTACTGGACCATGCCCTGGCCGTCGGTCAGCGCGTCCACCTTCTTGGTGAAGATGGGCCGGTCGAACTCCTCGTAGCGGGTGTTGTCCCGCTCCGGGAGCAGCAGCCCCACCATGAGGTCGTCGCCCTTGGTCGGGCTCGCGTCGTCACTGCCGCCCGACACGTTCAGCGCTCCGCAGGCCGTCAGCGAAACGGTCATCGTGGACGCCGCCACGGATATGGCGATACGGCGCATGCAGGAGATCACTTCTGGTGCCTTCCGGACGCGGTGGCCGCTTTGCGACCCAGGTGACTGAAAAGACAACGCGCACACCCACCCACCCGTCAAGCGATACCACTTAACGAGATCGCAACATCACGCTGTGCAGCCGACCTGAAGCACAGGCGACCGGACCCTCAACTTTCCTTCACACAACGGCCGTTGCATGATCACAACCGGTCGCACAAGATCCGTACAACCAAGTCCAATCGTCACGAGTCGTGATCACGGAGGCTGCTCCTCGCCTCCGTTTTTTCGATCAGAGGACCGAATGAACTCAGCCAGACGCACGACCACGGCCGTCGCCTCGACCGCCGTCGTGCTCGCCACCGCGGGCGGACTGCTCACCGTCGCCGCCGCGCCCGCCTCCGCAGCCGTGAGCTGCTCCTCGCCCGTCTTCAAGCGGCAGTTCTTCGCGAACACCACGTTCTCGGGGACCCCCAAGAAGACCGACTGCGACTCCGCGATCGACCAGAACTGGGGCACCGGGGCACCGGCCACGGGACTGCCGGCCAACAACTTCGGCGTCCGCTGGTCCGTCACCCGCGACTTCGGCTCCGGCGGCCCGTTCTCCTTCGCCGCCTCCGCGCAGGACGGCATCCGCGTCTACCTCGACGGCACCCGCAAGGTCGACCTGTGGAAGAACGTGTCGTCGACCCGGAAGAAGACGGTGAACGTCACCGTCCCCAAGGGCAAGCACACCCTCCGCGTCGACTTCGTCAACTGGACCGGCAGGGCGAACGTCAAGTTCTCCTACACACCGAGGACCTCCGCCTCCGTCGACAAGGTCAAACCCCTCACCCCGGCCGCCCCCGAGGTGACCTACGACAAGGCCACCGGCAAGACCAAGGTCACCTGGTCCAAGAACAAGGAGATGGACCTCGCCGGCTACCGCGTCCACCGCCGCCTGAAGGGCACCTCGTACGCCACCGAGCCGCTCGCCACGACCACCTCGACGTCGTACACGGACACCACCCTCCCGAAGACCGGCGAGACGTACTACTACGAGGTCCGCGCCTACGACAAGGCGGGCAACGAGTCGCCGGGGACGGCCGACCAGGGCGTCACCACGGTGGACAAGACCCCGCCCGCCGCACCGTTCGTCGAGATGGACGCCTGCCCGGCCGACCAGCCCTACGCGGCCCCGGAACTGGTCACCACCGCGGCCAACGCCGCCGACATCGCCCTGTACGAGCTCCAGCGGCGGGACGCGGCCACCGGTGCCTGGACGACCGTCGCCACCGGAACCAAGGGCGCCTTCTGCGACACCGGCACACCGGCCGACGGCGCCAAGGTCACCTACCGCGGCCGGGCCCGCGACGCCGCCGGCAACTGGTCGCCGTATTCGGCCGCCGCCACCTTCACCACCTCCGACCGGACCCCGCCGTCCGCCGTCACCGACGCCCGCGTCGAGTACCGTTCCGGCGTCCCGCACCTGCTCTGGTCCCCCGTCGACGGCGCCACCGCCTACCAGGTCCTCCAGTACGACCCGGCGACCGGCGGCTGGCTCGACGCCCTGCCCGTACCGGGCACCACCGACGGCACCGACATCGTGCCGCGCCAACTGGCCGCCGTGAGCGGTTCCTACCGCTACGCCGTGCGCGCGGTGGACGCCAAGGGCAACGCCGCCGCCCCCACGGAGATCACCCTGGAGACGGCCGCCCGCCCGGAGGCCATCCCCGCCTTCCGCACCACCGCCGTGCCGTTCGGCGAGGGCGTGATGGTCGAGTGGAGCGGCACCGACCCGTGGGCGTACGACGGGAACGGCCCGCTGCTCACCTACCGCCTCGTCCGCACCGACCCGGCCACCGGCGAGAGCACCACCGTCGACCTGTGCAAGCCGAACAACGCGGTCGACCTGCCGCTGGAAGCGCCGCGGACGTACTGGACCTGGTCGGACTCGGACGCTCCCGCGTACGCCGGCCGCAAGCAGGTCAACGGGGTCTGCTGGGACGTCTCCGGCAGGTCCGAGACCACCTACGAGTACCGGGTGGTGACGACCGGCCCCCAGGGACACGACTCGCAGCCCGGTCCGGCCGCCACCGCCACCACCCCGGACACCGAACGCCCGGCCCCGGTGGAGAACCTGACCGCCGAGACCATCCCGCTCGGCGTCCACCTGACCTGGACCCCGCCCGCCGACGACGACGTGCAGAAGTACCACGTCTGGCAGGGCGTCACCGACCCGGACACCGGGGAGACGGTCTGGGAGGAGAACTGCTGGACCGGCAGTTCCCTGACCACCACCGAGATCTACTGCCCGACGGTGCCCGACGGCGCCGCCCACGTCTACCGGGTGGCCGCCTCGGACGGCTCCGGGCTCATCGACCCGTACGCCGGTCCCGCCGCGTACAACACGGCCGACATCACCGTCACCCTGCCCGACACCCGGCCGCCCGGCTGGACCGGCACCTCGGTCCGCGAGGACCAGTACCCGGAGCTGTACGTGGGCTGTTCCGAGTCCTCGGGCCTCGGTGACTGCGCTCGGTTCGCCGGTTACCGCGTGGAGCGCTGGGACCCGGCCACCGCCTCCTACACCGTCCTGACGCAGGGCACGGCGGGCGACGCCGCCTACTTCATGGACACCACGGTCAACGAGGACCGGCTGGGCCTCTACTACTACCGTGTCGTCCGCACCGACGCGTCCGGCGCCGACGCCGTCACCACGTCGCAGGCGTACGGCATCTGGGACTCCTGGCTCTGACCGGCCGCGCGGGCGGAGAAGCGCGGACAGAACGCGGCCGGGAAAGCGCCGGCAGGAAACAGGAGAGGGGCCCGGATGTCTCCGGGCCCCTCGCTCCGTTCTCTCCGTGCGGACGCGGCGTCAGTCCGACGCCTGCCGCCCCTTCGGCCGCCACACCACCAGCGCGCTGGTCTGCTGGACCTCCTGGTACGGGACCAGGTCCCGGCGGTAGGAGGCGTGCACCGCGGCCTCGCGCTGGCGCATCGCCGCCGCCGCGCCGTCCAGGGCGGCCTCCATCTCGGCCACCCGGGACTGCAACGCCGCGACCTGGTTCTCCAGTTCGATGATGCGCTTGATGCCGGCCAGGTTGATGCCCTCGTCCTGCGACAACTGCTGCACCGTACGGAGCAGTTCGATGTCCCGGGCCGAGTAGCGGCGCCCCCGGCCGGCGGTGCGGTCCGGGGAGACCAGGCCCAGACGGTCGTACTGACGCAGGGTCTGCGGGTGCAGACCGGACAGCTGGGCCGCCACCGAGATGACGTAGACCGGGGTGTCCTCGGTCAGTTCATACGGATTGCGTCGACGGCCGTCCATCCCCATCAAGCTCCCTTCGCGGCCTGGAACAGCTCCGCCCGCGGATCCTCACCCGCGGTCGCCTCGCGATACGCCTCCAGCGCTTCACGAGCCTTCCCACTCAGATCCTTCGGAACACTCACCTCGACGGTGACCAACAGGTCCCCGCGGGTGCCGTCCTTGCGGACCGCGCCCTTGCCGCGGGCGCGCATGGTCCGCCCGTTGGGCGTGCCGGCCGGCAGCTTCAGCGTGACCGGCGGACCGCCCAGGGTCGGCACCCGGACCTCCCCGCCGAGCGCCGCCTCCGCGTACGTCACCGGCACGGTGACCGTGAGGTTGTCGCCCTTGCGCCCGAAGACGGCGTGCTCCTTGACGTGCACGACCACGTACAGGTCGCCCGCCGGACCGCCCCGCTCGCCCGGCGTGCCCTTGCCGCGCAGCCGGATGCGCTGCCCGTCCGACACCCCGGCCGGGATGCGGACCTGCATGGTCCGCGACGACTTGGCCCGCCCGGAGCCCTTGCAGACGTCGCAGGGGTCCTCCGCGATCAGACCGCGGCCCTTGCAGTCCGGGCAGGGGTCGGTCAGCGAGAACCCGCCGCCCGAACCCCGCGTCACCTGGCCGGTGCCGACACAGGTCGGGCACACCCGCGGGGTGCCGTTCTTGTCGCCGGTGCCCGAACACGCCTTGCAGGGCGCCTGCGAGGACATCCGCAGCGGGACGGTCGCGCCCTCGATGGCCTCCGTGAAGCTCAGGGTGACCTCGGACTCGATGTCCTGGCCGCGCCTGGGCTGGGTCCGGGCGCCGCCCGCGGCCCCGCGGTTGAACAGGCCCCCGAACACGTCACCGAGTCCGCCGCCGAAGCCGCCGGCCCCCTGTCCGCCGCCCTGGGCGCCCCCGAAGAGGTCGCCCAGGTCGAAGTTGAAGGTGCCGCCGCCCGCGCCGGGCCCGGGGCGGAAGCCCCCGTTGCCGAAGAGCGCGCGGGCGTCGTCGTACTCCTTGCGCTTCTTGGGGTCGCCGAGGACGTCGTTCGCCTCGGAGATCTCCTTGAAGCGCTCCTCCGCCTTGGCGTTGCCCTTGTTGGCGTCCGGGTGGTTCTCGCGGGCGAGCTTCCGGTACGCCTTCTTGATCTCGGCGTCGGTGGCGTCCTTGGGGACGCCGAGGACCTTGTAGTAGTCCTTCTCGATGAAGTCCTTGGTGCTCATCCCCGACGTCCCTCCTTCCTCCTGCTCACAAGCTCAGCCCTCGTCCGGGCCACCGCTCTCCTTGTCGTCGGCGGACTCCGCGCCGGCCGCCTTGTCGCTCTCCTCGGCCGGCTTGACCGTCTGCGCCCCGGGCTGGGGCTCGGCCACGGCCACCCGCGCGGGGCGGATGGTGCGTTCGCCGATCCGGTACCCGGGCTGCAGGATCGCCACGCAGGTCGTCTCGGTGACGTCCGGCGCGTAACTGTGCATCAGGGCCTCGTGGATCGTCGGGTCGAAGGGCTCGCCCTCCTTGCCGAACTGCTGGAGGCCCAGCTTGGCCGCGACCGCCTCGGTCGACTCCGCCACCGACTTGAAGCCGCCGACGAGTTCGCCGTGTTCCCGGGCGCGGCCGATGTCGTCGAGCACCGGGAGCAGCTCGCTCAGGAGGTTCGCCACGGCGATCTCCTTCACGGCGACCCGGTCCCGCTCGACCCGGCGGCGGTAGTTCTGGTACTCGGCCTGGAGGCGCTGGAGGTCCGCGGTGCGCTCGTTGAGCGCGGTGCGCACCTGGTCCAGCTGGGCCACCAGGCCCGCGTCCTGGCTCGCGTCCCCGGCCGGGGCCGCCCCCGCCTCCGGAGCGGAGGGGGCGGCCTTCGGCTCGGCGTCTTCGGGGGTGGCGCCGGAGGGGACGTCGGGCTTCTCGTCAAAACCCGGGGTCTCCTCCGTCACGCGGCACCGTCCTTGCGCTCGTCGTCGACGATCTCGGCGTCGACGACGTCGTCGTCGGCCTTGGACTGCCCGGCACCGGCGCCCGGCGCCTCGCCGCCGGCGGCCTGCGCGCCCTGGGCGTCGGCGTACATGGCCTGGCCCAGCTTCTGCGAGACGGCGGCGACCTTCTCGGTGGCGGTGCGGATCTCGGCGATGTCCTCGCCCTTGAGCTTCTCCTTCAGCTCGCCGACGGCGGTCTCCACCTCCGTCTTCACGTCACCGGGGACCTTGTCCTCGTTGTCCTTGAGGAACTTCTCCGTCTGGTAGACGAGCTGCTCGCCCTGGTTGCGGGTCTCGGCGGCCTCGCGGCGGCGGTGGTCCTCCTCCGCGTACTGCTCGGCCTCCTGGCGCATCCGGTCGACCTCGTCCTTCGGCAGCGAGGAGCCGCCGGTGACGGTCATCTTCTGCTCCTTGCCCGTGCCCAGGTCCTTCGCGGTCACGTGCATGATGCCGTTGGCGTCGATGTCGAAGGAGACCTCGATCTGCGGGACGCCGCGGGGCGCCGGCGGCAGACCGGTCAGCTCGAACATCCCGAGCTTCTTGTTGTACGCCGCGATCTCGCGCTCGCCCTGGTAGACCTGGATCTGCACGGACGGCTGGTTGTCCTCGGCGGTGGTGAAGATCTCGGACCGCTTGGTCGGGATCGTCGTGTTCCGCTCGATCAGCTTGGTCATGATGCCGCCCTTGGTCTCGATGCCGAGGGACAGCGGGGTGACGTCGAGCAGCAGGACGTCCTTGACCTCGCCCTTGAGGACACCGGCCTGCAGGGCGGCACCGATGGCGACGACCTCGTCCGGGTTGACGCCCTTGTTGGCGTCCTTGCCGCCGGTCAGCTCCTTGACCAGCTCGGCGACGGCCGGCATACGGGTCGAGCCACCGACGAGGACGACGTGGTCGATCTCGCTGAGCTGGATGCCCGCGTCCTTGATCACGTTGTGGAACGGCGTCTTGCAGCGCTCAAGGAGGTCCGCGGTCAGCTGCTGGAACTGGGCGCGGGTGAGCTTCTCGTCCAGGTGCAGCGGGCCCTCGGCGGAGGCCGTGATGTAGGGCAGGTTGATCGAGGTCTCGGTGGACGAGGACAGCTCGATCTTCGCCTTCTCGGCGGCCTCGCGCAGGCGCTGGAGCGCCATCTTGTCCTTGCTCAGGTCCACGCCGTGACCGGACTGGAACTGCTTGACCAGGTAGTCGACGACACGCTGGTCCCAGTCGTCACCACCGAGGTGGTTGTCACCGTTGGTGGCCTTCACCTCGACGACGCCGTCGCCGATCTCCAGCAGCGAGACGTCGAAGGTGCCGCCACCGAGGTCGAAGACGAGGATCGTCTGGTCGTCCTTGTCGAGGCCGTACGCCAGGGCGGCGGCGGTCGGCTCGTTGACGATGCGGAGCACGTTCAGACCGGCGATCTCACCGGCCTCCTTCGTGGCCTGCCGCTCCGAGTCGTTGAAGTACGCCGGGACGGTGATGACCGCGTCGGTCACCTTCTCGCCCAGGTACGCCTCGGCGTCCCGCTTCAGCTTCTGCAGCACGAAGGCGCTGATCTGCTGCGGGTTGAAGTCCTTGCCGTCCAGGTTGATCTTCCAGTCGGTGCCCATGTGGCGCTTGACCGACCGGATGGTCCTGTCGACGTTCGTGACCGCCTGACGCTTGGCCACCTCGCCGACCAGCACCTCACCGTTCTTGGCGAAGGCGACGACGGACGGCGTGGTCCTGGCGCCCTCGGCGTTGGTGATGACGGTGGGCTCGCCGCCCTCCAGAACGCTGACGACGGAGTTAGTCGTGCCCAGGTCGATGCCGACCGCACGTGCCATGGTTGATTCCTCCAGCTGACTTGAGTGGAACAGGCTCAAGTGTGCACGACGGCTCCCCCCGGGTCAACAGACCTGAGTCAGACTGACTCAACTCTTATCCGCTCCTTACGCGCAACGCCCCGCCGGCCTGGGCGGATGCGGTGCGGCGCGCCGAGCGAGGACCATGCCGCTCCACGCGACTCTCACGCGGAGCACGACCGCGAGCTGATCCGAATATCACAATACGAGAAGAATGTCCCCTACGGCTCGGCGTGACGCCGCGACCCTCAGGGCAGGGGACCACTCAGGGTCGCCTCAGCGACACAGATCACCACACGCCCGACTACAGTGCGGCGGAGGATAGGGGTAGTCTCGAACGGACTGCATAAGCTACCGCTCAGTAACCCAGTACCACCGACTCACCACTCACCCACCCCCTCGAAACCCTCGCAGGCCCGAGGAGCCCCCAAATGCAACTCGCCGCGATCATCGTGTCGCTGGTTCTGATCGTGGTCGGCGTGGCACTCTTCGCCCGCGCCGTCCTCCAGATCGTCCGCTACATGCGGCTGGGCCAGCCCGTGCCGGCCGGCACCCGGACCGACCAGCCCGCGCAGCGCACCCTCACGGTGGTCAGGGAGTTCCTCGGCCACACCCGGATGAACCGCTGGGGCGTCGTCGGCGTCGCGCACTGGTTCGTGGCGGTGGGCTTCTTCTCGCTGCTGCTGACCATCGTCAACGCCATCGGCCAGCTCTTCCAGGCCGACTGGCTGCTGCCGGTCCTCGGCGACTGGGCGCCGTACAACGTCTTCGTCGAGTTCATCGGCACCATGACCGTGCTCGGCATCCTCGTCCTGATCGGCATCCGGCAGCTGAGCCACCCGCGCAAGCCGGGCCGCAAGTCCCGCTTCGCCGGCTCCAACTTCGGCCAGGCGTACTTCGTCGAGGCCGTCATCCTCATCGTCGGCGTCTGCATCTTCATGCTGCACGCCCTCGAAGGCGCCCAACACCACGTGGACGGCTACGAGGCGTCCTTCTTCATCTCGTACCCGGTGGTGTCGTGGCTGGAGGGCATGGACCTGGCCACCCTCCAGAACCTCACCTACTTCTTCGCCGGCCTGAAGATCGCCACCTCCTTCATCTGGATGATCACGGTCGCCCTGAAGACCGACATGGGCGTGGCCTGGCACCGCTTCCTGGCCTTCCCCAACATCTGGTTCAAGCGCGACGCGGCCGGCGGCACGTCCCTGGGCGCCCTGCTGCCGATGACGTCGGGCGGCAAGCCGATCGACTTCACCGACCCCGGCGAGGACGACGTCTTCGGCGTCTCCCAGGTCGAACAGTTCTCGTGGAAGGGCCTGCTGGACTTCTCCACCTGCACCGAGTGCGGCCGCTGCCAGTCCCAGTGCCCGGCCTGGAACACCGGCAAGCCCCTCTCCCCCAAGCTCCTGATCATGAGCCTGCGCGACCACGCGCACGCCAAGGCCCCGTACCTGCTGGCCGGCGGCGGCAAGACGATGGAGGGCGAGGAGAAGGCGTCCGAGGAACAGCTGAAGGACGTCCCCGCGGCGGCGCTGGCGGAGGCCGAACGCCCCCTCGTCGGCACCCTCGAAGAGAACGGCGTCATCGACCCGGACGTCCTGTGGTCCTGCACCACCTGCGGCGCCTGCGTCGAGCAGTGCCCGGTCGACATCGAGCACGTCGACCACATCGTCGACATGCGCCGCTACCAGGTCATGATCGAGTCCTCCTTCCCCTCCGAGGCGGGCACGATGCTCAAGAACCTGGAGAAGAAGGGCAACCCCTGGGGCCTGGCGAAGAAGCAGCGCCTGGAGTGGACCAAGGAGGTCGACTTCGACGTCCCGGTCGTCGGCAAGGACATCGAGGACCTCACCGAGGTCGAGTACCTCTACTGGGTCGGCTGCGCCGGCGCCCTGGAGGACCGCGCCAAGAAGACCACCAAGGCCTTCGCTGAGCTGCTCCACATGGCGGGCGTGAAGTTCGCCATCATGGGCGGCGACGAGAAGTGCACCGGCGACTCCGCCCGCCGCCTGGGCAACGAGCCGCTGTTCCAGGAACTGGGCATGGAGAACGTCATGTCCCTCAACGCCGCCTTCGGCGAGGAGATGGACGACGACGGCAAGGTCCTGCCCGAGTCGGCGAAGCCCAGGTCGGCGAAGAAGATCGTCGCCACCTGCCCGCACTGCCTCAACACCCTGGGCAACGAGTACCCGCAGCTCGGCGGCGACTACGAGGTCATCCACCACACCCAGCTGCTCCAGCACCTGGTCGACGAGGGCAAGCTGGTCCCGGTCACCCCGGTCGAGGGCATCATCACGTACCACGACCCCTGCTACCTGGGCCGCCACAACAAGATCTACACGCCCCCGCGCGAGATCATCGCCGCCGTCCCCGGCGTCCGCAACGAGGAGATGCACCGCCACAAGGAACGCGGCTTCTGCTGCGGCGCGGGCGGCGCGCGGATGTGGATGGAGGAGCGGATCGGCAAGCGCATCAACAACGAGCGCGTCGACGAGGCCCTCTCCGTCAACCCGGACATCGTCTCCACGGCCTGCCCGTTCTGCCTGGTCATGCTCACCGACTCGGTCAACGGCAAGAAGAACGACGGCAAGGCGAAGGAGTCGATCCAGGTCGTCGACGTCGCCCAGCTCCTGCTGGACTCCGTGAAGACCCCGGCCGACCCGGCGGGCGCCCCGGACCCGGAGACGGCGCCGGAACCGGAGCCGGTGAAGTAACTCCCCGCTTGTGACGCCCCGTGTCCCCGGAAACGGATGACACGGGGCGTCGGCATGTCCGGACGACGTCCCTCAGTTGAGCAGGCCCAGCCGTTCCCCTCGGCTCTCCGCGATCCGGAGGACCTGCTGAAGTGACTCGGCCAACCGCACGGCGAGATACCGCAGCTCCCCGTCGGGGGCACTGGGCAGCATCCCGCGCGCATGCACGAGCAGCCGCTCCCCCATCTCCAGCTGCACGGACTCGGTGACGTCCGCGAGCCGGGAGACGGTCCCGCCGTGCCGGTCGGTGATGAGGTAGACGGGCTTGGCGCCTTCGGCGGCGAAGCAGGGCAGTAGGCGGATATGGTCGGTCATTGTCATCGGCCCTCTCAGTTGTTACGGGTGTGGGCTGCTGGCCACACCCCCGGACGGCTCCACCCGTCGCGGGGGCTTCACGTTGTCCCACCGTAACCGATGCGTACTAGGCATGCTAGGTATACCGTGAATCGCACGGATGTCCAGGGGTACGCATGATGGCTGGCATGATGGAGTTCGCCCCTGACATTCCGCGCTGGCGCCAGGTCGCGGACATCATCCGCGGCCGGATCGCGGACGGCACCTACGCCCCACGCACGCGAGTGCCCTCGGTCGTGCAACTGACGGCGGAGTTCGGCATCGCCAACGCGACGGCCCACAAGGTACTGCGCGCACTGCGTGAGGAAGGGCTGACCTACACCGAGCCCGGCCTCGGCTCCTTCGTCGCCCGACGCACAGCCCCTTAAGGGGATATGACTCGTCCCCGTAAGGGATGTCACAGCTCGGCCGCAAAGGGCCCTCCCCGGGCCCGGGTCCGGCACGTCACTCACCGGGACCAGGTACGTTCGGATGCGTGGCTGGATTCAGGATCGGACGCGGCCGGGACAACGGCGCTCCTCAGACGCGACCGCAACACCCCCCGCACGGGCAGCAGACGCCGCCGGGACAGCCGTACGGCTATCCCCCGGCGCCGCAGCCGTACGCCCCGCAGCCGCCGTACACCGGCGGCGGCCAGTGGCCGCAGGCGAACGGCGGCGGCTACGGCGGCCAGGCCGGCGGACACGGCGAGCCGGAGTACTTCGGTGACGGCGGCTACCCGCAGGGCGGCCCGCCCGGCGCCGCCCCGCACGACCCGTACGCCGCCAACAACCCCGGCCACACCCAGGCCTTCTCGATCGGCGAGGACCCCTACACCCAGGGCGACACCTACCGCGCCGGTACGGCGTCCACGCCGCCCGCCGGCCCGGTCGGCCCCCGCCTGCACTGGAAGGACCTGCTGAAGGGCATCGTCACCAGCCCCAACCAGACCTTCCTCCAGATGCGGGACTACACGATGTGGATCCCCGCCCTCATCGTGACCTTCGTCTACGGCCTGATCGCGGTGTTCGGCTTCGACGGCGCCCGCGAGGACGCGATCAACGCGACGCTCTCGAACGCCATCCCGATCGTCCTGGTGACGGCCGTCGCCATGGTCCTCTCCGCCTTCGTCCTGGGCGTCGTCACCCACACCCTCGCCCGCCAGCTCGGCGGCGACGGGGCGTGGCAGCCCACGGTCGGCCTCTCCATGCTGATCATGTCGCTGACGGACGCGCCGCGCCTGATCGTCGCCATGTTCGCCGGCGGCGACGCGCCCTTCGTCCAGATCCTGGGCTGGATCACCTGGGTCGCGGCCGGCGCCCTGCTCACCCTGATGGTCAGCCGCTCCCACGACCTGCCCTGGCCGAAGGCGCTGGGCGCCTCCGCGATCCAGCTGGTCGCCCTGCTGTCGATCGTGAAGCTGGGCACGTTCTGAGACACACGGACACACGCGAAGGGGCTCCCTCATCCCGAGGGAGCCCCTTCGCACATGCCGTGCCGTGCCGGCCAACCCGGCTCAGGCGTCGAGCACCTGCCCGCTCCGCCGCACCACGGGCTGCTGGACGGACCACGGGAAGTTGATCCAGTCGTCGGTCCGCTTCCACACGTACTCGCACTTCACCAGCGAGTGGGACTTCTCGTAGATCACCGCGCTGCGCACCTCGGCGACGGTCTCGAGGCAGAAGTCACGCACCAGCTTCAGCGTCTTGCCGGTGTCGGCGACGTCGTCGGCGATGAGGACCTTCTTGTCGGAGAAGTCGATGGCGTTCGGGACGGGCGCCAGCATGACCGGCATCTCCAGCGTCGTCCCCACCCCCGTGTAGAACTCCACGTTCACCAGATGGATGTTCTTGCAGTCGAGCGCGTACGCGAGCCCACCGGCCACGAACACCCCACCGCGCGCGATGGACAGCACGACGTCCGGCTCGAACCCGTCGTCCGCCACGGCCTGCGCCAGCTCCCGGACGGCGACGCCGAACTGCTCGTAACTGAGATTCTCCCGAACGTCACTCACACCTATGTCCGCTTTCACACCTGGGTCCGATGAAAATTGAGGAAGGACCGGGAGGCGGTCGGCCCTCGCTGCCCTTGATAACGCGACCCGTACCGCTCACTCCCGTACGGGTGCTCGGCCGGCGAACTGAGCCGGAACATGCACAGCTGCCCGATCTTCATGCCCGGCCAGAGCTTGATGGGCAGCGTGGCCAGATTGCTCAGCTCCAGCGTCACGTGCCCGGAGAACCCGGGGTCGATGAACCCGGCGGTGGAGTGCGTGACGAGCCCGAGCCGCCCGAGCGACGACTTCCCCTCCAGCCGCGAGGCCAGATCATCGGGCAGCGTGATCACTTCGTACGTACTGGCCAGCACGAACTCACCGGGATGCAGGATGAACGGCTCGTCCCCCTCGGGCTCGACCAGCCGCGTCAGATCCGCCTGCTCGACCGAGGGGTCGATGTGCGGATAGCGGTGATTCTCGAACACCCGGAAGAACCGGTCGAGACGCACATCAACACTGGACGGCTGCACCATCGAATCGTCGTAGGGATCGATCCGTACCCGCCCGGCGTCGATCTCGGCCCGGATGTCCTTGTCTGAGAGAAGCACGCCCCGAGGATACGCAAGGCGCGCAGAGCGACCACAATCGGCCACTCCGCGCGCCGGAGCCTTCCTGCTGCTACCGCTTCTCGTAACTCACCGGCACGACGCTGCGTAGCCGCGCACACCTCGGACACCGGACGAGCCGCCCGGGACCGAGCCGCTCGGCCTGCTGCATCGGGAACGAAGAGGTGCTGAACACGTGCCCATCGGCACAGCGGACGACGGTGCGCTCCATCAAGTCCTTCAAGTCCCTTCCCCAAGAGCCGCGTCTGACCAGGTTCACCTGGCGACAAAAGCCACAGTACGGGATGAAAGGAACGGCCCTCCAGGCGGCACTCCGCCCCACCCGACCCTCTCCGGCGGCCCCCACCGTACGCCCCAACTCCGGCCCCCCGCAGCCCCGTCCTCCCACCCACAGAACGCCGACAGGCCCCACGGCACGAACACCGGGAGCCTGTCATGAGGTAGAGTGAGCGAGCACCGGGACACCGGCTCGACCGGCGGTCCGTTGCTTACGCGGGTGTAGTTTAATGGTAGAACATCAGCTTCCCAAGCTGAGAGCGCGAGTTCGATTCTCGTCACCCGCTCTAGAGAGAAAACCCCAGGTCAGTGGCCTGGGGTTTATTTGTTGTCTAGTCCAATTCGAGCGTTGCGTGCCCTCCGCGTGCCCTAAGTCCAGGTAAACCGCCCCTTCAGGCGCACCCAGGCGCAGATTTGGATCACCAGAGCACCCGAGCATCTCAGATAATGAGACACATTTTCAGTGATCTGGGTCACAGCGTAGGCAAATGACGGGCAAGTCGCCTACGCAAACCCGCAGTTCGCAGCAGGTGGGCACACCGACGCGTGCACCTGCCGGGTCCAGCGAGGAGATGGCCGCTCCTCGCCGCCTGCCTCAGTCCCGTCGGCTCTTCGCGGCCGCGTTGTCAGTGGTGCTCTTTAGGCTTTTTGTTGTCACCGACGACAGGAGGCCGCGCATGGCCGGGTTCAAGATCAACAAGCGGGCCATCGAAAAAATGCAGCGAGACATCGCGAAGGAATTCGAGCGTGCGGCCCGTAAGCATCCCATCCGTGTTCCGGTACAGGTGGACGCTCCAGAGATCCCGTCCGCATCACCGGCGAATGCAGGTATCGAGAAGGACCCGCATCTCTCACGCCTGCTCGTGTGGCTTGACGATCTGGCTGCCCTCCAACCCGGAGCGGCCGCTGAAGTCTCGTCGTACGTCGACTCGGAAGGGCTTCCCGCAGCCGAGGCCAAGACCATGGCGCTACAACTGGAGCAGCAGGGGCTAGTCCAGATCTCCCGGGACTTGTCGGGCCGTGACTCCCAGGTTTTCCTCACCGACGAGGGGACACTGGCGGCTCGACAGTTGAGGGCACTGCAAGCTGACTCGGTCGCACGATTCGTCCACGCGTGCGACGCCCTGCTGTACTGGCTGTTCCAGACTGGTCGCGGCCGGGAAGTCGTGGAGGTCATGGCCTTCGTGGAGGCGCCGGGCTCGTACTTCGCGGGCGACTCTCTGTCCGTGGACGAGATCCTCGGCGCCCTGGAGCACCTCGCTCAGCGGGGGCTTGTCCGTCGCGCGCCCGAGGACCCAAGCGCCACGAGTTCGATCAAAGCCGAAGTCACTGAATCAGGCACCGACTGCGTGCTGTCCGGAGGAACAGTGAGCGACTACCTGAGCCGCCAGCAGCGCGCCGGCGACACGTACAACTTCAACAACTCCTCCGGCATCGTCGCCGGGTCCCAAGAGAGCGTGGTGCAGAACAACAACTTCGGCCTCGACACCTCCGCGCTCACCGAATTCGCGGCCCTAGTTCGTCAGTTCGCTCCGACGCTCGGAGCCTCACCGGAACAGCAGGAAGCACTGATCCAGGACGCCGAAGTGCTGGAGGAGGCAACCTCCGCCGAGCAGCCAGAGCCCGGGCGGATCAGGGCCGCATACCTGCGTGTGCAGGAGGCTCTGGGCGCGATCACAACGACGACAGCCGGTCTCACGATGTTGGCGCAGCAGGGGCAGGAGGCATACCAAGCAGTGTTCGGCGGGTGACTGGTGGCTGAAGGACTCCGACGACCGAGCAGCCGCAGCACTGGCTTGCTACGCGTGCACCACGTCTGGCAGGACTCGCCGTAGCGCACTTCCCACGGCAGGGCCGGCCTCCGACACCTGACGCAGGTCATCACTCTTCAGGTAGCGGTAGCTCTGCGGAGGGTGGAAGGTTCCCGCTGCACGCAGCGCAGTGAGCGTCACCGGCTCGTCGAAGGACACGGGGTCCTCCAGGGTGAGACCGCTCGCTTGAGTGGCACCGCTCATATAGGCGTCGTACTCGCGTCGAGTGATCCCTGTCTGGGCACGGTGCGCCGACCACACCTCCTTGGGGGAGGCCAGGCGCAGGTCGAGCGCGACAGGGTGGCGGCGCAGGCCCGGCACGAGGGTCCTCATCCGCGCTGCAACGCCGTGCTGCCCGCCGCGCGAGGTGCACTCGTTCAGCCCGGTCCGGATCGCCCGCAGCTCACGCACCGTATCCGCGACCCCGGGAAGGGCGTCGGCGTCGATCGCGTCGAGCTGGTCAAGTAGATACCCGAGGGCGTCAGTCTCCGTGCTCGGCGCGTGCAGGCTCGTGATCAGCACGCACCGCTGGATCAGCTCCACCAGCAGCCGGCGCACCTTCTCGGGCCCGGCCTCGGGGAACTCCGCCCGGAGCTTGTCCGCGAGCGCTCCGACTCGTATCGGCGCCCGCGTCGCGGCGAGAATCGCGCGCACGGGCTCGGTCAAGGCCAGGGACACCTCAACCGCACGAGTCCGATTGTCTTGGGCGTCGGATTGAAACGGCACGATGAGCCGGTCGCCGCGGCTCGTGACGGTGTTGTTGACGACCACGGGCAACCGCTCGAAGAGATCAGGGCAGGACTCCAGCCGCTCCACGACGGCGGCCAGCCACTCTGCGCCCGCATGCCCGACGACCACGTGTTCCCCACCCCAGTGGACGTGCGCCTCCGGACCGAACTCCGCAGTGGTCACACCGGCGAAGAGACCGAACGGCGTCGCCCGGTGCTGGGAGCGCAGCAGGTAGCGGGCCACGGACAGCGCCGTACGCCGCACGTCACGCGTGGACGGCTCTTTGGCCGTGCATACGGTCCGTACTTGAGCGGCCAGGACTGGGCTCGCGTGCTCCAGGGATTCGGCGAAGTTGCCGTTCGCCCATACCCCGCGCAGCCACGCGATAGTGGCCGCCAACCCGTTGGGAGAGCGATCGGCAAAGTCAGGGAGCGGAGAACCAGGCAGTGTCGGCCGGGCAACGGCTCGTACGAGAGCGGCCGTGCCGGTTCGGAACGCTGGGAACGGAGAAGCCACCACTACCTCCGTGGGTGAGGGACGGGCGGCTGGTGCCGCCACGCCGCGAGGCGCGACGACACCAGCCCGTAGAGACCTGGAACCCCAGGTCAGGCGACGTTGGTGGTGCAGGCGCCGCAAGTGGTTCCGCAGTTGTCGTCGGTCAGGTTGACCAGGCACGCCGGGTCGGCGACCTCGACGAGGGAGACATCCAGGTCGAAGCCGTCCGACGCCCCCGGGGTCCGCTGGTTCACGTGGGTGCTGCTCGGTACGACGGTGCTGCGTGTCATGCCAACTCATCTGAGTGGAAGGGATGTTGTGCGGTGGTGCCCGCCTCCTGCCGTACGGCACAGTCCGCACGGCAGGAGGCGGGAGTCTGGTCAGACGGCAGCCGGCCGCCGCTGCAGGAAGTAGGCGAGCGCCTGGGCCTTGAGCCGGTCGAGGCACCGCTTGCAGGCGTGGACCGGGGCGTGCTGCCCGTCCCACTGCAGAGGGCCCAGCCAGATCACGGGCACTGCGGTGCGCTCGCACCCGAGCCAGCAGTCACCGGTGACCCAGTGCTCCTGCACGGCGGTCATGTCTCGGTTCCCGTCCTCAGCCCAGGTGTGGGCGACCGGCAGGTGGGCCCGCAGACCCAGAGCCGGAAAAGCAGGCCCCGATGCCGCACATCGCCCAATATCTCGCCGCTCGCGCCCAGGTACCGGGCGCAGCGTGCGCACTCCATGGCCATCTGCTGGCGGGGACGGAGGTGGGCGACGTCCGGTAGGGGCGAGGTCGCCACGGCCGGGTTCACTCGTCACCCTTCATGAAGAGTTCGGCCCAGACCTCTTTGCCCCATGGGCGCCCGCCCGGGCCGCGCAGGTCATAGCCCCAGCGGCCGGCAGTGCAGTCAATCAGGAGCAGACCACGGCCTGACTCGTCGTTCTCACCAATCTTCCCGAGCACCGGCAGGCGCAAGGGCGCCCGGTCCACCACCGCAACACGCACCCGCGTCGCGCTCGGCCGCTCAACGATCAGTCGGAGCGTGTGGCACGAGGTGTGCCTGACGGCGTTTGCAATCAGCTCCGAGATGATCAGCGTGGCGACGTCGGCCAGGTGGTCGAGGCGCCATAGAGCGAGGACGTCACGGACGAGCTTGCGGCCGAGCTCGGCCGTGGCCGGCTTGCACGGGAAGGTCTGGCTGTAGGCGGGTTGGTCGGTGAGGGCTGCCTGAACTGCCTTGATGAGACTCGTCATTGAGGTTGAGCCTTCGCGTCGTCTCGGCGCCCGACCCACCCCCGCGGGGGAACGTCGGGGGCGGGTCGGGCCGTCAACAGCCGCCCGTACGGTGGGGCGTAGCGGGCGACCGACAACAACCCAACTCGCTTTCTGCGCAGGGTGATTAGGGCGATCAGCCATCCGTCCGCTGGAAGGAACTAGGGTGATTTGGCTTCCCCTTTACCTGGTGAGAGAGGGGAAGTGAGGGCTACCGTGCGGACATGGACACCACGCGCAACACCGTTCTTGAGGCGTGGACGGCCGAACACGGCTACAGCTCCAACAGCCTCGCTGACGCTGTGAACAGGGCCTTAGAGCAGCTGACCGGGAGACACGGCGGCCTCGACGGCTCATCGGTCCGGGACTGGAAAGCAGGCCGAGTCACCTGGCCCAAATCGGCTACCCGCAGAGCACTTGAGGACGTCAGCGGCCTATCCGCCATCGCCCTAGCTGTATTGATCACGAGCGTTGTTAACGCCGACGGGGCTTGATCATGGCGAAGACCTCCGGTGTGGTGGAGCTGTCTAGGACTGCACCGCACGGAGG
>NZ_JBIVWS010000012.1:0-46722 GCF_044768905.1 Streptomyces sp. NPDC090994
ACGCCCGGTTACATTCCGAACCCGGAAGCTAAGCCTTACAGCGCCGATGGTACTGCAGGGGGGACCCTGTGGGAGAGTAGGACGCCGCCGAACAATTATTGATAGGGCTGGTCCCGGAACTTTTGTTCCGGGACCAGCCCTTTTTTGTTTTCTGTCACCTGTCGTTCACGTTCCGCAACAACCATCCATCGCATGGGTACTGCAGCAATGCTCAGGGCCGCCGGTGTCGGAGTCGGTGACGAGGTCGTCGTGCCGGCCTTCGGGAACGCGGAAGTCGCCGAGGCCGTCGCCCTCGCCGGTGCGATGCCGGTCTTCGCGGACATAGATCCGGTGACCTACTGCCTCGATCCCGCCGCCGTCGAGGCGGTCGTGGGACCGCGGACCGCGGCCGTGGTGGCCGTCCATCGATTCGGTCGGTCGGCCGACCTGAAACGGCTGCACGACCTGGGGCAACGGCACGGACTGCTGGTGTTGCAGGCCGGCGAGCCGGGAGCGCCGTCCGACGAGATAGCGCAGCGCAGGCAGCGGGCCGCCTACCTCGATGCGAGGCTTCGGGGTGTGCGCACGCCCGATGGCGGGGACGGGCACACCTACGGCCAGTACGTGGTGCGGGTGCTCGGGAACGGGCGGCCGGACCGGGACGCCTTCGCGCGGGCCGTGCGCAGCCGGGGCGTGGAGTGCCGGGTGCCGGTGAAGACGCCCGTGCACCGACTGCCCGAGTTCCGGCGCTGTGTGCGGCTGCCGGAGACCGAGCGGGCAGCCGACGAGACCCTCGCGTTGCCGGTCGACGCCTCGCTGACCAAGCGGGACATGCAGCGGATCGTCTCCGCGTGCAATGCCCTCGGAGGGCTGCTCCAGACCGCCATGTGAGGCGGTTGGGAGCACGGCTGTGTTCGGGGTATGATCTATTCCGTTGCCGCGAGGGAAACCTCGAAAGCGACAGGCCCCTATAGCTCAGTCGGCAGAGCGTCTCCATGGTAAGGAGAAGGTCAACGGTTCGATTCCGTTTGGGGGCTCAGAGAAGAAAAAGGCCCCGCCCAATCATTTGGGCGGGGCCTTTTCGCATGTCCTGGGCGTTCCTGCCCTAGTCGTTGTGCGGCTCCGGTACACGCATCGCCAGAATCGCCATGTCGTCGGACGGGGCATCCGACGCGAAACGCTCCACCGCGCGCATGATGCGGGCCGCCACCGCGCCGGCCGTCAGGCCCGTGCAGGTGGTGAGGACGTCGGCGAGGCCGTCGTCGCCCAGCATGCGGGTGCCTTCGCGGCGCTCGGTGACGCCGTCCGTGACACAGAGGAGGACGTCGCCCGGGTCGAGGGTGACCGTCTGCTCGTACAGCTCCAGGTCCTCTATGACGCCGAGGAGGGGCTGAGGTTCGGCGGCCGGTTCGACCGTGCCGTCCTGGCGCAGGCGGAGGGGGAGCGGGTGGCCGGCGCAGACCACCTTGAGTTCGGCGCCGCCGGCCGCCAAGGGGCGCATCTCGCCGTAGAGGAGGGTGAGGAAGCGGCTGCGCGCTCCCTCGTCGAGGATGGCGGAGTTCAGCCGCTCCAGGACCGCGGGGCCGCTGAGGCCTTCGCGGGCCAGGAGGCGCAGGGCGTGCCGGGCGAGGCCGGTGACCGCCGCCGCGTTCGGGCCCGTACCGCAGACGTCGCCGATGGCGAAGCCGTAGGCGCCGTCGCTGATGGGGAACAGGTCGTAGAAGTCGCCGCCGACCTCGTTGCCCTCGCCGGCCGCGCGGTAGATGACCTCGACCTCGACGCCGTCGATCTGCGGCAGTTCCGGCGGCAGGAGGCTGCGCTGGAGGGACTGGCTGATGGCCGTGCGCTCCGAGTAGAGGCGGGCGTTGTCCAGGGCCAGGGCGGCGCGGCGGGAGAGGTCCTCGGCCAGTTCCAGGATCTCCTGGCGGAAGTGCTCGTCGGTGGGCTTGCCGAGGGTCAGCATGCCGATGACGCGGTTGCGGGCGACCAGCGGGAGCACCACCGTCTCGCCGCCGACCGCGGAGGCCGTGGCGAGGGTCGGGCCGATGCCCGGGGTGACCTGGCGGGTGGGGGTGCTGCTGAGGCCGAGGCTGCGCATGGAGCTGCGCAGGGCCGCCTGGTGGGCGATCTCGGCGGGGATGGTCCAGACCCGGGCGCCGGGAGTGGGGACCGGGTCGGGCGGCGGGACCTTGGAGAGGAGGGACTTGATGCCGTCGATCAGTTCCTCGTCCTCGTGCAGGACGTAGGAGAGGTACGGCTCCGAGGCCTGGTCGGCGATGGTGTAGACGGCGCACCAGGTGGCCAGCGTGGGGACCGTCATCTGCGCCATGAGGGCGAGGGTCTGGTCGCGGTCCAGGGTGCCGGCGAGCAGGTCGGAGGCCTCGACGAGGAAGCTGAGGGAGCCTCGGCGCAGGCGTTCCAGTTCGCCGAGGCGGGCCGACTCGACGGCCAGGGCGATGCGGTCGGCCGCGAACTGCAGGCGCAGGGCCTCCTCGTTGGTGTAGCGGCCCGGCGCCTCCGCGGCGACGCCGAGGGAGCCGGTGAGGCGGCCCTCGACCTTGAGCGGGACGGTGACGACCGAGCGCATGCCCGTGCCGTTGAGCAGGGGCACGGCGCCCGGTACGGCGGCCAGGTCGTCGTGGACGGCCGGCATGCGGGCCGAGCCGTAGCGGCCGGGGCCCGCCTCCACGGGGACGCGGGCGAAGCGCTGACGGGCCGAGGGCAGGCCGGTGGAGGCGCGGACCTCCAGTTCCGTCTCGTCGTCCGTGGCGAGCAGCAGGAAGGCGGCGTCGCCGTCGAGCATGTCGCGGGCCCGCTCGACCGTGCGCTGGAGCAGGCCGTCGAGGTCGTCCGGGGCGGGGGAGCCGATGAAGACCTCGAAGGGGTCGGTGCTCTGGCCCTCGGAGGTGGTGTTCTTGTCGGAGGCGGGGACCCGCAACGGGGTCTGGAGGACCGCGCGTTCGTGGTCCCGTACGAGGAGGCAGACCGTGGACGGTTCGCCGCCGGTGTCGCGGACCCGCAGGTGGGAGGCGTAGACCGGGGTGACGCGGCCGTTGGCGCCGCGGATGCCGTAGCTGCCCTCCCAGCGGGACAGGCGCAGGGCCTCGGCGATGCCGGTGCTGGTGCCCGGGGTGTGCGGCCAGGCGGCGAAGTCGGTCAGGGGTTTGCCGGTGACCTGCTCGGCCTGGTAGCCGAAGAGCTCCTCGGCGTCCTCGTTCCAGGCGGTGATGGCACCGGCCCGGTCGATCTGGACGACGGCGACCCGGACGCGGCCGTCGGCGAGCGGCAGCAGGGCGGCGGGGAGGGCGGGGCCGGCGGCGCGGGTGCCGACGGGGCGCTCGGGCAGGATGAGGCGGAACCAGACGGTCTTGTGCGTGGGCGTGTAGTCGACGCCCCAGCGGTCGGCCAGGGCGGCGCAGAGCTGGAGGCCGCGCCCGCCCTCGCGGTCGGGGCTGCCCATGTCGGCGGGCGACGACTGGAGCGGGACCTCGCGTTCCGGATAGTGGTCGGCCACCTCGATGCGTACGCCCTCGTCGCTGCGCAGGCAGACGACGTCGGCGGCGGTGCCCGCGTGCACCACGGCGTTGGTGACGAGTTCGCTGGTCAGCACCACGGCGTCGTCGACGATGTCGGAGTGTCCCCAGCCCTGGAGCGTGTCCCGGACGAAGGAACGGGCGCTCGCGACCGATCGCCCGACGGGCTCGAAGCTGGCGGCCGCACGCGCGGTGATCACAGAACTCCTCGACCCTCTCTGTCCCTGCAGGGCTACGCCGCCGGCCGGGTCGTGCCGCTGCTGCGGCAGGCCTCCCGTCGGCTGGGGTTCCGGGGGCTGTCCCCCCGGCATCAGTCCGGTGGTCATGGTTCGGCCGCCCCTCCGATGCCCGCTCGTCTCGTGCCACCGCCCAGGCCGGACGGCACCGGCACGGCTGGACAGCCGCATGCAAGGGTACTTACCTTCGCCGTCCGGGCGGATGCCGGTCCGCTGTGTTTCCGCCCAGAGGGTGTGCGGACGGTGTGCGAAGCTGCCGAACTGTTATGGCCGGGTTCGGCCGGGGTGAAACACTGGGCAGGCTTGCAGTGACGGTTCCGGCGGACCGAGTGCCGGCGGCGCGCGGCGGGCAGCAGCCCTGGAAGCGGCCCCGGTGGAACGGCGGGAGCGTGCGACAGCACAGGAAGTACCAGGCAGTAACCGGTACGCCGAGACGTGTAACCGGGGCACAGCGGTAACGGTCGACCCCTGCGGGAGGGACACAGTGGAGTCTGGCGCAGCGACGCGGGGCACGAAAACGCGCGCGAAAGGCGGACAGTCCCTGGGTAATCAGGGCAAGAGGCGCAATGGGACCACTGTCGTGGACACGGCCTCCCTGAACCGGCTGCTGGCCGCTCTGGTGACCATGCGGGACGGGAACTTCCGACGGCGCCTCACGGTGTCCGGGGACGGCGTGATGGCGGAGATCGCGGCCGTCTTCAACGAGGTGGCCGACCGCAATCTGCATCTGACGGGCGAGCTGGCGCGGGTGCGGCGGATGGTCGGGCGTGAGGGCAAACTCACGGAGCGGCTGGAGACGGGGGCGTGCGAAGGGGCGTGGGCCACCGCGATCGACAACTCCAACGCGCTGGTCGACGACCTCGTGCGCCCCGTCTCCGAGGTCGGCCGGGTGCTGACCGCGGTCGCCGAGGGCGATCTGTCGCCTCGGATGGAACTGCGTACGCAGGCGGCGGAGGGGACGGGGCTTCCGCTGCGCGGCGAGTTCCTGAAGGTCGGGCGGACCGTCAACAACCTGGTCGACCAGCTCTCGACGTTCACCGACGAGGTCACGCGGGTGGCCAGCGAGGTGGGCACCGAGGGGAAGCTGGGCGGGCAGGCCCGGGTGCGCGGCATGTCGGGCTCCTGGAAGGACCTCACGGACTCCGTCAACACGATGGCGTACCGGCTGACCGCGCAGGTGCGGGACATCGCGCTGGTGACCACCGCGGTGGCCAAGGGGGATCTGTCGCGCAAGGTCACGGTCGACGTGGCCGGCGAGATGCTGGAGCTGAAGAACACCGTCAACACGATGGTCGACCAGCTGTCCGCTTTCTCGTCCGAGGTGACGCGCGTCGCGCGGGAGGTCGGTACCGAGGGTGAGCTGGGCGGACAGGCCCGGGTGCCGGGGGTGGCCGGCGTGTGGAAGGAGCTGACCGACTCCGTCAACACGATGGCCGGGAACCTGACCGCACAGGTGCGCGGGATCGCCGAGGTGACGACGGCGGTCGCCAACGGTGATCTGTCGCGGAAGGTGACCGTGCCGGCCCGGGGCGAGGTCGCGCAGCTCGCCGAGACGATCAACCAGATGACCGAGACGCTGCGGATCTTCGCGGACGAGGTCACGCGCGTGGCCAACGAGGTCGGTGCCGAGGGGCAGCTCGGCGGGCAGGCGAACGTGCCGGGCGCGGCGGGGACGTGGAAGGACCTGACGGACTCCGTGAACACGGTGTTCCGGAACCTGACGACCCAGGTGCGGGACATCGCCGCCGTGACGACGGCCGTGGCGAACGGTGATCTGTCGCAGAAGGTCACGGTGGACGTGGCCGGGGAGATGCTGGAGCTGAAGAACACCGTCAACACGATGGTCGACCAGCTCTCGGCGTTCGGTGCCGAGGTGACGCGCGTGGCGCGCGAGGTCGGTGTCGAGGGTGAGCTGGGCGGGCAGGCGCAGGTGCCGGGGGCGGCGGGGACCTGGAAGGACCTCACCGATTCGGTGAACACCGCGTTCCGCAACCTCACCGGGCAGGTGCGCAACATCGCCCAGGTGACGACGGCGGTGGCCAACGGTGATCTGTCGCAGAAGGTCACCGTGGACGTCTCCGGTGAGATGCTCCAGCTGAAGAACACCGTGAACACGATGGTCGACCAGCTCTCCAGTTTCGCCGACCAGGTGACGCGGATGGCGCGGGACGTGGGCACCGAGGGGCGGCTCGGCGGTCAGGCGCGGGTGGACGGGGTGTCCGGGACCTGGAAGGAGCTGACCGACTCGGTCAACTTCATGGCCGGGAACCTGACGTCCCAGGTGCGGCAGATCGCCCAGGTGACGACGGCGGTGGCGCGCGGTGACCTGTCGCAGAAGATCGACGTGGACGCGCGGGGCGAGATCCTGGAGCTGAAGAACACCATCAACACGATGGTCGATCAGCTGTCGTCCTTCGCCGAGCAGGTCACGCGGGTGGCCCGTGAAGTGGGTACGGAAGGGCGGCTGGGCGGGCAGGCGCAGGTGCCCGGCGTGGCCGGTGTCTGGCGGGACCTGACCGACTCGGTGAACGGCATGGCCGGGAACCTCACCGCCCAGGTGCGCAACATCGCGCAGGTCGCGACCGCGGTGGCGCGCGGTGACCTGTCCCAGAAGATCACCGTGGACGCGCGCGGCGAGATCCTGGAGCTGAAGAACACGCTGAACACGATGGTGGACCAGCTGTCGTCGTTCGCCCAGGAAGTCACCCGCGTCGCCCGTGAGGTCGGTACGGAGGGCATTCTCGGCGGCCAGGCCGAGGTGCAGGGCGTCTCCGGCACCTGGAAGGACCTCACCCAGTCGGTGAACGGCATGGCGAACAACCTGACGCTCCAGGTGCGCAACATCGCCGAGGTCACGACCGCGGTCGCCAAGGGCGACCTGTCGAAGAAGATCACCGTCGACGCCAAGGGCGAGATCCTGGAGCTGGTCACCACCGTCAACACGATGGTCGACCAGCTGTCGTCCTTCGCGGAGCAGGTCACGCGCGTGGCCCGCGAGGTGGGCACCGAGGGCATCCTCGGCGGGCAGGCGCACGTGCCGGGCATCACCGGCATCTGGAAGGACCTCAGCGGCAACGTCAACCTGATGGCCAAGAACCTGACGGTCCAGGTGCGGAACATCTCCCAGGTGGCCGCCGCGGTGGCCAACGGCGATCTGACGCGGACGGTGACGATCGAGGCGCGCGGCGAGGTCGCGCAGCTGGCCGACACCTTCAACACGATGGTGAAGACGCTGAGTTCCTTCGCCGACCAGGTCACCAAGGTGGCCCGGGAGGTCGGTACGGACGGCATCCTGGGCGGGCAGGCGCACGTACCGGGCGTGGCCGGCACCTGGAAGGACCTCACCGAGTCGGTGAACCAGATGGCGTCCAACCTGACCGGTCAGGTGCGCAACATCGCCATGGTGACCACGGCCATCGCCAAGGGCGACCTCACCAAGAAGATCGACATCGACGCGCGCGGGGAGATCCTGGAGCTCAAGACGACCATCAACACCATGGTCGACCAGCTCTCGTCGTTCGCCGAGGAGGTCACCCGGGTCGCCCGCGAGGTGGGCACCGAGGGCCAGCTGGGCGGGCAGGCACGCGTGCGTGACGTCGACGGCACCTGGCGGGACCTGACGGAATCCGTGAACGAGATGGCCGGGAACCTCACCCGGCAGGTGCGCGCCATCGCGCGCGTGGCGACCGCGGTGACCCGCGGTGACCTGAACCTGAAGATCGACGTGGACGCCTCGGGGGAGATCTCCGAGCTGCAGGACTACATCAACAAGATGATCGCCAACCTGCGCGACACCACGATCGCCAACAAGGAGCAGGACTGGCTCAAGGGCAACCTGGCGCGCATCTCGGCGCTGATGCAGGGCCGGCGCGACCTCCAGGACGTCGCCTCGCTGATCATGAGCGAGCTGACGCCGGTGGTCTCCGCGCAGCACGGGGCGTTCTTCCTCGCCATGCCGCTCGTCGACGGGCAGGAGCCGACCGCCACGGGGGAGGACCAGTACGAGCTGCGGATGCTCGGCTCGTACGGCTACTCGATGGGGTCGATGCCGACCTCGTTCCGGCCGGGGGAGGCGCTGGTCGGGACGGCCGCGCAGGAGAAGCGCACGATCCTGGTGGAGAACGCGCCCAGCGGCTACCTGAAGATCTCCTCCGGGCTCGGTGAGGCGCCGCCCGCGCAGGTGATCGTGCTGCCGGTGCTGTTCGAGGGCAAGGTGCTCGGGGTCATCGAACTGGCGTCGTTCACGCCGTTCACGCAGATCCAGAAGGACTTCCTCAACCAGATCGCCGAGATGATCGCCACCAGCGTCAACACCATCTCGGTCAACACCAAGACCGAGGTGCTGCTGAAGCAGTCGCAGGAGCTGACCGAGCAACTGCGGGACCGGTCGGAGGAGTTGGAGCAGCGGCAGAAGGCGCTCCAGGCGTCCAACGCCGAACTGGAGGAGAAGGCCGAGCTGCTGGCCCAGCAGAACCGTGACATCGAGGTGAAGAACACCGAGATCGAGGAGGCCCGGCAGGTCCTGGAGGAGCGCGCCGAGCAGCTCGCCGTGTCGATGCGCTACAAGAGCGAGTTCCTGGCCAACATGTCGCACGAGCTGCGTACGCCGCTCAACTCGCTGCTGATCCTGGCCAAGCTGCTCGCCGACAACGCCGAGGGGAACCTCTCCCCGAAGCAGGTCGAGTTCGCCGAGACCATCCACGGGGCCGGGTCCGACCTGCTCCAGCTGATCAACGACATCCTGGACCTGTCCAAGGTCGAGGCGGGCAAGATGGACGTCTCGCCGACGCGGATCGCGCTGGTCCAGCTCGTCGACTACGTGGAGGCCACCTTCCGGCCGCTCACCGCCGAGAAGGGCCTCGACCTGTCGGTGCGGGTCTCGCCGGAGCTGCCCGCCACGCTCCACACCGACGAGCAGCGGCTGCTCCAGGTGCTGCGCAACCTGCTGTCCAACGCGGTGAAGTTCACCGACTCCGGCTCGGTCGAGCTGGTCATCCGGCCCGCCCGGGACGACGTGCCGCAGCGCATCCGGGAGCAGCTCCTGGAGGCCGGTTCGCTGACCGACCCGGGGGCCGCCCTGATCGCCTTCTCGGTGACCGACACCGGGATCGGCATCGCGGCCGGCAAGATGCGGGTGATCTTCGAGGCGTTCAAGCAGGCCGACGGCACCACCAGCCGCAAGTACGGCGGTACGGGCCTCGGGCTGTCGATCTCCCGGGAGATCGCCCAGCTGCTCGGCGGCGAGATCCACGCCCAGAGCGAGCCGGGCCGCGGCTCGACGTTCACGCTGTACCTGCCGCTGCACCTCAGCGAGCTGCCGCCGCAGGGCTACCAGCAGCCGGCGGCCGCGCTGGAGGCCGGTGACCTGGTGTCGGCGGCCGAGCGGGACGAGGAGGCGGAGGCGCCGGTCGAGACGCCCGCCGAGGTGAAGTCGTACCAGGAGACGCAGAACGGTCCCGCCGCGCTGTTCCGGCGCCGCCGCAGGGCGCTGCCGGAGCTGCCCGAGGCCGAGTTGCGGCCCGCGCCGCAGGAGGCCCGGCCGGCCGCGGAGCCGGAGGTGCCGCAGTCGGTGCGGGGCATCCGGTTCGGCGGCGAGAAGGTGCTGATCGTCGACGACGACATCCGCAACGTGTTCGCGCTCACCAGCGTCCTGGAGCAGCACGGCCTGTCCGTGCTGTACGCGGAGAACGGGCGTGAGGGCATCGAGGTACTCGAGCAGCACGAGGACGTCGCCGTGGTGCTGATGGACATCATGATGCCCGAGATGGACGGGTACGCCACGACCACGGCGATCCGCCGGATGCCCCAGTTCGCCGGGCTGCCGATCGTCGCGCTGACCGCCAAGGCGATGAAGGGCGACCGGGAGAAGGCGATCGAGTCCGGCGCCTCCGACTACGTGACCAAGCCGGTCGACCCCGACCATCTGCTGACGGTCATGCAGGAGTGGATGAGGGGGGCCTGAGCGGTAGGGGCGAGTGGTGTCTCGGGGGTGCGCGCGTGCGGGTGAGCAGTGCCTCGGCGGTACGGACCGGGGGTGGCTCGGCGGTGGGTCCGGTGGACGTGCGAACGTAGTACCGACGGACCACCGAGGGGCCGGGCGGGAACCTTCGGGCGGCACGCGGAGTTGCTGACTCAGTGTGCCCGAAGCCGTGTAGAGGCACGGGATTCGGGGAACCTTCTGGTCCCCCGCTGCGTTTCTGCTACGTGCACAGTGACATCTCGGTGACAGGGTGTGGCGACAGGCGGGGTGCGGCTACGATGACCGGCACAAGGACGGGCGGCGCAAGGGAGTCGTTCCCAGGGGCGGCACCGGTCGGTGCTTCCCCAAGTCCTGCGGACAGGGGAGGCCCCACGCCGGGGCGAGGAGGGCGGGCCATGGTGCAGAAGGCCAAGATCCTCCTGGTCGATGACCGGCCGGAGAATCTGCTGGCGCTGGAGGCGATCCTCTCGGCGCTCGATCAGACGCTGGTACGGGCATCGTCCGGGGAGGAAGCGCTCAAAGCACTGCTCACGGATGACTTCGCGGTCATTCTGCTGGACGTCCAGATGCCGGGCATGGACGGTTTCGAGACCGCGGCGCACATCAAGCGGCGGGAGCGGACCCGGGACATCCCGATCATCTTCCTCACCGCGATCAACCACGGACCGCACCACACCTTCCGCGGTTACGCGGCCGGCGCGGTGGACTACATCTCCAAGCCGTTCGATCCGTGGGTGCTGCGGGCGAAGGTCTCCGTCTTCGTCGAGCTGTACATGAAGAACTGCCAGCTGCGGGAGCAGGCCTCCCTGCTGCGCCTCCAGTTGGAGGGTGCGGGCGGCAGGTCCGTGCCCGGTGAGGCCAAGGAGCCCGCGGGGCTGCTCGCCGAGCTGTCGGCGCGGCTGGCGGCCGTCGAGGAGCAGGCCGAGGCGCTCTCCAAACAGCTGGGCGACGAGTCGGCGGACGCCGCGGCGGTGGCCACGGCGGCCCATCTGGAGCGCAAGCTGACCGGGCTGCGGCGGGCGCTGGACGCGCTGGAGCCGGGATCCGGCGGCCAGAGCGCGCCCAACTGAGGTCCGGGCTCCGACGTTCCGGTAAGCGCAGTGTGATGACGACGGCTCCGAGCGGCGCTTTGACAGCGATGTCATGTGAGGCCGCGTCAGGGTGCGTAGCGGACGCGTCAGTTCCGGTGCCCCGCGAGGGCGACACGAACGGGTGAAGCAGGAGGCACACGTGTCCGCTGCCGTCTCCCCCGGTAACCTCACACCCATGGCCTCACGTCCCTCCGCAGCCAAGAAGCAGCCCGCGAAGAAGGCGGCTCCCGCGAAGGCTCCGGCGAAGAAGGCCGCTGCGAAGAAGGCGCCCCCCAGGAACCCGAGGAAGGCGCCCGCCAAGAAGGCCGCGGTGAAGAAGCCCGCGCCCACCCCGGCCCCCAGCCCGACCAGCGGTGTCCTGCGGCTCGTCCGCGCGCTCTGGCTGGGCCTGGCGCACGCCGTCGGCGCCGTCTTCCGCGGCATCGGGCAGGGCGCCAAGAACCTCGACCCGGCCCACCGCAAGGACGGCGTCGCGCTGCTGCTGCTCGCCATCGCGCTGATCGTCGCCGCGGGCACCTGGGCCGACCTGAAGGGCCCGGTCGGCGACCTCGTCGAGATCCTGGTCACCGGCGCCTTCGGCCGGCTCGACCTGCTCGTGCCGCTCCTGGTCGGGACCATCGCCGTGCGCTTCATCCGGCACCCGGAGAAGCCCGAGGCCAACGGCCGTATCGTGATCGGCCTCTCGGCGCTCGTCATCGGCGTGCTCGGCCAGGTCCACATCGCCTGCGGCTCGCCCGCGCGCGGCGACGGCATGCAGGGGATAAGGGACGCCGGCGGGCTGATCGGCTGGGCGGCGGCGACCCCGCTGTCGTACACCATGACCGATGTGCTGGCCGTGCCGCTGCTGGTGCTGCTCACCGTCTTCGGGCTGCTGGTCGTCACCGCCACGCCCGTCAACGCCGTACCGCAGCGGCTGCGGCAGCTGGGCGTGCGGCTCGGTCTGGTCCGCGAACCGGAGGCGGAGGGGTTCAGCGACGACGAGCGGTACGAGGAGCCGTGGCGCGAGGCACCGCCCGCCCGGTCCCGCAGGCGCCCGGCGCCCGCCCCGCAGACGTACGACCCCGACACGGCCGAGGAGGAGGCGCTCACCAGGCGCCGTGGCCGGCCCCGGCGGGCCGCCGCCGCGCAGGCCGGCGGGAACCGCCGGATGGACGCCGTGGACGTCGCCGCCGCGGCCGCCGCCGCGCTGGACGGCGCCGTCCTGCACGGGATGCCGCCGTCGCCGCTGGTCGCCGACCTCACCCAGGGGGTGAGCACGGGGGAACGGGAGCAGACGACGCCCACTCCCGTGCCGGCCCCCGCCCCCGCCGCGGAGCCGGTCCCGGGGGCCCGTCCCGAGCAGGGCAGGACGCGCGGCGGCGCCGTCCCGGACCTCACCAAGGCCCCGCCGGCCCAGGAGCGCGAGCTGCCGCCGCGCGCCGAACAGCTCCAGCTCTCCGGAGACATCACCTACGCCCTGCCGTCGCTGGACCTGCTCACCCGCGGCGGCCCCGGCAAGTCCCGCAGCGCCGCCAACGACGCCATAGTGGAGGCGCTGACCACCGTCTTCACCGAGTTCAAGGTCGACGCCGCGGTCACCGGCTTCACGCGCGGGCCGACGGTCACGCGGTACGTGGTGGAACTCGGCCCGGCCGTCAAGGTCGAGCGGGTCACCGCCCTCACCAAGAACATCGCGTACGCCGTCGCCAGCCCGGACGTGCGGATCATCAGCCCGATCCCCGGCAAGTCCGCGGTCGGCATCGAGATCCCGAACACCGACCGGGAGATGGTCAACCTCGGCGACGTGCTGCGGCTCGCGGAGTCCGCCGAGGACGACGACCCGATGCTGGTCGCCTTCGGCAAGGACGTCGAGGGCGGCTACGTCATGGCCTCGCTGGCCAAGATGCCGCACATGCTGGTCGCCGGCGCCACCGGCTCCGGCAAGTCGTCCTGCATCAACTGCCTGATCACGTCGATCATGATGCGGGCGACCCCCGAGGACGTCCGGCTGATCCTGGTCGACCCCAAGCGCGTCGAGCTGACCGCCTACGAGGGCATCCCGCACCTGATCACGCCGATCATCACCAACCCCAAGCGGGCCGCCGAGGCCCTCCAGTGGGTCGTACGGGAGATGGACCTCAGGTACGACGACCTGGCGGCGTACGGCTACCGGCACATCGACGACTTCAACCGCGCGGTGCGCGAGGGCAAGGTCAAGCCGCCCGAGGGGAGCGAGCGGGAACTCCAGCCGTACCCGTATCTGCTGGTGATCGTGGACGAGTTGGCCGACCTGATGATGGTCGCGCCGCGGGACGTCGAGGACGCGATCGTGCGGATCACACAGCTGGCGCGCGCGGCCGGCATCCACCTGGTGCTCGCCACCCAGCGGCCCTCGGTGGACGTCGTCACGGGGCTGATCAAGGCGAACGTGCCCTCGCGGCTGGCGTTCGCGACCTCGTCGCTGGCGGACTCGCGGGTCATCCTCGACCAGCCCGGTGCCGAGAAGCTGATCGGCAAGGGCGACGGGCTGTTCCTGCCGATGGGCGCCAACAAACCGACGCGTATGCAGGGCGCCTTCGTGACCGAGGAGGAGGTCGCGGCGGTCGTCCAGCACTGCAAGGACCAGATGGCGCCCGTCTTCCGGGACGACGTCACCGTGGGCACCAAGCAGAAGAAGGAGATCGACGAGGACATCGGCGACGACCTGGACCTGCTGTGCCAGGCGGCCGAGCTGGTGGTCTCCACCCAGTTCGGGTCGACGTCCATGCTCCAGCGCAAGCTGCGGGTCGGCTTCGCCAAGGCGGGGCGGCTGATGGACCTCATGGAGTCGCGGAACATCGTCGGGCCGAGCGAAGGCTCGAAGGCTCGTGACGTTCTTGTGAAGCCTGATGAACTGGACGGCGTGCTGGCCGTGATTCGGGGGGAGTCTGAGGGGTAGGGGGTGTCCGCGAAGGCCGGGCGGACGCCGTGACCCATCCGCAATCGATCAGTGGGCAACCGTTTCCCGGCGGTGTACGTCACATTGACGAAAGCGACGAACAACTGCTCCATCATCGGTCTGCCGGGCCAGACCGATGGCCGGACCGCCAGTCCGATGGTCATTCCCATGACCATTCCTATGGCGTACAAAGTACGACTGCCCGGTTGCCCCACCCGTTCGTACCCCCCCTAGACTGAACGTCCAGCACAGGCGGCCAACCGCTCGAAAGGCGCCCCCGTGTCCATCGGCAACTCTCCCGGTAACTCTCCTGAAGACGAGCGTCCGTTCGAGGACGTGTCCGACGACGTTCCTGAGGAAGCCCGCCCCTCCATCGGCCATGTCCTGCGGCAGGCGCGGATCGCCGCCGGGCTGACCGTCGACGACATCAGCAGTGCCACCCGGGTGCGGATCGCCATTGTGCACGCCATCGAGGCCGACGACTTCGCGCCGTGCGGCGGTGACGTCTACGCCCGAGGGCACATCCGTACGCTGGCCAGGGCCGTCGATCTCGACCCGGCGCCCCTGCTCGAACAGTTCGCCGCCGAGCGCGGCGGACGTCCCGCGCCGACCCCCGCGGCCCCCCTGTTCGAGGCGGAGCGCATCCGCCCCGAGCGGCGCGGGCCCAACTGGACCGCGGCCATGGTCGCCGCGATCGTGGCCGTGATCGGCTTCGTCGGGTTCACCATGGTCAAGGGCGGCGGTGACGACGGCGCCTCCGAGGCCAACGTGGCCGAGGGCGCCGAGCCCACCGCCGGCAAGACCGCCTCCGCCTCCGCCGAGCCCGAGAAGCCCGCCGCCCCCGAACCGACCGACAGCGCCATCGCCGCCGTACCGCAGGACAAGGTGACCGTCCAGGTCAGCGCCACCGACGGCCGCAGCTGGATCTCCGCCAAGGACCACAACGGCCGGTCGCTCTTCGACGGGACGCTCGACCAGGGCGAGTCCAAGACGTTCCAGGACAACGAGAAGGTGGACCTCGTCCTCGGTGACGCCGGCGCCATCCAGCTCCATGTGAACGGCAAGGAGATCGAGGACGATTTCCAGCCGGGTGCGGTGGAGCGGCTGACCTACACCAAGGGTGATCCGCAGGCCGGGTGAGGGAGCGGACGAACGGGTCGGAAGAGGGACCCGGCGAGGCGAGTCAGTACGGGGTTGGCCAAGATCGGCCAACCCCGTCGACGTGGGCTGTCGGTGGGACGAAGTAGTCTTGAGCCCATGCCTGAAAGCCGCACCGTCGCACTCGTCACCCTTGGCTGCGCCCGTAACGAGGTGGACTCGGAAGAGCTCGCAGGCCGTCTGGAGGCGGACGGCTGGAAGCTCGTCGAGGATGCCGAGGACGCGGATGTCGCCGTGGTGAACACGTGCGGCTTCGTCGAGGCCGCCAAGAAGGACTCCGTCGACGCCCTCCTGGAGGCCAACGACCTCAAGGGCCATGGAAGAACCCAGGCCGTGGTGGCGGTGGGCTGCATGGCCGAGCGGTACGGCAAGGAACTCGCCGAAGCGCTCCCCGAGGCGGACGGGGTGCTCGGCTTCGACGACTACGCCGACATCTCCGACCGGCTGCGGACCATCCTCGGCGGCGGCATCCACGCCGCCCACACCCCGCGCGACCGGCGCAAGCTGCTGCCGATCAGTCCGGCGGAGCGGCAGGGCGCCGGGGCCGGGGTGGCGCTTCCGGGGCACGGATCGGGTGCGGCTTCGGGCTCGGGTTCGGCTACTGGTCCGGGTTCGGAGGAGGCGGTCGCGTCCGCGCCCGCGGATCTTCCGGAGGGGCTCGCTCCGGCATCCGGGCCCCGCGCGCCGCTGCGCCGCCGCCTGGACGGCGCCCCGGTGGCCTCGGTGAAGCTCGCCTCCGGCTGCGACCGGCGCTGCTCCTTCTGCGCCATCCCCTCCTTCCGCGGCTCCTTCATCTCGCGCCGCCCGAGCGACGTGCTGAACGAGACGCGGTGGCTGGCCGAGCAGGGCGTCAAGGAGGTCATGCTGGTCTCCGAGAACAACACCTCCTACGGCAAGGACCTCGGCGACATCCGCCTGCTGGAGTCCCTGCTGCCGAACCTGGCCGAGGTCGACGGCATCGAGCGGGTCCGCGTCAGCTACCTCCAGCCGGCCGAGATGCGCCCGGGCCTGATCGACGTACTCACCGGCACCCCCAAGGTCGCCCCGTACTTCGACCTCTCCTTCCAGCACTCCGCGCCCGGCGTGCTGCGGGCGATGCGCCGCTTCGGGGACACCGACCGCTTCCTGGAACTGCTCGACACCATCCGGAGCAAGGCGCCCGAGGCGGGCGTGCGCTCCAACTTCATCGTGGGATTCCCCGGTGAGTCCGAGGCCGACCTGGCCGAGCTGGAGCGGTTCCTGAACCACGCGCGGCTGGACGCCATCGGCGTCTTCGGTTACTCCGACGAGGAGGGCACCGAGGCGGCCGGTTACGACGGCAAGCTGGACGAGGACGTGGTCGCCGAGCGGCTGGCGCGGGTCTCCCGGCTGGCGGAGGAACTCGTCTCGCAGCGCGCCGAGGAGCGGGTGGGCTCGACCGTGCGGGTACTCGTGGAGTCCGTGGACTCCTCCGACGGTGGCGAGGGCGTGTACGGGCGGGCCGCGCACCAGGCGCCCGAGACGGACGGCCAGGTGCTGCTCACGAGGGGCGAAGGGCTGGCCGTCGGTCGTATGGTCGACGCGAAGGTGGTCGGCACGGAAGGTGTCGACCTCGTGGCGGAGCCGCTGGAGGGCTCGTTCGGCGACGGTTCGTTCGGTGAGGGCCCTGTCGCGTGTACTGAGGAGGCGGGCAGATGACCGGAGTACCGGCGTCCGCGGCGGGAGGCCCCTCCGGCGCGCGGCGGGCCGGCCCGCGTACGGCGGCACCGGGCGGGGCTGCGGCTGGGGCTTCGGGCGGGGCTTTGGGCGGCGCTTTGGGCGGCGCTTTGGGCGGGGTGCAGCGACCGGGTGTGCTGGAGCGCACCGGGCAGGGGGCAGGAGCCGGCGGGAGCGGTCGCGGTGATGCCCGCCGGGGCGGTGCGCAGCTGAGCGGCTCACAGCGGAGCGGTGCGCAACGGGGCGGTGCGCAGCGGGGCGGTGCCCAGCGGAAGATCGTGGCCGCGGCCGTCGACCAGGCGAGTGTCTGGAACGTGGCCAATCTGCTGACGATGCTGCGTCTGGTCCTGGTGCCGGTCTTCGTCGCGCTGATGCTCGGCAACGGCGGATACGACCCGGCCTGGCGCTCGTTCGCCTGGGCCGCTTTCGCCATCGCCATGATCACCGACCTCTTCGACGGCCATCTGGCGCGTACGTACAACCTGGTCACCGACTTCGGGAAGATCGCCGACCCCATCGCCGACAAGGCGATCATGGGAGCGGCGTTGATCTGTCTTTCCGCCCTGGGGGATCTGCCGTGGTGGGTCACGGCCGTCATCCTGGGCCGGGAACTCGGGATCACCCTGCTGCGTTTCCTGGTCATCCGGTACGGGGTGATCCCCGCCAGCAGGGGCGGCAAGCTCAAGACGCTCACCCAGGGCGTGGCCGTCGGGATGTATGTGCTGGCGTTGACGGGGCCGCTGGCGACCCTGAGGTTCTGGGTGATGGCCGTGGCGGTCGTCCTCACCGTGGCGACCGGTCTTGACTATGTGAAACAGGCCATTGTGCTGCGCAGACAGGGAATCGCCGAGCGCGAGACGGCGTTGAAGGAGACGGAAGTTTGAGTTCCGAGGCCGCCGACGTGGTGCGACTACTGAAGGTGAGCGGTGAGACCGTCGCGGTCGCCGAGTCACTGACCGGTGGCCTGGTCGCGGCGCAGCTCACCTCGGTGCCCGGTGCCTCGAAGGTGTTCCGGGGCTCGGTCACCGCCTACGCCACCGAGCTGAAGCACGAGCTGCTCGGGGTCGACGCTGCTCTGCTGGCGGCGCGTGGCGCGGTGGACCCGCAGGTCGCGCTCGAGATGGCGGCAGGCGTACGGAAGGCTCTGGGCGCGGACTGGGGTGTCGCGACAACGGGCGTCGCCGGTCCGGACCCGCAGGACGGCCAGGCAGTCGGAACCGTCTTCGTGGCCGTCCACGGCCCGGTCGGAGCGGCCACCGGTTCCGCCCCTGGCGGAAAAGTGGAGGCGCTGCGGTTGAACGGTGACCGTGCGGAAATCCGTAGGGAGAGTGTACGGAGCGTACTCGCCCTCTTCTTGAGGGAGCTGGCGGGCGAACAGACCGGGAATGAGCGGGCACAGGATACGGAACAGAACGGGGGGTTTTGATGTTTGCAGCCCTGAGTGAACACGACATCGCTCCCCGCACGGCCGCAGCGCGAGGCGGTACGGTGGGGCGAGAAGGATGCGGCTACGCGGTCCGAGGAGGGAGCCACCGATGATTCTGCTCCGTCGCCTGCTGGGTGACGTGCTGCGTCGGCAGCGCCAGCGCCAGGGCCGTACTCTGCGCGAAGTCTCCTCGTCCGCCCGAGTCTCACTCGGCTATCTCTCCGAGGTGGAGCGGGGGCAGAAGGAGGCTTCCTCCGAGCTGCTCTCCGCCATCTGCGACGCGCTGGACGTACGGATGTCCGAGCTCATGCGAGAAGTGAGCGACGAACTGGCCCTCGCCGAGCTGGCCCAGTCCGCCGCGGCCACTCCCAGCGAAACCGTTCCCACGCCGGTGCGTCCCATGCTGGGCTCCGTGTCGGTGACCGGTGTGCCACCGGAACGGGTCACGATCAAGGCGCCCGCCGAAGCGGTGGACGTCGTCGCCGCCTGAGTCGGCGTCGACAGCGTCGACATGTGAAGAGTTGTGCAAGGCCCCGGCCGGGGCTTCTCCGGAGATCCGGAGAGGCGCGGTCGGGGTTTTCGCATGTCCGGGGGGTGGTGAGCGTGGTGGGTGGTGTGAGCGTGGTGGGTGGTCGGCGTGCGGGTGCGTTGGCCGGCGAGGAGTGCGTTTGCCGGTGAGGGGTGCGTTTGCCGGTAGGGGGTGCTGCCGTCATCGTGGAGGGACATGGCGGGGGCAGTGGACGGGGGCGGCCCACGGAGGTGCGGATGTACGTCGTGAAGAGCCCGTTGTCGGACGCGGACCTGAAGACCGTGTCGGAGGCGCTGCAGGGTGCCCTGGTCGACCTGGTGGATCTGGCCCTGGTGGCGAAGCAGATCCACTGGAACGTGGTGGGGCCGCGCTTCCGGTCCGTGCACCTTCAGCTCGACGAGGTCGTCAGCACCGCCCGTACGCACTCCGACACGGTGGCGGAGCGTGCGGCCGCGCTGGGCGTCCCGCCCGACGGGCGTGCCGCGACCGTGGCCGTCGGCAGCGGGATCGGGGTGACGCCGGAGGGCTGGGTCGACGACTCGGCGGCGGTGGGCGCGATCGTGGTGGCGCTGGGCGCCGTCATCGGACGGATGAGGGAGCGGATCGCGGCCACCGGTGATCCCGATCCCGTGTCGCAGGATCTCTTCATCCAGGTCACCGCCGACCTGGAGAAGCAGCACTGGATGTTCCAGGCCGAGAACGGGTGAGGCGGGTCCTTCCGGGGCGTACACGGGGCCTGGAGGTGACGGAGCATGCCGGGACGGATAGTGCGCCGGGGGGCTGCGCTGGGGCTGGGAGCGGTGTGGTGGTGGGCGGTGCTGCGGCTGACGCTGACGTCCGACGCCGGTGTGCTGGAAGGAGCGGTCGCCGCCTCGGGGTGGGGGCTGAGCGTGCTGCCGGTGCACTGTGTGGCGCGGCGGAGGGCGGAGGGGGCGGTGCCTGCGGGGCGGTGGCGCGGGGCTTGGCGGGAGTGGCGGGAGTGGCCGGAGCGGCCGCAGGGTGGTGGGGGTGGGGACGGGCGCGGCGCTGGGCGTGGTGGTGGGGACGGTGGCGTGGACGGGCGTGGTGGTGGGGGCGGTGGTGGTGGCAATGTCGGTGGCGGGGGCGCGGCGGGGCGTTCGCTTTGACCGGAGCGGCTGTCACCTGCGGGTGCGGGAGCCGAGGCGGCGGGTGGCCGGGGACGTGGGGGACGGGGCCGGGCCCTGCTGGCAGGTGGGGCACCAGTAGGTCGGGCGGTCGCGAGAGCCGTCGTCCTGGTCGGCCACCCGGATCGAGGTGCCGCAGCGCAGGCACGGGCGGGGTGCGCGGCCGTACACGAACAGGTGCGGGCTGCGGCGGCCCGTGGTGTTGCGGACCGGGCGGTCGCGGTTCGCCGCCAGGAGCCGTACGGCGAGGGCGGGCAGGGCGGCGGCGCGGTCGGCGGGCAGGTCGCCGACGGGCAGCCACGGGGTGACGCCGAGCAGGAAGCACAGCTCGCTCTTGTACACGTTGCCGATGCCGGCCAGGTTGCGCTGGTCGAGCAGGGCGTCGCCGAGCGGACGGGCGGGGTCCGCGAGCAGGTTGGCCAGCGCCCGGTCGGCATCCCAGTCGGGGCCCAGCAGGTCGGGGCCCAGGTGACCGACGGCCCGGTCCTCGTCGGCGGTACGGAGGAGTTCCAGGACCGGGAGGCGGTAGCCGACGGCGGTGCGGTCGGCGGTGCCGAGCACCACGCGGATCTGGTGGGCGGGACCGCCGCTCCAGCGCCGGCCGGGGGCGAACACCTTCCAGGCGCCGTCCATCCGCAGGTGCGAGTGCAGGGTCAGACCGCCCTCGATGCGGGTGAGCAGGTGCTTGCCGCGCGGGGTGACGTCCAGGACCGTACGGCCGGTGAGGTCGACGGTGGCGTACTGGGGGACGCGGAAGTCGGTGACGGTGAGCACCTTGCCCGCGAGGGCGTCGTGCAGCCGTTCGGTGGCCTGCCAGACCGTGTCTCCTTCGGGCATGGGTCAAGGGTGGCACGGGGAGCACGGGCGGGGTGTGTGTACCGGGGTGCGCGGAGGCGGATGGGTTGGCCTCATGCGCGGATCCGCAGGCCCCGGGGGGTGGCGATGAACCCCGCTTCTTCCAGGAGGGCGCCGAACGGGGAGGTCAGCGCGGCGGTGCCGTTGATCCGCTCCACGGTGACCGTGCCGACGGAGCCACCGCGCGCGGCGGTCGCGAGCGCCTCGGTGGCCGCCCGCAGCCGGGCGTCGTCGGTGACGGGGGTGTCGTGATCGGCGGGCCAGGCCAGGAGGGTCTTGCCCCCGCGCTCCATGTAGAGGGCCAGATCCCCGTCGACGAGCACCACCAGGGAGCCCGCCTTGCGGCCCGGCTTGTGCCCCGCGCCGGTCGGGGGCTCGGGCCACGCGAGCGCCGCGCCGTACGCGTTGGCCGGGTCGGCGGCGGCCAGGACGACGGCGCGGGAGGCCGGGGCGGCGGGCCGGTCACGGTGACCGGGGTGACCGGGGACGCCGGGATGCCCAGGGTGGCCGGGGCGCGCGGGACCGCGGGAGCCGCGGGGGAATCCGTCGCCGTAGGGGCGGCCGGTACCGCGGGGGCCGTCGGCGCCTGGGGAAGCGGGGTCGCCATAGGCCTCGTAGGCCTCGTAGGCCTCGTAGCCCCCGTGGCCGACTGCCGGGGCCGGGGCGGCGAAGTCGGTGTCGAGGGCGGGGAAGAGGTCGCCGGGGCGCGGGGACGCGCCGTTGGACCAGTCGGGCTCTCCGGCGGCTTCCGGGGTCGTGCGGGGCCCGGCGCTGTCCTGGGGCGGGGAGCCGTCGGGGCGTCCGCCGCCGCGCTCGCGGGCGCTCGCGACCGCGCGGAGCCGGTCCACGGCGCCGTCCATCGCGAACTGGGCCGCGCCCAGCCCCTCCACCACGTAGCCGCGCCTGGCCTGGCCGCTCTCCTCGAAGACCGACAGCACGCGGTACGTCGCCGAGAAACCGCCCTCGACGCCCTCCGCCGCGACGGCACCCCGGGTCACCACACCGTGCCGGTCGAGCAGGGTGCGGGCCAGCGCGTGGGCCCGCACGGTGGGGTCGGCCTCCTGGGCGGGCAGCAGCGACCAGCGGCCCGCGACGGTCGGGGGGCCCGTACGGGAGGCGGGGCGGGCGGCGGCCGTGAGGGAGCCGTAGCGCCCGCGGGGGACTGCGCGTTTGGCGCGGTGCGCCGTGGAGCCCGCCGTGCGGCCCGAGCCGAGGTAGGAGCGCAGGGGAGCGAGCGTGTCGTTGGTCAGCAGGCCGGACCAGGCCAGGTCCCACAGGGCGTCGGCGAGCTGCGGGTCGGTCGCCTCCGGGTGGGTCGTCGCCCGGACCCGGTCGGCGATCTGCCGGAAGAAGAGGCCGTAGCCGCCGGAGAGGGCGTCCAGGACGGACTGGTGGAGGGCCGTCGTCTCCAGGGGGTGCGGTGGGGGCAGGAGGAGCGGGGCCGCGTCCGCGAGGTAGAGGGAGAGCCAGCCGTCCTTGCCGGGGAGCGAGCCCGCCCCGGCCCACACCACCTCGCCGGCGGCGGTCAGCTCGTCGAGCATCGCGGGGCTGTAGTCGGCCACCCGGGACGGAAGGACCAGCTTCTCCAGCGCGGAGGCCGGGACCGAGGCGCCTTGCAGTTGTTCGACCGCGCGCACCAGGCCGTCGATGCCGCGCAGGGTGTGGCCCTTGCCGATGTGCTGCCACTGGGGGAGGAACTGGGCCAGCGCGGGCGGCGGCACCGGCTCCAGTTCGTGCCGCAGCGCGGCCAGGGAGCGGCGGCGCAGGCGGCGCAGTACGGCCGCGTCGCACCACTCCTGGCCGATGCCGGCCGGATGGAACTCGCCTTGGACGACCCGGCCCGCCGCCGTCAGCCGTTGCAGCGCGCCGTCGGTGACGGCCACACCGAGACCGAAGCGGGTGGCGGCCGTGGCTGATGTGAACGGTCCGTGGGTGCGGGCGTAGCGTGCCAGGAGGTCGCCGAGCGGGTCCTTCACCGGCTCGGTGAACGCCTCGGGGACACCGACGGGGAGTGCCGTGCCGAGCGCGTCGCGCAGCCGGCCCGCGTCCTCGATCGCCGCCCAGTGGTCGGCACCCGCGATCCGGACCTTGAGGGCGCGGCGGGCGGCGGCCAGCTCCTGGGCCCACTGCGGTTCGGCGCCGCGCGCGGCCAGTTCGGTGTCCGTGAGCGGGCCGAGGACTCGGAGGAGGTCCGCGACACCCTCCACGTCCTTGATGCGGCGGTCTTCCGTCAGCCATTGCAGCTCTTGTTCCAGCTCGGTTAGCACCTCGGCGTCGAGCAGCTCGCGCAGTTCCGCCTGGCCGAGCAGCTCGGCCAGCAGCCGGGAGTCCAGGGAGAGCGCGGCGGCGCGGCGCTCGGCGAGCGGGGAGTCACCCTCGTAGAGGAACTGGGCCACGTAGCCGAACAGGAGGGAGCGGGCGAAGGGGGAGGGCTCCGGTGTCGTGACCTCGACCAGACGGACCTTGCGGGCTTCCACGTCACCCATCAGTTCGACGAGTCCGGGGACGTCGAACACGTCCTGGAGGCACTCGCGGACCGCCTCCAGCACGATCGGGAACGAGCCGAACTCGCTCGCCACCTCCAGGAGCTGGGACGCCCGCTGGCGCTGCTGCCACAGGGGGGTGCGCTTGCCGGGGTTGCGGCGTGGCAGCAGGAGCGCGCGGGCCGCGCACTCGCGGAACCGGGACGCGAACAGGGCCGAGCCGCCGACCTGGTCGGTGACGATCTGGTCGACCTCGCCCTTGTCGAAGAGGATGTCCGCGGCACCGACGGGGGCCTGGTCGGCGTCGTACTCGGTGCCCGCCTTGCGCGGTTCCTGGTCGAGCAGGTCCAGGCCCATCAGATCGGCGTCCGGCAGGCGCAGCACGATGCCGTCGTCGGCGTGCATGACCTGCGCGTCCATGCCGTACCGCTCGGACAGGCGGGCGCCGAGGGCCAGCGCCCAGGGGGCGTGGACCTGGGCACCGAAGGGGGAGTGGACCACGACCCGCCAGTCGCCCAGCTCGTCGCGGAAGCGTTCGACCACGATGGTGCGGTCGTCGGGGACGTGGCCGCAGGCCTCGCGCTGCTCGCCGAGGTAGGTGAGGACGTTGGCCGCGGCGCGGTCGTCCAGGCCGGCGGCGAGCAGGCGCAGCCGGGCGTCCTCCTCGGTGAGCGAGCCGACCTCGCGGAGGAAGGCGCCCAGGGCCCGGCCCAGCTCCAGCGGGCGGCCCAGCTGGTCGCCCTTCCAGAAGGGCAGTCTGCCCGGTACACCGGGGGCCGGGGAGACCAGCACCCGGTCGCGCGTGATGTCCTCGATGCGCCAGGAACTGGTGCCGAGCGTGAAGACGTCCCCCACCCGGGACTCGTACACCATCTCCTCGTCCAGCTCGCCGACCCGGCCGCCGCCCTTCTTCGGGTCGGCTCCGGCGAGGAACACGCCGAAGAGTCCGCGGTCGGGGATCGTGCCGCCCGAGGTGACGGCGAGGCGCTGGGCGCCGGGGCGGCCCGTGACGGTGCCGGCGACCCGGTCCCAGACCACGCGCGGGCGCAGCTCGGCGAAGGCGTCGGACGGGTAGCGGCCCGCGAGCATGTCCAGGACCGCGGTGAACGCCGACTCCGGCAGCGAGGCGAAGGGGGCGGCCCGGCGGACCGTGGCGAGCAGGTCGTCGACCTGCCAGGTGTCCAGGGCCGTCATCGCCACGAGCTGCTGGGCGAGGACGTCCAGCGGGTTCGCGGGGATCTTGAGGGACTCGATGGAGCCGGTGCGCATCCGCTCGGTGACCACGGCGGCCTGGACGAGGTCGCCGCGGTACTTCGGGAAGACCACGCCCGTGGAGACCGCGCCGACCTGGTGGCCGGCCCGGCCGACGCGCTGGAGGCCGGAGGCGACGGACGGGGGTGACTCGACCTGGATCACCAGGTCGACCGCGCCCATGTCGATGCCGAGCTCCAGACTGGAGGTGGCGACCACGGCGGGCAGCCGTCCGGCCTTGAGGTCCTCCTCGACCTGGGCGCGCTGCTCCTTGGAGACCGAGCCGTGGTGGGCGCGGGCGATCACGGGCGGGGCGCCCTGGGCGGCGCCCGAGCCGCCCATCAGCTCGGCGGGGGAGTGGTGCTCGTCCAGGGGGACGCCGGTGGCGCGTTCGTAGGCGATCTCGTTGAGTCTGTTGCACAGCCGTTCCGCCAGGCGGCGGGAGTTGGCGAAGACGATGGTGGAGCGGTGGGACTGGACGAGGTCCGTGATCCGCTCCTCGACGTGCGGCCAGATCGAGGGGCGTTCCGCGCCGTCGTTGCCGTCTTTGCCGTCGGAGACCGGGGAGCCGCCCAGCTCGCCCAGGTCGTCGACCGGGACGACGACGGAGAGGTCGAACTCCTTGCCGGACGGGGGCTGGACGACTTCGGCCTTGCGGCGCGGGGAGAGGAAGCGGGCGACCTCGTCGACCGGGCGGACCGTGGCGGAGAGGCCGATGCGGCGGGCGGGGCGGGGGAGCAGCTCGTCGAGGCGTTCCAGGGAGAGCGCGAGGTGGGCGCCGCGTTTGGTGCCGGCGACGGCGTGGACCTCGTCGAGGATCACCGTCTCGATGCCGGTCAGGGCGTCGCGGGTGGCCGACGTGAGCATCAGGAAGAGGGACTCGGGGGTGGTGATCAGGATGTCCGGGGGGCGGGTGGACAGCGCGCGGCGTTCGGCGGCCGGGGTGTCGCCGGAGCGGATGCCGACCTTGACCTCGGGTTCGGGCAGGCCCAGGCGGACGGATTCCTGGCGGATGCCGGTCAGCGGGCTGCGGAGGTTGCGTTCCACGTCGACGGCGAGGGCCTTGAGGGGGGAGACGTAGAGGACGCGGCAGCGTTTCTTGGGGTCGGCGGGCGGAGGTGTCGAGGCCAGCTGGTCCAGAGCGGCGAGGAAGGCGGCCAGGGTCTTGCCGGAGCCGGTGGGGGCGACGACCAGCACGTCCGAGTCCTCCGCGATGGCCTTCCACGCGCCTGCCTGGGCGGCTGTGGGCGCGGAGAATGCCCCCGTGAACCAACCGCGGGTCGCGGGGGAGAAGCCGTCCAGGGCTCGGTGTGCGGAGCTGACCATGCGTCCATCGTGCACCCGGGCACTGACAATCGGGCCGGATGCGAGTGCTGCCTGCGGTGCCTGTGCGGGTTCGGCGGGGGCGGGGGAGCGCCCGGGGGGTGGGGGCGTGGCCGCGGGCCGGCGCGTTCCCCGGGCGGGGAGAATGGGCGCATGGAAGACGGCGAGCGGGCGCGGCACTGGCGGTTCGCCGCGTTGCCCGGTGTCGATCTGCTGCGGGCCCGGTACATACGGCAGACGTTCGTGCGGCACACGCACGAGCACTTCGTGATCGCGGCCATCTACGGCGGGGTGGAGGTCTTCCACCACGGCGGGGGCGACGTGTACGCGGGGGCCGGCGATCTCGCGCTGGTCAATCCGGACACCCCGCACACCGGCCGGGCCGGGGTGCCGGAGGGGTGGCGGTACGGGGCCGTGTACCCGTCGCCGGAGGTGGTGGCGGCGATCGCCGGGGAGACCACCACGGTGCGGGGGACGCCCGGGTTCGTCCGGCCGGTGGTGAGTGATCCGTACACCGTGGAGCTGGTGCGGCGGGTGCTGCGGGCCGCCGACGAGGGGGAGGCGCTGGCCGCCGACACGCTGCTGCGGGTGGCCGTGACCCGGTTGCTGCGGCTGAACGGCGGGACGCTGCCCGGGCGGGAAGTACGGTCGGCGGGGGCGCGGGTCGCGGCACGCGCGCGTGGCGTGCTGGAGGAGCGGATGGCCGATCCGCCCGGTCTGGAGGCGCTGGCCGCGGGGCTGGGGACCGGGCCGTTCGCGTTGCTGCGGGCCTTCCGGGACGCCTACGGCATGCCGCCGCACACCTGGCTGACGGATGCCCGGGTACGTCGTGCGCGGCGGCTGCTGGACGCCGGGACGGCCCCGGCCGAGGTCGCGGCCTCGGTGGGGTTCACGGACCAGCCGCATCTGAACCGGCACTTCACGCGGATCGTGGGCGTTCCGCCAGGGGCCTATCAGCGTGAGCGCAAGAACGTACAAGACGCTCGGCGGTGACCGGTCCTACCGTCCGGGGCGTGGCAGCAGAACAGTCGGTGGTTCAAGAGAACGTGAGGAAGCCCGACGCGGCCGTCGTGCGGGACGCGCTGGGTGTCGGTGTCGCGGTGGGTCTGTCCGGGTTCGCCTTCGGGGTGACGTCGGCGGGTGGCGGGCTCAGCCTGGCGCAGACCTGCGCGCTCAGTCTTCTGGTGTTCACCGGGGCGTCCCAGTTCGCGCTCGTGGGGGCGCTCGCGGCCGGCGGGAACCCCTTCACGGCCGCGGCCGGGGCCTTCTTCCTGGGGGTGCGCAACGCCTTCTACGGGCTGCGGCTGTCGCAGTTGCTGGCCCTGCCGCGGGCGGTGCGGCCGTTCGCCGCGCAGTGGGTCATCGACGAGACGGCCGCGGTGGCGCTGGCCCAGCCGACGCGGCGGGCGGTGCGGATCGGGTTCACGGTCACGGGCCTCAGCCTCTACGTGCTGTGGAACCTCACCACGTTGCTGGGCGCCCTTGGCGCGGAGGCCATCGGGGACACCGATGCCTGGGGCCTCGACGCGGCCGGGCCCGCGGTGTTCCTGGCGCTGCTCGCGCCGATGCTGAAGACGTCGGTCGAGCGGGCGGTCGCCGGGCTCGCGGTGGTGCTGGGGCTCGGTCTGCTGCCGGTGCTGCCGGCCGGGACGCCGGTGCTGGTCGCGGCGCTGGCGGCGCCGGCCGTGCTGTGGGCGCGGGGGCGTCGCGGGCGGGAGGACGCGCGATGAGCGTCTGGATCGCGATCGGCCTGACCACGCTGGGGTGCTACGCGGTCAAGCTCGTCGGGCTGCTGGTGCCCGCGGAGGCCCTGGAACGGCCCGTGGTGCGCCGGCTGGCCGCTCTGCTCCCCGTCGCCCTGCTCGCCGCCCTCACGGCGCAGCAGACCTTCGCCGACGGACGGGTGCTCGTGCTGGACGCGCGGGCCGCCGGGGTCGCGGCGGCGGCCGTCGCGCTGATCCTGCGCGCGCCGTTCCTGCTGGTCGTCGGTGTGGCGGTGGCGGTGACCGCCGGGGTGCGGGCCCTGGGCGGGTGAGCGGGTCCGGGTCAGGTGACGGGGCGGCCGTGGGCCTGGAGGGTGCGCAGGGCGCTGATGGTCGCCCCGGGGCGGGCCTCCAGGGCGGCGGCCGGTGTCAGGCCGGGCCGGTGGACCGGCCAGCCGCCGTCGTCCTCCTGCGCGGACGCGAGGAAGTCCAGGGAACGCGCCATCTCGTCGTCGGTGAACCACGCGCGCGCGAGGGAGCGTGGAGTGCGGGCGTAGTCGTGCGGGAGGAGGCGGCCCTCGCCGGACGGGCGGCGGGAGTCCGGGTCCAGTGCCGCCAGGTGGTGCGCGCGCAGCAGGCGGCCCAGGCGGTCGGCGGTCGCCTCCGCGCGCGGGCGGTCGGGTACGGAGTCCAGGAAGGCCACCGCCGCCTGGATCTCGTAGGGGTCCCGGCCGCGCAGTGACTCGGCCCTGAGCCAGCAGAACTCCGTGGCCCGGAAGAGCCAGGCGTGCCACACCCCGCTGCGGTGCAGCAGGCCGACCACCGGTCCGGTGGCGGTCAGCGCGCCGGGGAGGGCGCCGTCCGGGGTGGAGACGGACGTCAGGTAGCGGCACGTGTGCTCGGTGTGCGGTCCGGTGCGGCGTCCGACGGCGTCCAGGACGCGCAACGCGTACACGGTGTGGGGCACTTGGCTGTCCGGACCGCGCAGCGCGGGTTCCAGCGCGTGGCCGTACCCGCCGTCCGGGTTGCGGTAGGCGTCGAGCGCCGTCTCCACCGGGGCCGTGCCGGCGGCCCGGAAGTGGTGCGCGAACAGGTGTCGTTCCAGCACGCGCGCGGTGAGCCACACGAACTGCTCGGCGCGGGCCAGCGGGGAGTGTGCCGTGGGAGTAGGGGGGAGTGGGACTGCGGTTTCGGCCATGCGACAGACCGTAGGGCGCACAGCGGTCCCGGCAGGTGCCGTGGGAAGGGTCCGCACCCGGGGGCGGGATACTGGGGGCATGCGGTTGACGGTCTTCTGGCAGCGGATGGCGGAACACTTCGGTTCGGGCTACGCCGACACCTTCGCGCGCGACCACGTGATGGCGGAGCTGGGCGGGCGCACGGTGAACGAGGCGCTGAACGCCGGCTGGGACGCCAAGGACGTGTGGCAGGTGGTCTGCGAGGTCATGGACGTGCCACAGGAGAAGCGCTGAATCGTCACGAAGATCGCCGGACGGCCCCCGGCTGTCGGTGGCATGGGCGAAACTGGGGCCGTGGCATCCACTGACGAGACCGGGCGGGAATCCCCGCACTCATCCCCGTCCGGCCCGACGCCGCCCGCCGGGCCCCCGGCCGGCCCCGCCGGACCGGCCGCCCGCATGCCGAGCTGGCTGCCCAGGGCCATGGTGCTGGCCCTGACGCTGTACGCCGTCTTCCAGCTGAGCAGTTGGGCCTTCCACCAGCTCACCGGACTGCTGATCAACATCCTCATCGCGTTCTTCCTGGCGTTGGCCATCGAGCCCGCGGTGAGCTGGATGGCCGCGCGCGGCCTGCGCCGGGGACTGGCCACCTTCCTCGTCTTCATCGCGGTACTGATCGCCGCGGCCGGGTTCGTCACCCTGCTCGGTTCCATGCTCGCCGGGCAGATCGTCAAGATGGTCGAGGACTTCCCCGAGTACCTCGACTCCGTCATCAACTGGATCAACGGCCACTTCCACACCGAGCTGAGACGGGTCGACATCCAGGAGGGCCTGCTCCGCTCCGACTGGCTGCGCAACTACGTGCAGAACAGCGCCACCGGGGTCCTGGACGTGTCCGCCCAGGTCCTCGGCGGCCTCTTCCAACTGCTGACGATCACCCTGTTCGCGTTCTACTTCGCCGCCGACGGCCCACGGCTGCGCCGCGCGCTCTGCTCCGTCCTGCCTCCCGCCCGGCAGGCCGAGGTGCTGCGCGCGTGGGAGATCGCCGTGGACAAGACCGGCGGTTATCTGTACTCGCGCGGTCTGATGGCGCTGATCTCCGGCCTGGCGCACTACGTCCTGCTGGAGGTCCTGGAGGTGCCCTACGCGCCCGCGCTCGCGGTGTGGGTGGGGCTGGTGTCGCAGTTCATCCCGACCATCGGCACCTACCTCGCGGGTGCCCTGCCGATGCTGATCGCCTTCACGGTCAATCCCTGGTACGCGCTGTGGGTGCTGGGCTTCGTGGTGATCTACCAGCAGTTCGAGAACTACGTGCTGCAGCCCAAGCTGACCTCGAAGACCGTCGACATCCATCCCGCGGTCGCCTTCGGCTCGGTCGTCGCGGGCACCGCGCTCCTCGGCGCCGTCGGCGCCCTGATCGCCATTCCGGCGGTCGCCACGCTCCAGGCGTTCGTGGGGGCGTACATCAAGCGGTACGACGTCACGGACGACCCCCGTGTCCACGGGCGCCGGAGCCGGGGACCGGGGCCGGGAGCGGTCACGCGCGCGCGACGGCTGTGGGCCAGGTGGTCGGCGGCGGGGCGGTCCGGGAAGGGGTCTTCCTGAGCGGTCGGAGGGGCCCGGAGGGCTGCGGCGCAGCCGTCGTGTGCCTGGCCGTCGCCCTCTCGAAAGGCCGGGCGATTCCGGGTGTGAGACTCGGTCCATGTTCGTCCAGCTCTTTGCCGCCATGGGTGTGCTCGCCGTCCTGACCATGGTTCCCGGCCCTGACATGGCGGTGGTGACGAAACGATCCCTCGCGGCCGGCCGGTCGGACGGCCTGCGCACGGTCGGAGGCATCACGGCGGGGCTGCTCATATGGGGCGCGCTCACCCGCGGCGGGGCTGACCGCGGTCCTGGCGGCGTCCGGCACGGCCTACACCGTCGGCAAGCTGCTGGTGCGGTGTACCGGTGAGCCCGGGGCGGCCGGGGTCCCGGCACCGGCACCGGACGGCAACCCGTGGCGTACGGGACTCGCCGGCAACGTCCTGATCCGAAGATCGCCGTCCTGATCGGATTCGGGATCAAGGTCGCCGCCTCCCGGTCCTGAACCCGGGTACCCGCGGTGTGCGTCCCGCTGGGGCGGCAGCCCCTGGCAGGGGTGCGGGGTGCGCTTGACACAAAAATCGAACATGCATTCTCATGAGAGCGTCGGCGGGCACCCGCGGTGGGTGGTTCGTCTGGCTATGGACGGATATGCACCCGAGTTATCCACAGGTCGGACCTGCGTCGGGGCGCATTGTCAGTGGCAGGCGTTAGCGTCTTTGACGTGAAGCGATCGACTCAAGCAAATCGGGTGGAACCCATGGCAGGAACCGACCGCGAGAAGGCGCTGGACGCCGCTCTCGCACAGATTGAACGGCAATTCGGCAAGGGTGCGGTCATGCGCATGGGCGACCGCACCCAGGAGCCCATCGAGGTCATCCCGACCGGGTCGACCGCGCTCGACGTGGCCCTCGGCGTCGGCGGACTCCCGCGCGGCCGCGTCGTGGAGATCTACGGCCCCGAGTCCTCCGGCAAGACGACCCTGACCCTGCACGCGGTGGCGAACGCGCAGAAGGCCGGCGGCCAGGTCGCCTTCGTGGACGCGGAGCACGCCCTCGACCCCGAGTACGCCAAGAAGCTCGGCGTCGACATCGACAACCTGATCCTCTCCCAGCCGGACAACGGGGAGCAGGCCCTGGAGATCGTGGACATGCTGGTCCGCTCCGGTGCCCTCGACCTCATCGTCATCGACTCCGTCGCCGCGCTCGTCCCGCGTGCGGAGATCGAGGGCGAGATGGGCGACAGCCACGTCGGTCTGCAGGCCCGCCTGATGAGCCAGGCGCTGCGGAAGATCACCAGTGCGCTCAACCAGTCCAAGACCACGGCGATCTTCATCAACCAGCTCCGCGAGAAGATCGGCGTGATGTTCGGCTCCCCGGAGACCACGACGGGTGGCCGCGCGCTGAAGTTCTACGCCTCGGTGCGCATCGACATCCGGCGCATCGAGACGCTGAAGGACGGCACGGAGGCGGTCGGCAACCGCACCCGCTGCAAGGTCGTCAAGAACAAGGTCGCGCCCCCCTTCAAGCAGGCCGAGTTCGACATCCTGTACGGCCAGGGCATCAGCCGCGAGGGCGGCCTGATCGACATGGGCGTGGAGAACGGCTTCGTGCGCAAGGCCGGCGCCTGGTACACGTACGAGGGCGACCAGCTCGGGCAGGGCAAGGAGAACGCCCGTAACTTCCTGAAGGACAACCCCGACCTCGCCAACGAGATCGAGAAGAAGATCAAGGAGAAGCTGGGCGTGGGGGTGCGTCCCGAGGCCCCGGCCGCCGAGCCGGACAAGGACGCCGTGGCCCCCGCCGTTCCGGCCGCGGCCACGCCGGTGACGGCGCCCGCCGCCAAGGCCACCAAGTCCAAGGCCGCGGCTGCCAAGAGCTGACCCGTGACGCGACGAACCGACTGGGCCGAGTACGACGCCTACCCGGCCACCCCGGCGCGTCGGCGCGGCCGCTCGTTTCCGTACGGTGACCCGTCCCCGTACGACGAACCGCCCCCGTACGGCGCCGAGGAGCCGTACGGGGAGTCCAAGTCCGGCGGGGGCCCCGGGCTCGACGGTGGTCACGCACAGGGCGGGCCGTACGGGGAAGGAGTGGAGGGCGGCGGGAGCCACGGCGGCGGTTCAGGCGGAGCCGGCGGTGGGGCGCGTCGGGGCGGTGGCCGCGCACGGGCCCGGGGTACGGGCGGTTCCCGGGGGCGCCGTGCGCGCGACCGTGGTGACGGGCCCGCAGAGGACGGAGGCGCCCCTTCCTCGTCGAGGGCCGAGAAGGGGGAGCCTCCGCGGGACCCGGTCGAGCAGGCACGGGCGATCTGCCTGCGCCTGCTCACCGGGACCCCGCGCACGCGCAAGCAACTCGCCGACGCCCTGCGCAAGAAGGAGATCCCGGAGGACGCTGCGGAGGAGGTGCTGTCCCGGTTCGAGGAGGTCGGCCTGATCAACGACAGTGCCTTCGCGGACGCCTGGGTGGAGTCCCGGCACCACGGCCGGGGGCTGGCCCGGCGCGCGCTCGCCCGTGAGCTGCGGACCAAGGGCGTCGACTCCGCCCTCATCGACGAGGCGGTCTCCCAGCTCGACTCCGAGCAGGAGGAGGAGACCGCGCGGGAACTGGTCGCGCGGAAGCTGCGCTCCACCCGCGGGCTCGACCGGGACAAGCGGCTGCGCCGGCTCGCGGGCATGCTGGCCCGCAAGGGCTACTCCGAGGGCATGGCCCTGAGGGTGGTCCGCCAGGCGCTGGAGGAGGAGGGCGAGGACGCAGAGGTCCTCGGGGACTGGGACGGGGACGCGGACACGACGTCGTTCTGACCGGGGTGGGCCGCAGGCACTTTCGACGCACGATGACCTGGTGGGCCGACCTCGACGCCGAAGGCCGGCCGGCGACGTCCGGGTGGTCGCCGGCCGACCCCGCCTGCGCGACGCCGGAGTCGAGGGCCGGGATGCTGCGGCCGTGACCCGGACACCGCTGATCACCAGGGGCCCGGCGGGCACGGCACCGTTCTAGGGTGAGTCCGGCGCCGGAACCGGTGGGTGCAGCACGGGCAGCCCCGCCGCCCGCCAGGCCTGAAAGCCACCGGTCAGATCGGTGGCCCGGCGCAGCCCCAGGCGGTGCAGGGACTCCGCGGCCAGGCTGGAGGCGTACCCCTCGTCGCAGAGGACGACGATCCGCAGGTCGTGACCAGTGGCCTCGGGGACGCGGTGGCTGCCCCGGGGGTCCAGCCGCCACTCCAGTTCGTTGCGTTCGATGACCAGGGCGCCGGGGATCAGGCCGTCCCGCTCGCGCAGTGCGGCGTACCGGATGTCGACCAGGAGCGCCTCGCCCGCCTCGGCGGCCCGGTGCGCCTCGCGTGGCCCGATACGCTCGTAGCCCTGACGCACCTGCTCCAGCAGAGTGTCGATCCCGACCGGTCCGTTGGCCCCGGCCGGTCCGTCGGTCCCCACCAAGCCCTCGTCCTCCACCGGCCCGCCGTTCCCGGCCGGTCCGTCATCCTCCACCGGCCGCCCCTCGATCCCCTCGCGTCCGTCCAGGCCGCTCACTGCCAGTCCTCCGGGCGTTCGACGTGCTCCAGACGGAGGACGGGGCCGGTGCGGCTGTAGCGGCGCATCAGCGGCAGCGGCGGGTAGTAGGCGTGGACCGAGACGGCGTGCCGGTCCGGGGAGTCGTTGAGCACCTCGTGCACATGGTGCCGGCCGAAGGCACGCCCCTGCCCCGCCGACAGTCGGCGTTCCCGGTCCACGCCGTCGGCCAGTTCCAGGGTGCGCCAGGCGTGGGTGGGCAGCCGGGCGGCGAGCGCGTTCTCCTTGAGCTCGCCGGCCGCGGTCACGAACGCGCCCACCGAGTCGGCATGGTCGTGCCAGCCGGTGCCGGTGCCGGGCGGCCAGCCGATCAGCCACGCCTCGCTGCCGGCCGGCCCCTCCAGCCGTACCCAGGTACGGCCCTCGGGGTCCAGCGGGAGCGAGGCGATGAGCGCGGTGTCGGCGGCGGCGCGCCGTGCGAAGGCGAGGAGATCCGCCTGGGTGGGCGCCGCGACACGGGCGGGCGAAGGGCCGGCGGAGGAGGAAGAAGAGGGGGAAGACGGGAGGGAAGGGAACGAGACAGACACGGTTACCGTCCGGGGAGTTCGCGGGAGCGCGCGGCGGCGTGCGAAACGGCGCGCGCGGGAGAAGGAAGGCGAATTCAGCAGGACGGACGACACACACAGCCCGCGTAGCGGACGAGGTCCATGTGGACCCTCCGCCACAGGCGCACGTCGGTGTCGGTCATGGTCCGGAGTACACCACGACCGCGCGGACCGGTCAACTCACCGTCACCACGCGGACGGTGCGGTGACGGTGAGTGGTGTCTCAGCCGGAGGCCGCCGACGCCTGGGCCGCGGACGCCGAGGCCGATGCCGAGGCCGCAGGCCGTGCCGCCCCGCCCAGCGCCGCCTCGGCCGCCGTGTACAGGTCGGCCGGGCGGACCCCGTTCAACGCCGTGACCAGGTGACCGTCGGGCCGCACCAGCAGCACGGTGTGGGCGCCGGCGCCCGGGTAGCTCTCGGCGACCAGCAGCTCGGCGCGGCCCGGCAGCGCGGTCACCGCCGCCGCCAGCCGGGGCATGATGCCGGCGGTCACCCAGTGCCGGCGCTCCCACACACCGGTACCCGGCGCGACCAGCACCACCAGCAGCGCCCCGCGCCCCAGCCGGTCCCGCAGCCGGACGAAGGTGCCGTCCTCCGCGGTCACCCGTACGTCGCTGACCTGCTCGCCCGGTGCCGTACCGACCGCGATCTCTCCGTCGAGGAGCGGAGGCGTGAGCGGCGAATCGGTGTACGCCCCCGGCGCACCGAGCGTTCCGCGCCCCAAGTGACCGTCCGTGAGCAACGCGTCGTGCCCCCGGGACGAGCCGGGGACGTACCCGCGCAGTCCGCCGCCGCCGCGCAGCAGGGGCAGGGCCTGGTCGGCGGCGCGCAGCCGGGCGGCGACCGCCGTGCGCCGCTCCGCCTGGTAGCTGTCGAGGAGCGCCTCGTGCGGCCCGTGGTGCCAGGCCAGCGCCAGTTTCCAGGCCAGGTTGTCGGCGTCCCGAAGCCCTTCGTCGAGCCCCTGGGTGCCGAGCGCGCCGAGCAGGTGTGCCGCGTCCCCGGCGAGCAGCACGCGGCCGGCCCGCCAGCGGCGGGCCAGACGATGGTGGACGATGTGGACGCCGGTGTCGAGGAGTTCGTACGCCGGCGCGGTCCCGCCGTGCCAGCCGGCGAGGGTCTCCCGGACGCGGGTGACCAGCAGTTCCGGCGTGACCAGGTCCTTGCCCGGCGGCAGCAGCCAGTCCAGGCGCCACACCCCGTCGGGCAGGGGGCGGCCGGTGATCTCGCCGGCCGACGGGCCCGACGTACGCCACGGCGGCGACCGGTGGAGCAACGCTTCTTCACCCCACGGCAGCTCGGTGCGCAGGGCGGCGACGGCGTGCCGTTCCACCGCGGTGCGGCCGGGGAAGCGGATGTCCTGGAGTTTGCGCACCGTGGAGCGGGGGCCGTCGCAGCCGACCAGGTAACTGCCGCGCCACCAGGTGCCCTTGGGGCCGCGGGTGTGGGCGGTGACCCCGGAGGGCTCCTGCTCCACGGCGTCCACGCGGCTGTCCACGGCGATCTTCACGTGGGACTCGCGGGCCAGGGCCGTGCGCAGCGCGCCGGTCAGCAGGTGCTGGGCGATGTGCAGCGGGGCCGGATCGGTGTCGTCGAAGGTGATCTCGCGCGTCACCTGCCTGCGCCGCATCGACCGCCATCCGGCCCAACGGAATCCGGCCCGGCCGAGCGGCGCGCCCGTGAGCCGTTCCAGGAGGGCGACGGTGTCCTCGGGCAGGACGACGGTGCGCGCGGGGCGGGGTTCGTCCTTGCCCGGTCCCTCGTCGAGGACGACGCAGGGCACCTCTTGCCGGGCCAGGGCCAGGGCGAGCGTGAGCCCGACGGGCCCCGCTCCGACGACGATCACCGGGTCCACGGCGCGGCGCCCCCTGCCCGCTGCGGTGTCCGCGGGGACACAGGTGAACAGGACATTGGAGCAGGGTGCACGATCACAGAACGTATGCAACCCATTGCCGGTGTCCCCGTCAAGCGACGGAGGCAGTGGCGATCATGCCACTGCCTCCGTATCGGCCATGCCGATGGTCGTACCGATACTCGCACTGACGGCCGTACTGACGGTCGTACCGGCCGTACTGACGACCGTGCAGACCGCACTGACGGTCGTATCGGCCGTACTGGCGGTCGCACTGTCGGCCGTGCCGGTCGTACTGACGGTCGCGCCGCCGTACTGGTGGTCCGGCGAGGTGACCGGCCGTCAGACCGTCGTGGCCCCGGCGTTCGCCTGGTCGTCGGTCGCCTTGAGGACCGCGCCGGTCGACTTCTTGCCCTGCCGCAGCCGGCGCTCCAGCCAGCTCGCGAAGCTGGTCAGGGCGAAGTTGATCGCGATGTAGATCACGGCCACCACCGTGAAGCTTGCGATGGTGTTGGCGCCGTAGTAGCCGCTCATCGTGTTGGCCGAGGACAGCAGCTCGGGGAAGGTGAGGACGGCGCCGCCGAGGGCGGTGTCCTTCACGATCACGACGAGCTGGCTGACGATGGCCGGCAGCATCGCGGTGACCGCCTGCGGCAGCAGGATCAGCCGCATCAGCTGGCCCTTGCGCAGACCGATCGCCATGGCCGCCTCGGACTGCCCCTTGGGCAGGGTGAGGATGCCCGCCCGGACGATCTCGGCGAGGACCGAGGCGTTGTACAGCACCAGACCCGTGACGACCGCGTACAGCGGACGGTCGTCCGAGCTGACGTCGGTGTACTCGGCGAACAGCGCCAGACCGAAGATCATCAGGACCAGGACGGGGATGGAGCGGAAGAACTCCACCACGATCCCGGCGGGGATCCGCACCCAGGCGTGGTCCGACAGCCGGGCGATGCCGAACACGGCGCCGAGCGGCAGCGCTATCACCACCGCGAGGGCGGCGGCCTTGAGAGTGTTCTCCAGGCCCGGCCAGATGTACGTCGACCAGGCCTCGGTGCCGGTGAAGAACATCTCCCACTTCGCCCACTCCAGCTGGCCCTTGTCCTGGAGAGTGGTGATGACCCACCAGAGCAGGGCGGCGAGGGCGACCACGAAGACCGCGGTGAGGACGACGTTGCGCCGCTTGGCCCGGGGGCCCTGGGCGTCGTAGAGAACGGAGCTCATCGCTTCACCGCCACCTTCTTGCCCACCCAGCCCAGGATCAGGCCGGTCGGCAGCGTCAGAATCACGAAACCGAGGGCGATGACCGCGGAGATCAGCAGCAGCTGGGCCTCGTTCTCGATCATCTCCTTCATCAGCAGCGCCGCCTCGGCGACGCCGATCGCGGCGGCCACCGTGGTGTTCTTGGTGAGTGCGATCAGCACGTTCGCCAGCGGCGTCACCGAGGAACGGAACGCCTGGGGGAGCACCACCAGGCTCAGCACCTGACTGAAGCTGAGGCCGATGGCCCGCGCCGCCTCGGCCTGGCCGACCGGCACCGTGTTGATGCCGGAGCGCAGCGCCTCACAGACGAACGCCGACGTGTAGAGGATCAGGCCGAGGACGGCGAGCCGGAAGTTGAGCGACTCGAAGTTGCCTTCGGCACCGAGGTAGACGCCCAGGGTCTGGCTCAGGCCGAGGGACGAGAACAGGATGATGACGGTGAGCGGAATGTTCCGCACGATGTTGACGTACGCGGTCCCGAAACCGCGCATCAGCGGGACCGGGCTGACGCGCATGGCGGCCAGCAGAGTGCCCCAGATCAGGGAGCCGACGGCCGACAGCAGGGTGAGCTGCACCGTCGTCCAGAAGGCTCCCAGCAGGTCGTAGTCTTCCAAGAAGTCGAACACGATCTCCCGCGCTTCCGCGTGTAGGGGTGCCCGGACAGGGCGCGCCGGCCCCCACCCGGGACGGCGCACCCTGTGTCAGGCGCGGCCTCAGCTCTTGATGTCGCCGATCTTCGGAGCGGGCTCGTTCTTGTAGTTCGCGGGACCGAAGTTGTCCTTCACGGCCTTGTCCCAGGCACCGTCGGAGACCATGTCCTCAAGAGCGGTGTTGATCTTGTCCTTGAGGTCGCTGCCCTTCTTGACGCCGATGCCGTAGTTCTCGTTGGTCATCTTGAAGCCGCCGAGCTTGAACTTGCCCTTGAACTGCGACTGGGCGGCGTAACCGGCGAGGATCGAGTCGTCCGTGGTCAGCGCGTCGATGGCGCCGTTCTGCAGACCGGTCAGACAGGCGGAGTAGGTGGGGTACGGCTGCAGCTGGGCCTTGGGGGCCAGCTTGTCCTTGATGTTCTGCGCGGAGGTCGAGCCGGTGACCGAGCAGAGCTTCTTGCTGTTCAGGTCCTCCTGCGACTTGATGGAGTCGTCGTCGGCACGGACCAGCACGTCCTGGTGCGCGAGCAGGTACGGACCGGCGAAGTCGACCTTCGCGGCGCGCTCGTCGGTGATCGAGTAGGTCGCGGCGATGAAGTCGACGTCACCGCGCTGCAGCATGGTCTCGCGGTCGGCGCTCTTCGACTCCTTCCACTCGATCTGGTCCTCGCTGTAGCCGAGCTTCTTGGCGACGTACGTCGCGACGTCCACGTCGAAGCCCTCGTAGCCGTCCGGCGTCTTCTGGCCGAGGCCCGGCTGGTCGAACTTGATGCCGATGGTGATCTTCTTGCCGCCCCCGGAGGAGCCGCTGTCGTCGCCGTCGTCGGAACCGCAGGCGGTGGCGGACAGAGCGAGGGCGAGCACGGTGGCCGAGGCGGCGGTGACCTTGAGGAGCTTCATGGTGAACATCCTTTGACTGTGTTCAGACGAGCAGATGAGGGCCGTCGAGCGCGGGTGACGTGGACCGGTGACGCGGGGATGCCGGGTGCGTCAGTGGTGCAGGATCTTCGACAGGAAGTCCTTGGCGCGGTCGCTGCGCGGGTTGCTGAAGAACTGGTCCGGCGTGGCCTCTTCGACGATCCGGCCGTCCGCCATGAAGACCACACGGTTGGCCGCCGACCGGGCGAAGCCCATCTCGTGCGTGACCACGATCATCGTCATGCCGTCCCGGGCGAGCTGCTGCATGACCTCGAGGACCTCGTTGATCATCTCCGGGTCGAGCGCCGAGGTCGGCTCGTCGAAGAGCATGACCTTCGGGTCCATGGCCAGCGCCCGGGCGATCGCGACGCGCTGCTGCTGGCCGCCGGAGAGCTGGGCCGGGTACTTCTCCGCCTGGGCGCCCACCCCGACCCGGTCGAGCAGGGCGCGCGCCTTCTCCTCGGCCTTCGCCTTGTCGATCTTGCGGACCTTGACCTGGCCCAGGACGACGTTGTCGAGCACCGTCTTGTGCGCGAAGAGGTTGAAGGACTGGAAGACCATGCCGACGTCGGCCCGCAGCCGCGCCAGCTCCCGGCCCTCCTGGGGCAGCGGCTTGCCGTCGATCGTGATGGCTCCGGAGTCGATCGTCTCCAGGCGGTTGATGGTGCGGCACAGGGTGGACTTACCGGACCCGGAGGGCCCGATCACCACGACGACCTCGCCGCGGGCGATCGTCAGATCGATGTCCTGGAGCACGTGCAACGCGCCGAAGTGCTTGTTGACATCCTTCAGTACGACCAGGTCGCCGGTCTCGGCCACATCCTGCTTGGCCACCGATACTTCGGTCATCGCTCTGAGGCTCCGTCCTCCTCGGTTTTGGAGGACAGTAGTGACGCCGCACGACCTGCGTCATTACATCTGAGGGGAATCTGAGCATCACGATCCGATAGCAATCGGACACGTGTCGTAGCACTTGTCGGCAGGGCGCATATCGGCCGGATAACTTCGGGGTCTCCGCAACCGGAACCCCCTTGACGCCGTCCCTGTCCATCAGCGTGACTGCACGGGTACGCGCGCGTGCCGACGCGTCCGTGATCGTTGTACTCGTGCCGAGCGTACGGCGGGTGAACCGAAGGGGGACCGGATGAGACTGCTGCTCGTCGAGGACGACAACCACGTCGCCGCCGCCCTGTCCGCGATCCTGGCCCGGCACGGCTTCGACGTCACCCACGCGCGCAACGGCGAGGAGGCACTGCGCGCACTGGTCCCCGAGAGCGACGGCTTCGGCGTCGTCCTGCTCGACCTGGGCCTGCCCGACCAGGACGGGTACGAGGTCTGCGGCAAGATCCGCAAGCGCACCGCCACCCCGGTGATCATGGTGACCGCCCGTTCCGACGTCCGCTCCCGCATCCACGGCCTCAACCTGGGCGCCGACGACTACGTGGTCAAGCCGTACGACACCGGGGAACTGCTGGCCCGTATCCACGCCGTCAGCCGGCGCACCGCCCACGAGGACGCGCCGGGCACGGAGCACGAGGTGCGCCTCGGGGCCGTGCACATCGAGCTGGCCACGCGGCAGGTGCGGGTGGACGGTACGGTCGTGCAGCTCACCCGCAAGGAGTTCGACCTGCTCGCCCTGCTTGCCCAGCGCCCCGGGGTGGTCTTCCGCCGGGAACAGATCATCAGCGAGGTGTGGCGCACCAGCTGGGAGGGGACCGGGCGCACCCTGGAGGTGCACGTCGCCTCCCTGCGCTCCAAGCTGCGCAGGCCGGCGCTGATCGAGACCGTACGCGGCGTCGGCTACCGCCTCGTCGCCCCCACCGCGTAGCGGGTCCGGGTGCGCGCTCGTCTGCTCCCGCTGCTGATCGTCCTGATGGCGGCCGTGCTGCTCGCGTTCGGCGTGCCGCTGGCCGTCAGCGTGGCCCGGGCCGAGCAGCAGGAGACGGTCGTCGACCGCATCGACGACACGGCCCGGTTCGCGGCGCTGGCCCAGTTCGTGGGCGACGCGCCCTCCGGGTCGCGGACCACGCCCACCGAGCGCCTGGAGACCCTGCAGAGCGAGCTGATCAGCTACTACGAGGTCTACGACATCCGGGCGGCCGTCTTCTACACCAATCACATCCCCATGGCCAACGCCCCGACGACCTGGTTCCTCCCCCAGCAGGGCGAGGCGCGGGACGCCTTCGACGAGGCGCTGCTCAGCCGTCGCAGCCACGACCCCGAGCAGGTGTGGCCGTGGGAGGACGGCCGGCTGGTGGTCGCCTCACCGGTCATCCGGGACGGCGACGTCGTCGCGGTCGTGGTCACCGACTCGCCCACCGGACCGATGCGGTCGCGGACCCTGGACGGCTGGCTGGTCATCGCCGCCGGCGAGATCGCCGCGATGTTACTGGCCGTCGGCGCCGCCCTCCGGCTCACCGGCTGGGTGCTGCGTCCCGTACGCGTCCTGGACGCCACCACCCACGACATCGCCACCGGCCGTCTCAAGTCCCGGGTCGCCCCCTCCGGGGGACCTCCGGAACTGCGTCGCCTGGCCCGGTCGTTCAACGAGATGGCGGACAACGTCGAGGACGTGCTGGAGCAGCAGCGCGCCTTCGTCGCCGACGCCTCCCACCAGCTGCGCAACCCGCTGGCCGCGCTGCTGCTCCGCATCGAGCTGCTCGCCTTCGAACTGCCCGAGGGCAACGAGGAGATCGCCTCCGTGCAGACCGAGGGCAAGCGCCTGGCCCAGGTACTGGACGACCTGCTCGACCTGGCGCTGGCCGAGCACGCCGCGCCCGACCTGAAGGTGACCGACGTCGGCGCGCTGGCCTCCGAGCGGGTCGCGGCCTGGTCGCCGACTGCCGCCGCCAAGGGCGTGGTACTGGCCGGCGACTGCCCGCCGACCACCGCCTGGGCGGACCCCGTGGCGCTCTCCAGCGCGCTGGACGCGGTGATCGACAACGCGGTGAAGTTCACGCCCGGGGGCGAGACCGTCCAGGTCACGGTCGCCTCCGACGGCACCGCCGCGACCGTCGTCGTCGCCGACCGCGGCCCCGGTCTGACCGACGAGGAACTCGCCCGCGTCGGCGACCGTTTCTGGCGCAGCGGCCGGCACCAGAACATCAAGGGCTCCGGTCTCGGCCTGTCCATCTGCCACGCCCTGCTCGCCGCGGGCGGCGGCACGATGAGCTACGGCCACCACCATCCGCACGGGCTGGAGGTGACGGTGTCGGTGCCTAGGCACCAGCCGTGACGGCCGGGGCTCGGCCGTGACGTTCGGGGCTCGGCCGTGACGGTCCAGGCTCGGCCCTGACGGTCAGGGCTTGACGGAGGCGTAGTAGCGCCGGGCGCCCTCGTGGAGCTGGAGGGGGTCGGTGTAGATCGCCGTACGCAGGTCGACCAGCTGGGCGGAGTGGACGTGCGCGCCGATGCCGTCCCGGCTCTCGATCACCGTCCGGGTCAGCCACTCGGTGATCCGGGGATCGGCGTCGTCCCGGGTGATCAGTACGTTGGCCACCGCCATGGTTGCCACCGGGTAGCCGGTCTGGACCATTGGGTAGGCCGACTCCGGCACGTTGGTGGCCCGGTAGTACCGGGTGGGACCGGGCTGGTCGTGCAGTTCGGCGACGATCTCCTCCTCGATCGGAACGAACCGGAACGACGGCTTCTTGGCGATCCTCTGCAGTCCGTCGGTGGGCAGCCCGCCCGACCAGAAGAACGCGTCCAGCCCCTTCCCCAGCCGCTCCGGCCCCGTGTCGATGCCGTCGGCAGCCGGAGTGATGTCCGTCTCCGGGTCGATACCCGCGGCCTTCAGCACCCGGGTGGCGATCAGCCGCACGCCCGAGTCCGGCAGCCCGATGGCGACCCGCTTGCCGCGCAGGTCGGCGACGGACTGGACCGTCGAATCGGCCGGCACGACGAGCTGTACGTAGTCGTCGTACAGCCGCGCCACACCGCGCAGCCGGTCCGCGCCGGGGCGGTCGTCGAACGCGTACGTCTCCACCGCGTCGGCCGCGGCGATCGCGTAGTCGGCCTTGCCGGTCGCCACGCGCGCGACGTTCTCCTGCGACCCCGCGCTGGTGAGCAGCCGCACCTTCAGTCCCGGCATGTCCTCGCGCAGCTCGGTGCGGAGCAGTTCGCCGTACTCGTGGTAGACACCCGCGCGCGTGCCGGTGCTGAACGTGACCGTGCCCCTCGGCGGCTTCTCGCCCAGCGGCAGCAGCCACCACAGCAGCAGACCGAGCGCGACGACGGCCGCCGCCGCGCCCTGGAGGACACGGCGTGCGCCGACACGGGAGAACAGGGTGGGCATGGCCGCGATCCTGCCAGCCCGCATGCGCGCTGACCAGGGCGGGCGGGAGCGGAGCCGACTGTCACAGGCGGTCGTTACAGTCGGGCGCATGAGTACGTCCCCTGACCACCGCACGAGTCCCTCCGCCACCGGTCGCCCGAGCGGGGCCCCCGCCGGTCGCGCCGGCGGGTCCCCCGCCGACCTGGTCCGTGCCTTCCACCACGCCTGCGGGCTGGACGTCCGCGACACCCCGTCGCGGGTGGCGCCGGCCCTGGCCGCCCACCGCGGCGAACTGCTCGCCGAGGAGGCCGCCGAGGTCGCCGAGGTCTCCGTCGAGGGCCCGCTCGACCGGCTCGCGCACGAACTGGCCGACGTGGTCTACGTCGCCTACGGCACGGCACTGGTCCACGGCATCGACCTGGACGCGGTGATCGCCGAGATCCACCGCTCCAACATGACCAAGCTGGGTCCCGACGGCCAGGTCAGCCGCAGGGCCGACGGCAAGGTCCTCAAGGGCGAGCACTACGAGGCCCCGGACGTGGCGGGGGTGCTGCGCCGGCAGGGGTGGACGCCCGACGGCGAGGAGTGAAGGGCGCGGAGACCGGGCGGCCCCGGCCTCAGTCGGCCACAGACTGAGGCCGGGCGGCCCGCCTCAGTCGGCCACCGACGCCTCCGCGTCCGCCGTCCGCCGCACCTGCTCGGGCACGTCCGGAAGGCGGCCGGCCTTGCCCCGGTCGTCGCGGCGCCGGGCCAGCCGGGTTGCGATGGACTCCGTGTACCGGGCGGTGAGCGGGCCGAGGATGACCAGGATCAGCACGTACGCCGTCGCCAGCGGGCCGAGGGACGGTTCGATGCCGGCCGACACCGCCAGCCCGGCGATGACGATCGAGAACTCGCCGCGGGCGACCAGCGCGCCGCCCGCCCGCCAGCGTCCCTTGACCGAGATCCCGGCCCGCCGCGCCGCCCAGTACCCCGTGGCGATCTTCGTCAGCGCGGTGAGGACGGCCAGTGCCAGGGCGGGCAGCAGCACCGGCGGGATGCTCGCCGGGTCGGTGTGCAGTCCGAAGAAGACGAAGAACACGGCGGCGAACAGGTCCCGCAGCGGGCTCAGCAGCGTGTGCGCGCCCTCCGCGACCTCGCCGGACAGGGCGATGCCCACCAGGAACGCCCCGACCGCCGCCGACACCTGGAGCTGCTGGGCCACGCCCGCGACCAGGATCGTCAGCCCCAGCACGACCAGCAGCAGCTTCTCCGGGTCGTCGCTGGAGACGAACCGGGAGATCAGCCGGCCGTAGCGGACCGCCACGAACAGCACGATCCCGGCCGCGCCCAGCGCGATCGCCAGCGTGACGCTGCCCGTCATCAGCCCGGCACCGGCCACCAGCGCCGTGACGATCGGCAGGTACACCGCCATCGCCAGGTCCTCCAGGACCAGCACACTGAGGATCACCGGGGTCTCCCGGTTGCCGACCCGGCCGAGATCGCCGAGCACCTTGGCGATGACACCGGACGACGAGATCCAGGTGACACCGGCCAGCACCACGGCGGCCACCGGGCCCCAGCCCATCAGCAACGCCGCGACGGCACCGGGCAGGGCGTTGAACGCGCAGTCCACCAGCCCCGCCGGATAGTGGGACTTCAGATTGGTGACCAGGTCACCGGCGGTGTATTCCAGGCCCAGCATCAGCAGCAGCAGGATGACGCCGATCTCGGCGCCGGTCGCGACGAACTCCTCGCTCGCGCCGAGCGGCAGCAGCCCGCCCTCGCCGAAGGCCAGCCCGGCGAGCAGGTAGAGCGGTATGGGGGAGAGACCGAAGCGCCCGGCGAACCGGCCGAGCAGGCCGAGGCCGAGGATGATGGAACCGAACTCGATCAGCAGTACCGCGGAAGAGTGCACCGGATCACTCCCGCCCGAGTATCGCGGCGGCGGCGTCGACGCCCTCGCGGGTGCCGATGACGATCACGATGTCGCCGCCGATCAGGCGGAAGTCCGGCGCCGGGGAGGGGATCGCCTCGGCGTGCCGCAGCACGGCCACGACCGACGCGCCCGTCTCGGTCCGCATCCTGGTGTCGCCCAGCACGCGCCCGTTCCAGTGGGAGGTCGCCGACACCTCGATCCGCTCGGCGACCAGCCCGAGCGAGGAGGTGTGCAGCAGGCTCGCGCTCTGGTGCGACGGCTTCAGCGCGTCGATCAGCGCGCCCGCCTCCGAGCCGGTCAGCTTCAGGGACTGGGCGCAGGAGTCGGGGTCGTCGGCCCGGTACACGTTGACCGTGCGGGCGCCGTCACGGTGGGCCACCACCGACAACTGACGGTGTTCCCGGGTGACCAGGTCGTACTGGACCCCGATGCCCGGCAGCGGCGTCGCCCTCAGGCGTGGAGCGGACACGTGTCTTCCCCTCGTTCGTTCTCGTGCTGTGCTGCGCCCGGGGCACATGGGTGTCCGGTGGCGCGCCGCCATGCTGTCATCCGCGCGTACGGTGGCGATATGGGTGTCGTGACGGATATACGCAACCGGCCGGGGGTCAGGAGACTGCTCCCGGCGGTGCCGCGCGCACGATCCGCCAGATCCGCGAGATCCGGAAGGAGCGGGAAGAAGACCGTGTCGCTGTTCTGGCGCATCTTCTCGCTCAACGCCACCGGCCTGGTCCTGGCCACCGCGCTGCTGCTGGGGCCGGTGACCGTCTCCACCCCCGTGCTGCCGCACGAGGCGCTGATCCTGCTCGGCGGCCTCGCCGCGCTGCTGATCGGCAACGCGGTCGTCCTGCGGCTCGGGCTCACCCCGCTGCGACGGCTGGGCCGCGCCATGTCCACCGCCGACCTGCTGCGCCCCGGAACCCGCCCGGAGGTCTCCGGCCCCGCCGAGGCCGCCGTGCTGATCGCGACGTACAACACCATGCTCGACCGCCTCCAGGCGGAGCGCGCCGCCGGGGCCGCGCACGCGCTGCACGCCCAGGAACGCGAGCGCCACCGCATCGCCCGGGAACTGCACGACGAGGTCGGCCAGACCCTCACCGCCGTCCTGCTCCAGCTCAAACGGGTCGCCGACCGGGTGCCCGACGGGCTGCGCGACGAGGTGACCCAGACCCAGGAGGCGACCCGGGCCGGACTGGACGAGATCCGCCGCATCGCCCGCCGGCTGCGCCCCGGCGTCCTGGAGGAACTGGGCCTGGCCAGCGCCCTGCGCTCACTCGCCGCCGAGTTCACCCACCACGGGCTCACCGTCCGCCACCAGGTCCCCGGCGACCTGCCCCCGCTCACCCCGGAGGCGGAACTCGTGCTCTACCGGGTCGCCCAGGAGGGCCTGACCAACACCGCCCGGCACTCCGCCGCCGACCGCGCCGAACTCACCCTGCGCCGGCTCCCCGACGCCGTCGAACTCCTGATCCGCGACAACGGCACCGGCATCGGCGGCGCCCCCGAGGGCGCCGGCATCAGCGGCATGCGGGAACGCGCCCTGCTGGTGGGAGCCGACCTGGCCGTGGTACCCGGCCCGGGCAGGGGCACGGACGTACGCCTGCGCATACCCACCGGGCCCACCGGAACCGACCCCCACGCGCGCGTACCCACCGCTCCCGCCGACACCGGCCAC
>NZ_JBIVWS010000012.1:46820-235524 GCF_044768905.1 Streptomyces sp. NPDC090994
CGCACGGGCGCGTACCCACCGCTCCCGCCGACACCGGGCCGCACGGGCGCGTACCCACTGCTCCCGCCGACACCGGGCCGCACGGGCGCGTACCCACTGCTCCCGCCGACACCGGGCCGCACGGGCGCGTACCCGCTGCTCCCGCCGGAACCGACCCCCACGCGCGCGTGACGGCCGAGCCCACCGGAACCGACCCCCACGCGCGCGTACCCGACGCGTCCGGAGACCACTGATGACCGCACATTCCCCACCGCCCCCGATACGCGTCCTGCTCGCCGACGACCACACCCTGGTACGCCGCGGAGTGCGCCTCATACTCGACGGCGAACCCGACCTGACCGTCGTCGCCGAGGCCGGGGACGGCGCCGAGGCGGTCGCGGCGGCCCGGGCCGGCGGCATCGACCTCGCCGTCCTGGACGTCGCCATGCCCCGCATGACCGGCCTTCAGGCGGCCCGCGAACTCTCCCGGCGCCTGCCGAGCCTGCGCATCCTCATCCTGACGATGTACGACAACGAGCAGTACTTCTTCGAGGCGCTCAAGGCGGGCGCCTGCGGCTACGTCCTCAAATCGGTCGCCGACCGCGACCTGGTGGAGGCATGCCGGGCCGCCGTGCGCGACGAGCCCTTCATCTACCCGGGCGCCGAGCGCGCCCTGGTCCGCGCCTACCTGGACCGCCTGCACCGGGGCGACGGCCTGCCCGCGCGGCCGATCACCGAGCGCGAGGAGGAGATCCTCAAGCTCGTCGCCGAGGGCCACACCTCCAAGGAGATCGGCGAACTCCTCTTCATCAGCGCCAAGACCGTCGAACGCCACCGCGCCAACCTGCTCCAGAAGCTCGGCGTCCGCGACCGCCTGGAGCTGACCCGCTACGCGATCCGCGCCGGACTGATCGAGCCCTGACCAGCGGTTACGGCAGTTGTCCACAGGGTGCCGGGGCCACTGCCGCGAACCGCCTACCCTTATTGCCATGACCAGCATCGACCGGAGCCAGACCGTGGGCACCCCCCGCACCTACGAGGTACGCACCTACGGGTGCCAGATGAACGTCCACGACTCCGAGCGATTGTCCGGTCTGCTGGAGGACGCCGGGTACGTCCGCGCCCCCGAGGGCTCCGACGGCGACGCGGACGTCGTGGTCTTCAACACCTGCGCCGTCCGTGAGAACGCCGACAACAAGCTGTACGGCAACCTCGGCCACCTCGCCCCGAGGAAGGCGAGCCGCCCCGGCATGCAGATCGCGGTCGGCGGCTGTCTGGCCCAGAAGGACCGCGACACCATCGTGAAACGCGCCCCCTGGGTCGACGTCGTCTTCGGCACGCACAACATCGGCAAGCTGCCGGTGCTGCTGGAGCGCGCCCGCGTGCAGGAGGAGGCGCAGGTCGAGATCGCCGAGTCCCTGGAGGCGTTCCCGTCCACCCTGCCCACCCGGCGCGAGAGCGCCTACGCCGCCTGGGTCTCCATCTCCGTCGGCTGCAACAACACGTGCACCTTCTGCATCGTCCCCGCCCTGCGCGGCAAGGAGAAGGACCGCCGCCCCGGCGACATCCTCGCCGAGGTCGAGGCCCTGGTCGCCGAGGGCGTCTCCGAAATCACCCTCCTCGGGCAGAACGTCAACGCCTACGGTTCCGACATCGGCGACCGCGAGGCGTTCAGCAAGCTGCTGCGGGCCTGCGGTTCGATCGACGGCCTGGAGCGGGTCCGCTTCACCTCCCCGCACCCCCGCGACTTCACCGACGACGTGATCGCCGCCATGGCCGAGACGCCGAACGTGATGCCGCAGCTGCACATGCCGCTGCAGTCCGGCTCCGACCCGGTCCTCAAGGCGATGCGCCGCTCCTACCGCCAGGAGCGCTTCCTCGGCATCATCGACAAGGTCCGCGCCGCCATCCCGCACGCCGCGATCACCACCGACATCATCGTGGGCTTCCCCGGCGAGACCGAGGAGGACTTCGAGCAGACCCTGCACGTCGTCCGTGAGGCGCGGTTCGCCCAGGCCTTCACCTTCCAGTACTCCAAGCGCCCCGGCACCCCGGCCGCCGAGATGGACGGCCAGATCCCCAAGAAGGTCGTCCAGGAGCGCTACGAGCGGCTGGTCGCCCTCCAGGAGGAGATCTCCTGGGAGGAGAACAAGAAGCAGGTCGGCCGCACCCTGGAACTGATGGTCGCCGAGGGCGAGGGCCGCAAGGACGGCACCACCCACCGCCTCTCCGGCCGCGCCCCCGACAACCGCCTGGTCCACTTCACCAAGCCCGGCCAGGAGGTCCGCCCCGGCGACGTGGTCACCGTCGAGATCACCTACGCCGCCCCGCACCATCTCCTGGCCGAGGGTGCCGTCCTCGACGTGCGGCGCACCCGCGCGGGCGACGCGTGGGAGAAGCGCAACGCCGCGGAGCAGGCCAAGCCCACGGGCGTGCTGCTGGGCCTGCCGAAGATCGGCGTCCCCGAGCCGCTGCCGGTCGCGGCGAGCGGCTGCGGCTGCGACTGACACAGCCGCGGCACAGCCGCTGGCACAGTCGCTGACACAGCCGCTGTCGTCAGCGCGCGTGGCCGCGAGCGGCAGGCGGAGCGGACGGGGATACGCTGCCGATCATGCTTGTCGCCGCCGCCGTCTGTCCCTGCCCGCCCCTCCTGGTCCCCGACGTCGCCGCCGGCGCCGCGCCGGAACTCGACCCGGCCCGCGCCGCGTGCGCGGACGCCTTGGGCGTACTCGCCGCCGCCCGGCCCGACCGGCTGGTCGTCGTCGGCCCCGCCGAGGGCTCCGGCCCCGAGGCGTACCCGCAGGGCACCCCCGGATCGTTCCGCGGTTTCGGCGTGGACGTGGACGTACGGCTCGGGCCGGGCGGGGACGCCGTGACGCCCGTACGGGAATTGCCGTACGGGCTCGCCGTCGGTGCCTGGCTGCTGGAGCGGACCGGCTGGAGCGACGCCCCGGTCGAGGGGCTCGGCGTGGGGGAGTCCCTCACCGCCGGGGAGTGCGCCGCACTGGGGCGGGACATCGGCGCCCGGGCCGGGCGGGTGGCGATGCTCGTGCTGGGCGACGCCAGCGCGTGCCGCACGGTCAAGGCGCCCGGCTACCTCGACGAGCGGGCGGCGCCCTTCGACGCGGCGGCCGCCCGCGCGCTGGGTGCGGCGGACCTGGCGGCCCTCGCGGCCCTGGACCAAGGGCTGGCCCGTGAGCTGAAGGTGTCGGGGCGGGCGCCCTGGCAGGTCCTCGCGGGTGCCGCCGAGGACGCCGCTCTCGGCGGCGCGCTGCTGTACGAGGACGCGCCCTACGGAGTCGGGTACGTGGTGGCCGCCTGGTCGTAGCCGGGGCGAACCGGCGCACACGACGGCGGACGGCTGGACGCACACGACGGCGGACGGCCGCGAGCCGTTGCGCTCCGCGGCCGTCCGCCGTCGTGTACCCCGCCGGTCAGTGCGCCGGGGGCGTGGGGCCTGCCGGGGGCGTGCCGCCGCCCGGGCCGGCGCCGGGACCGTCCTTGTGCGCGAGGCGGTCCATGGCGTGCTTGGCCTTGCCCGTACCGGACTGGATCCGGTCGCTGTACTTGCCCTTGGTCTTCTCGTCGACGGTCTTCGCCGCCCTGTCGAGCCCGTGCTGGATCTTGTCCCCGTGCTGCTGCGCGAGGTCGGAGACCTTGCCCTTGGCCGGGCCCAGCTTGGCCTTCAAGTTGTCCAGGAGACCCATGGTCCACCTTCCTGCGCGGCTGGTGCGGTCGGCTGTTACGTGCGGGCGCCTTCGCCGGCCTCGTTGTCGACGGCCTCCCCGGCGGACTGCTGCTTGGGGATCTCGACGCCGTCGGACCCGGCCGTCCCGGCGGCCTCCTGTGCCGCCGGCTCCGGCGCCCCGTCGGCCCCGGCCGGTCCTACGGCGCCGGCCGGTTCCACGGCGGCGGCCGGTTCCACGGCGGCGGCCGCTTTCCCCGCCTCGGTCCCGGCGTCCGGTGTCCCGGCCGGTGCCTCGGCGGCCGGGGCCTCCTCCGTCGCCTTCGACTTCCCAAGAAGCCGTGCAAAAACGCCCATATCAACTCCATACGGTACTCGTGCGGGCGAATTCCCGCGTTGCCCGGTGCGTCCGTTTGCGCGGCCCGGGCCGCCGCCCCCCTGTCCTGGGGGCGGGAACCTCGCAACGGGCAACGACCTCGATGACGTGATGTCACGTAACTCGTTCGAGACCCCGGCGAGAGGTTTGCGAGACTGGGGCGGTGAGCAGCGCACCTCCCGCCCCCCGCGTCATCGCCGTCGTCGGACCGACCGCAGCCGGTAAGTCCGATCTGGGCGTCTTCCTGGCCCAACGGCTCGGAGGCGAAGTCGTCAACGCCGACTCCATGCAGCTCTACCGAGGGATGGACATCGGCACCGCCAAACTGACGCCCGAGGAGCGAGCGGGGGTCCCGCACCATCTCCTGGACATCTGGGACGTGACCGTCACCGCCTCCGTCGCCGAGTACCAGCGTTTCGCCAGGCAGCGGATCGACGCCCTGCTGGCCGCCGGCCGCTGGCCGATCCTGGTCGGCGGCTCCGGCCTCTACGTCCGCGGTGCCGTCGACAAGATGGAGTTCCCCGGCACCGACCCCGAGGTCAGGACCCGGCTGGAAGAGGAGCTGACCCTGCGCGGCTCCGGCGCGCTGCACGCGAGGCTGGCCGCCGCCGACCCGGAGGCCGCGCGCGCCATCCTGCCCAGCAACGGCCGCCGGGTCGTCCGCGCCCTGGAAGTGATCGAGATCACCGGCCGGCCCTTCACCGCCAACCTCCCCGGCCACGACTCCGTCTACGACACCGTGCAGATCGGCGTCGACGTGGCCCGCCCGGAGCTGGACGCCCGGATCGCACGCCGGGTCGACCGGATGTGGGAGGCCGGCCTCGTGGACGAAGTGCGCGCACTCCAGGCGCAGGGGTTGCGCGAAGGGCGTACGGCGTCGCGCGCGCTCGGCTACCAGCAGGTGCTCACGGCGCTCGCCGGTGAAACCACCCTGGAGGAGGCCCGGGACGAGACCGTACGGGCCACCAAACGCTTCGCGCGCCGTCAGGATTCATGGTTCAGGCGCGACCCCCGGGTGCATTGGTTGAGTGGGGCCGCGGCGGACCTCCGGGAACTTCCGCGGCTCGCGCTGTCGTTGGTCGAACGACCGGTTACAGCCTGATCACGTCATGGCATCGGGACGCCCCGGCCGTCATCCAGGCCTCCGGGGGCGTGCCATCATCGAGCTTCGATCGACCAAGTGGAGTCCTAGTGGGGAGGGCGCGTGGCGATGGAGGCCGGCCCTCGTGACACCGCGACGAGCACCGATCACGTCACCGTCGACGGCCCGGAACCGGAGCCGGACGCGGTCCGTCCGGGCCCGGACGGGCTCGACGAGACGCAGGGCGGTGTGACCGCCGACGGCCCGGAGCCCGAGGAGATGTACGCGGGCGGCGAGGAGGTCGAGGTCGAGCTGCGTCCGCAGCGGCGACTGCGCCTGTGGCAGCTCGCGCCCATCGTCTGCCTGGCCGCGGTCGGCTCCCTGATGTTCGCCTTCCCGCTCGCCTTCGACTTCGGCGACAGTGGCGCGATGATCGCCATGCTGGGGCTGCTGATCTGCTCCTGCGCGGCCGGCTGGGGGATGATGGCCGCCCGCCGCGTCGGCCACACCTGGCCGGGCCTGCCCCAGCGGGGTTCGGGCCGCCGCCCCGACTGGCGGGTGGTCCTCGCCTACGTGGTCGTGGTCGCCGCCGTGGTCGTCCTGGCGGTGTGGCGCGTGGCCCGCCTGCGCGGCTGACGGCGCCCTGTCCGGCGGGCGTGCCGGCGCCACCCCGTACGATCGAGGAATGAGCACGCGGATCGCCTTCCTCAAGGGTCACGGGACCGAGAACGACTTCGTGATCGTGCCGGACCCGGAGAACGCCGTCGAGCTGCCGCCGGCCGCCGTCGCCGCCCTGTGCGACCGCCGCGCCGGCATCGGCGGTGACGGGCTGCTGCACGTGGTGCGGTCCGCCGCGCACCCCGAGGTCCGGCACCTGGCGGGCGAGGCCGAGTGGTTCATGGACTACCGCAACGGCGACGGCTCGGTCGCCGAGATGTGCGGCAACGGCGTGCGGGTCTTCGCGCGCTACCTCCAGCACGCCGGGCACGTGACCGAGGGAGACCTCGCCGTCGCCACGCGCGGAGGCGTGAAGAGCGTCCACCTCGCGAAGGACGGTTCCGTCACCGTCGGCATGGGCCGCGCCCTGCTCCCCGACGGCGACGTCACGGTGAGCGTCGGCGAGCGCCACTGGCCCGCGCGGAACGTGAACATGGGCAACCCGCACGCGGTCGCCTTCGTGGCCGACCTCGCGCACGCCGGCGACCTGCTCTCCCCGCCGCCGTTCAGCCCGGCCGCCGCCTACCCGGACGGGGTGAACGTCGAGTTCGTGGTCGACCGTGGCCCCGGGCACGTGGCGATGCGCGTCCACGAGCGGGGCTCCGGCGAGACCCGCTCCTGCGGCACGGGCGCGTGCGCCGTCGCCGTCGCCGCCGCCCGCCGGGACGGCGCCGACCCCACCGTGACCGGCACCCCGGCGACGTACACGGTCGACGTCCCCGGCGGCACCCTGGTCATCACCGAGCGGCCCGACGGCGAGATCGAGATGACCGGCCCGGCGGTGATCGTCGCCGAGGGCGAGATCGACGCCGAGTGGTGGACGGGGGCCGCCGTGTGAGCACCAGAGCGATCCTCGACGCCCCGCTCGGAAACGTAAACCTGCCACCCATCGCTCGAATGGGTGATCCGTTTCATGCTCGGCGAGAGGCGGTCGGCCGTACGTGATGGGCTCGATAGCATCAAGCACCGGCCCGGACGGCGGACCGACGCCGTTCCCCGTGCCCCGCCCGACCCGGGGTGGCCCGTCCGCCGGTCGACGCAGCCGGAGGTGCCCATGAACGCGGAGGCCGCGAAACCCGCGAGCCCAGGCCCGGTGACGCCCGCGACCACCGTCGCCGCCACCCCCACGACGCCCCGCCGCAAGGCCCGCCCCCGGCTCGACCTGCGGCGCCTGGGCCGCGCCGCACTGCTCGGGCCCGGCACCCGCGACCGGCTCCCCGACGCCATCGGCCACGTGGTCGAGGCCCACCGCGCCCACCACCCCGACGCGGCCATCGACCCCCTGCGCCGCGCCTATCTGCTCGCCGAGTCCTCGCACCGCGGCCAGATGCGCAAGAGCGGCGAGCCGTACATCACGCACCCGCTCGCCGTCACCCTCATCCTCGCCGAACTGGGTGCCGAGACCACCACACTGACCGCCTCCCTCCTGCACGACACCGTCGAGGACACGGAGGTGACCCTCGACCAGGTCGGCGCGGAGTTCGGCGAAGAGGTCCGCTACCTCGTCGACGGCGTCACCAAACTGGAGAAGGTCGACTACGGCGCCGCCGCCGAACCCGAGACCTTCCGCAAGATGCTCGTCGCCACCGGCAACGACGTCCGCGTGATGTCGATCAAACTCGCCGACCGGCTGCACAACATGCGCACCCTCGGCGTGATGCGCCAGGAGAAGCAGGAACGCATCGCCAAGGTCACCCGGGACGTCCTCATCCCGCTCGCCGAACGGCTCGGCGTCCAGGCGCTCAAGACCGAACTGGAGGACCTCGTCTTCGCGGTCCTGCACCCCGAGGACCACCGGCGCACCAAGGAACTCATCGCCGAGAACGCCGCCCGCGCGGACGACCCGCTCGCCGCGACCGCCGACGAGGTACGCGCCGTGCTGCGCGAAGCCGACATCCCGGCGGAGGTCCTGATCCGGCCCCGCCACCACGTCTCCGTGCACCGCGTGGGCCGCAAACGCGGCCGGCTCGCCCCGACCGACTTCGGCCGCCTGCTGGTCCTGGTGAACGAGGACGCCGACTGCTACGCCGTCCTCGGCGAACTGCACACCTGTATGACGCCGGTGGTCTCGGAGTTCAAGGACTTCATCGCCGTACCCAAGTTCAACCTGTACCAGTCGCTGCACACCGCCGTGGCCCGCGAGGGCGACGGCCGGGTCGTCGAAGTCCTCATCCGCACCCACCAGATGCACAAGGTCGCCGAGGCCGGAGTCGTCGCCCTCGGCAACCCCTACACCGCACCGCCCGAGGAGCAGTCCGCGGGCGACGGCGAGCGCGTCGACCCCACCCGCCCCGGCTGGCTCTCCCGCCTCCTCGACTGGCAGCGGGCGGCCCCCGACCCCGACACCTTCTGGTCCACCCTGCGGGAGGACCTCGCCCAGGACCGCGAGATCACCGTCTTCCGCCCCGACGGCGGCACCCTGGGCCTGCCCGAGGGCGCGACCTGCGTGGACGCCGCCTACGCGCAGTACGGCGAGGACGCGCACGCGTGCATCGGCGCCCGGGTCAACGGGCGGCTGGCGACGCTCAGCACGGTCCTGCGCGACGGCGACACCGTGCAGCTCCTCATGGGGCAGGACCCGGCCTCCGAGCCCTCCCGGGAGTGGCTGGAGCACGCCCACACCCCCGCCGCCCGGATCGCGATCCAGCGCTGGCTCACCGCCCACCCGGGGCGCGGCGGCGCCGAGGACGAGGAGCCGGCGCGGCCGGGCACCGACGAGGGGCTGGTCGTCCGTCGCACCCCGGAGGCCCCGGACGGCGGTGCCGACGCCCCCGCTGTCCTGGTCGACCTGCCGGACGTGACCGTACGGCTGGCCGGCTGCTGCACCCCCGTACCGCCCGACGAGGTCACCGGCTTCGCCGTGCGCGGGTCCGTGGTGACCGTGCACCGCGCGGAGTGCGCCGTGGTGGCGCGGATGAAGAGCGCGGGGCGCGCGGAGGTCGGCGTGCGCTGGGGCGACACCGGAGGCGGCCGGGTCACGCTGCTCGCCGAATCGTTCGTCCGTCCGCATCTCCTGGCCGACCTCACCGAGGCGATGGCCCTGGAGGGCGCCGAGATCGTCTCCGCGACCGTCGAGCCCCCGGACCGGCAGCGCGTGCGCCACACGTACACCGTCCGTCTGCCGGACGTCGCCCACCTGCCGGCACTGATGCGCGCGATGCGGAACGTGGCGGGCGTGTACGACGTGAGCCGGGCGCAGCAGCCGCAGCCTACGGGCGGCTGAGCGGCGGTCGGGGGGGCTTAAGGAGCCGGGGGCCCGGGCGGTCCGAGGACTCGGGCGGTGCTGGGCTCGGTCGGTCCGGGGCCCGGGCGGTCCGGGGCTGTGGTCTGGGGGCGTGCGGCGCGCGGGAGGCCGTTCGGGTGCGCCGGGCGCGCGCCGTCGCCGTGGCGTGCGCGGGCGCTGATAGCCGTGGGGGATGCCGCACACTCCCCCCACCTCACGCTCCGGGCTCCGGGCGGCGGCGCTGCTCGCGTCGGCCGCCTCGCTCTGCCTGACCGCCGCGAGCGCCCCGCCGGCCCCGCTCGGCATCGGCGACCGCCTCTTCCCGTACCTGGGCAACCCCGGCTACGACGTGCTGGCCTACGACCTCTCCTTCACCTACTCCGGCAGCAACACCGAGCCGCTGCGCGCCGTCACCACCATCGACGCCCGGACCACGGCCGACCTGGACCGGATCAACCTGGACTTCGCCCACGGCACGGTCGGCTCGGTGGAGGTCGACGGCGAGCCCGCCGCCTTCGCCGCCGCCGGCGAGGACCTGGTGATCACGCCTGGGAAGGCGCCGGCCGAGGGCGAGCGGATCCGGATCACCGTGCGGCACAGCAGTGACCCCGCCGACCCGGAAGGACGCGAGGGCGGCTGGGTCCGCACCGCCGACGGCCTCGCCATGGCCAACCAGGCCGACGCCGCCCACCTGGTCTTCCCCTGCAACGACCACCCCTCCGACAAGGCGTTCTTCACCATCCGGGTCACCGCCCCCGACGGCCACACCGCCGTCGCGAACGGGCTGCCGCACGGCCGCTCCCCGGCCGGCGGCGCGGCGACCACCTGGACGTACCGCACCCGGCACCCCATGGCGACGGAACTGGCCCAGGTGTCCGTCGGCCGCAGCACGGTGCTGCGCCGCACCGGCCCGCACGGGCTGCCCGTACGGGACGTCGTCCCCACCCGGCACCGCGCGGCGCTGGAGCCGTGGCTGGGGAAGACCCCCGGCCAGATCGCCTGGATGGAGAGCAGGGTCGGGCCGTATCCGTTCGAGACGTACGGCCTGCTCATGGCCGACGCCTCCACCGGGTTCGAACTGGAGACGCAGACGCTCTCCCTCTTCGAGAGGGACCTGTTCACCGAGCGGACCCACCCGGAGTGGTTCATCGAGTCGATCATGGTGCACGAACTCGCCCACCAGTGGTTCGGCGACAGCGTCACCCCGCGCGACTGGTCCGGCCTGTGGCTCAGCGAGGGCCACGCCACCTGGTACGAGGCCCTGTACGCCGAGGAGCGCGGCGGCCAGACCCTGACCGCCCGGATGAAGGCCGCCTACAGCGCCTCCGACGGCTGGCGTGCCGAAGGCGGACCGCCGGCCGCGCCCAAGGCGCCCGAACCCGGCCGCAAGACGAGCATCTTCCGGCCCAGCGTCTACGACGGCTCCGCGCTGGTCCTCTACGCCCTGCGCCAGGAGATCGGCCGCCCGGCCTTCGAACGCCTCCAGCGGATCTGGGTGAGCCGCCACCGGAACTCCACCGCGACCACCGCCGACTTCGTCCGGCTCGCCGGCGAGGTGTCCGGCCGCGATCTGGACGGATTCCTGCACGCCTGGCTTTACGGTGAGCGGACCCCGCCGATGCCGGGCCACCCGGACTGGAAGCCGGCCGGGACGACTGCCGCGCCGCAGTCAGGGGAATAAGCCGATGACGAGACGCCTCGTCCCGTGCGACCATTTTCCGGTCGGCGCGCGGTTCGGGAGGCGGGAATCTCTCCGCCTGCTCACGCGTTGTGACGTACGACCGGGCTGTGGCGCGCAGAGCGCCGCGGTATCCGTTCCCGAGATTCCCAGAGACGTAAGGATCCAATGACCTCCTCTTCTTCCACTTCCCAGGACACCAAGCGCCTCGCGCACACCTATCCCGAGGGTCTTCGGGCCGATGCCCTGATGGAAGAGGACGTCGCCTGGAGCCACGGAAACGACGCGGAGTGGGACGGCGACCAGTTCGACCGCTCCGAGCGCGCGGCCCTGCGCCGCGTGGCGGGCCTTTCCACCGAGCTGGAGGACGTCACCGAGGTCGAGTACCGACAGCTCCGCCTGGAGCGTGTCGTGCTCGTCGGCGTCTGGACCTCGGGCACGGCGCGGGACGCGGAGAACTCCCTCGCCGAGCTGGCCGCCCTCGCGGAGACCGCGGGCGCGCTGGTGCTCGACGGCGTGATCCAGCGCCGTGACAAGCCCGACGCGGCCACGTACATCGGCTCCGGCAAGGCGCAGGAACTGCGCGAGATCGTGCTGGAGACGGGCGCGGACACCGTCATCTGCGACGGTGAGCTGAGCCCCGGCCAGCTGATCCAGCTGGAGGACGTCGCCAAGGTCAAGGTCATCGACCGGACCGCCCTGATCCTCGACATCTTCGCCCAGCACGCCAAGTCCCGCGAGGGCAAGGCGCAGGTGGCGCTCGCGCAGATGCAGTACATGCTGCCGCGGCTGCGCGGCTGGGGTCAGTCGCTGTCCCGGCAGATGGGTGGTGGCCGCGGCGGTCTCGCGACCCGCGGCCCCGGTGAGACCAAGATCGAGACGGACCGGCGCCGGATCCGCGAGAAGATGGCGAAGATGCGCCGTGAGATCGCGGAGATGAAGACCGGCCGCGAGGTCAAGCGCCAGGAGCGCCGGCGCAACAAGGTGCCGTCCGTCGCCATCGCGGGCTACACCAACGCCGGCAAGTCGTCCCTGCTCAACCGCCTCACCGGCGCCGGGGTCCTGGTCGAGAACGCGCTGTTCGCGACCCTGGACCCGACCGTGCGCCGCGCGGAGACGCCGAGCGGGCGGCTGTACACCCTGGCGGACACCGTCGGTTTCGTCCGGCACCTGCCCCACCACCTCGTCGAGGCGTTCCGTTCCACCATGGAGGAGGTCGGCGACTCCGACCTGATCCTGCACGTGGTGGACGGGTCGCACCCGGTCCCGGAGGAGCAGCTCGCCGCCGTACGCGAGGTGATCAGGGACGTCGGCGCCACCGGCGTACCCGAGATCGTCGTGATCAACAAGGCCGACCTGGCCGACCCGCTGGTCCTCCAGCGGCTGCTCCGGGTCGAGAAGCACTCCATCGCCGTCTCCGCCCGCACGGGCTTGGGCATCGAGGAACTGCTCGCGCTGATCGACAACGAGCTGCCCCACCCGTCCGTCGAGATCGAGGCACTGGTGCCGTACACGCACGGCAAGCTGGTCGCCCGCGCCCATGACGAGGGCGAGGTGCTCTCCGAGGAGCACACCCCTGAGGGCACCCTGCTCAAGGTCCGGGTGCACGAGGAACTCGCTGCGGAACTCACGCCGTACGTCCCGGCGCCGCTCGCCTGATCGCGCACGGGTCCCGCTCGGGCCCGGCACGGCGTACGTCCGAGGGCCCGCCTCCCGCTTCGGCGGGGGCGGGCCCTCGGACATGTCGTACGCCGGTGTCGTTGCCGCAGGGGTGACGCCACGGGGGTGACGCCACGGGGGTGACGCCGAGGGGTGACGTCCTTCCTCTGCGCTCGGCGCACCTTCACCGCCCGGCGGCCTCCGCGCTGGGCGCGTCGCACACGCCCTTCGCCTCCTCACCCAGGCGCGGACCGGCCGGCCCGCCCGCGTCCACCAGGTCCTCGACGCGGTCCGGCATCCCGATCCCGCCGTCGGCGTCGTCCGAGGCCGAGGTGGAGGAACCACCGCCCGGGTCGCCGTCCGTCCCGCAGGCGATGGCGGTCAGCGCCGGCACCGACGCGGGCACGACGCCGACCGGCCGCGGGAAGACGCGACTCCGCCCGCCCCGTGGTCGCCGACCGGTGAACGCCGGCCGCACGCATCGCAGGGCGTGCCCCCTCGCTGATACCAGAACGGATACCAGACCGTCGGGGCCCTACGGGGGACGTCCGGCGGAACTCCAACGGCTGCGTCACGGGCGGATCCGGCGGCAGGCCGTAACCCCGTGCGCGATCGGGGGTTGGTAGCGGTGAGGAGTGGCCTGCGGCCCGACCGCGGCCCTCCTCTGACCAGCGGAAGGACAGGAAACCGTGGCCGAATCCGGGTGCGGGGGGTTGGTGTCGACGGGGGACGGGGCGGCGAGGACGGCGGTGCGGTCCGTCCGGGAAGCGCCCTCAGGGGCGTACGAGGGCGCACCGCGGCGCCAGCAGGGGCGTGAGACGGCGGCGCGTACCTACGCACGCGCCCTGCCGATCGTCCCCGTCCGGGCCCGGGGACTCACCGTCGAGGGCGCGGACGGCCGACGCTATCTGGACTGTCTCTCCGGTGCCGGAACACTGGCCCTCGGGCACAACCACCCGGTCGTGCTGGAGGCGATCCGCGCGGTGCTCGACTCGGGCGCCCCCTTGCAGGCACCCGACGTGGCGACACCGGTCGAGGACGCCTTCGTGGACGAACTGCTGCGCACCCTGCCGCCCGGTTTCGCCGGGCACGCGCGCGTACGGTTCTGCGGCCCCTGCGAGACGGACGCGCTGGCCACCGCCGTGACACTCGTCCGCGCCGCGACCGGCCGGACGGGCATCGTGCCGTGCGGTGCGGACCGGCCCGGGTGCGGTGGGGACGAGTCCGCGCACGGCGACCAGCGCGCCGCCTTCCGGACGGACACGACGCCGGCCGGGATGCTGCTCGCACCGGTCTCGGACGAGAGCCTGCTCCCCGTGTCCGACGACCGGATGCGCCGAGTGCGGAGGCTGACCGCCGCGCGGTCCGTCGCGCTGATCGCCGACGAGCGCGGCACGGGCGTCGGCCGGACCGGCGCCTACTGGGCGGTGGACCATGCCGGGGTCGTGCCCGAGGTGATGGTCCTCTCCAGGGCGATCGGCGGCAGTCTGCCGCTGTCCGTCGTCGTCCATCACGAGGACCTGGAGCCCGGTGACCTCGGCGTCCCCGCCGGAGCCTGCTGCGGCAACCAGCTCGCCATGGCCGCGGGCCGGGCGACCCTCGCCCACGTCCGCGAGAACCGCCTCGCCGAGCACGCGGCCACCCTGGGCGCCGGCCTCCTCGGCCGGCTGCGGGAGCTGACCGGCGTACACCCTTGCGTCGGGGAGGTGCGCGGGCGCGGGCTGATGATCGGGATCGAGTTCGTGCACACCGAGGCGGACCCGCTCGACGACCGTGCCGGTCGCCCCGGCCGCCGTCCCGCGCCCGGACTCGCGGCCGCCGTCCAGCGGGAGTGCCTGCGCCGCGGTCTCATCGTCGGCGTCGGCGGCCGGCCCGCGAACGTCGTCCGGCTGCTGCCACCGCTGACCACCACGGAGGAACAGGCGGCGGCGGTGCTCGACCGCCTGGCCGACGCCGTCTGCTCGGTGGCCCGCGGCCATACCGGTCAGACCCCGCCCTGCCCGCACCCGCGCTGAGTCCGGCTGCGCAGCGGGCCCCTCGCCACCGGCTCCGGCGTACTCGCTGTGCCCTCTCTGCCACATCCCGCGTATCCCGACTGCGGGCCCCAGGACCGGCTGTTCGCCCCACTCCTGACTTTCTGTCCATTTCATAGGACTTCCCTACGGAAAAACGTTCGCTCAGAGGACCCGTCGTGATCTCCTTCCCCCCGTCCGAAGACCACGCCGGCCCGCGGATGTCCGGCACCCCGGGCGACCACGAGACGGTGCCCAGACAGCAGGCCCCCACCCGGACGGACCCCCTGGCGCATCCGGACCCCCACACCGCGGCCCAGGCCGCCGCCGTGGAGAACCTGCTGCGCTGCTGGCTCCGCGAGACCGACGTACCCGCCCCGGAGCACGGGCTCCTCCGGGTGCCCCTGCCCGCCAGCGGTACGGCCCTGCTGGTGCCCGTCCGCCACTGGTCACCGACCGGATGGCACCGCTTCGGCGTGCCGTACCTGAGCGGTGCCCCCCGGCAGGACCGGCCGGTGGACGCGGTGACCGTCGCCGCGCTGCTCGCCCGGGAGGCGCCCGGCGCCACGGCGGCCGACGCCGTCGACCTCGTGGCCCGGGTCGCCGACTCCGTCCGCCGGACCACCGTCTTCATCCGCGACCGCCGGGAACGGCCCGCCGACGCCCCCGACCTCTTCCTCGCCGCCGAACAGGCCCTCGTCCACGGCCACCCCCTGCACCCGACACCGAAGAGCCGCGAGGGGCTCACCGAGAGCGAGCTGCGCCGGTACTCACCTGAACTGCGGGGCTCCTTCCCGCTGCACTGGATGGCGGTCGCCCCCTCGGTGCTGCGCACCGACTCCGCCTGGACCGAGCGCGGCCGCCCGGTCACCGGCCCTCAGCTCACCGCCCGGCTGGCACCGCGGAGCGAGCTGCCGGACCTGCCGGACGGATACGCCGCCTTGCCCCTGCACCCCTGGCAGGCCCAGGAGATCCAGCGCCGGCCCGAGGCCGAGGCCCTGCTGGCCGCCGGTCTGCTGCGCGACCTCGGTCCCCGCGGCCCGCTCTGGAGCCCCACCTCCTCCGTACGCACCGTCCACCGCACCGCCGCGCCCGCCATGCTCAAGCTCTCCCTGGGCCTGCACATCACCAACTCGCGCCGGGAGAACCTGCGCAAGGAACTGCACCGGGGCGTCGAGGTCCACCGCCTCCTGCGCAGGGGCCTCGCGGCCCGCTGGCAGGCCGCGCACCCGGGGTTCGACATCGTCCGCGACCCGGCCTGGCTCGCCGTGGACGGACCGGACGGCACACCCGTGCGCGGGCTCGACGTGGTCGTCCGGCACAACCCGTTCCGCCCCCGTGACGACGTCTCCTGCGTCGCCGGACTCGTCGCGCCCCGGGCCCACACGCCCGCGTCCCGATTGGCCGTGATCATCCACGGCCTGGCCGCCCGGACCGGACGGACGCCCGGCGCCGTGGCCGCCGAGTGGTTCCCGCACTACCTGGAACAGATCGTCCGCCCCGTCCTCTGGCTGGACGGCGAGGCGGGCATCGCCCTGGAAGCACACCAGCAGAACACGCTGCTCCTCCTGGACGCCGACGGCCGGCCCGCGGGCGGCCGCTACCGCGACAACCAGGGCTACTACTTCCGCGAGTCCCGCCGCGCCGAACTCGACGCCCGGCTGCCCGGCCTCGGGGAACGGAGCGACACCTTCGTGTCCGACGAGGTCGCCGACGAACGGCTCGCGTACTACCTCGCGATCAACAACGTCCTCGGCCTGGTGGGCGCCCTCGGCTCCCAGCGGCTCGCCGACGAGGAGGTGCTGCTCGACGCCTTCCGCCGGTTCCTGCGCGAGGCCGCCGCGGGACCGCGCCGGATGCGCAGTTCGCTGCCCGGCCGGCTGCTCGACTCGCCCGTCCTGCGCTGCAAGGCCAACCTGCTGACGCGTATGCGGGGCCTGGACGAACTGGTCGGCCCGGTCGACACCCAGTCCGTCTACGTCACCCTGTCCAACCCCCTGCATCGCTGACCGTCCGAGACAGGAGCGACACCGTGCCACGCACCGAGGCGAGTATCCAGGTGGCCGCCTGGGGGCCGGCCGACACGCCCGCCGGCGCCTTCCGCCTGCTCCCCGTGTGCCCCGAACGGGACCTGCGGCTGATCGCCCGCTGGATGAACGATCCGGCGGTCGCCCTCTTCTGGGAACTGGCCGGACCGCCGAGCGTGACCGCGGCCCACGTACGCGCCCAGCTCGCCGGGGACGGCGGCAGCGTGCCGTGCCTCGGTGTCCTGGACGGCAGGCCGATGAGCTACTGGGAGATCTACCGCGCCGACCTCGATCCGTTGGCCCGCCACTGCCCCGTACGGCCCCACGACATCGGCATCCACCTGCTCATCGGCGCGGCCGCCGACCGGGGGCGGGGGCTCGGGACCACGCTGATCAGGGCCGTCGCCGAGCTCGCGCTGGACCGGCGGCCCTCGTGCACGCGCGTCCTCGCGGAACCGGACGTCCGCAACACCCGCTGCGTCGCCGCGTTCCTGGGCGCCGGGTTCCGGCTCCGCGGCGAGATCGACCTGCCGGGCAAGCGCGCGGCCCTCATGATCCGGGACCGTGCCCCGCGCCGTCCGCTGTGACGCCAGAACCGTGCCCGCGCCGTCCGCTGTGACGCCCGGACCGTGCCCCGCGCCGTCCGCTGTGACGCCCGGACCGTGCCCGCGCCGTCCGCTGTGACGCCAGGACCGCGTGCGGCACCGTCCGCTGCTCTCCACTACCCCGCGCGCCCTCCTTTCCTCCCCTGCGCCCCGGCCGTGCTTTCCGCATCCGGGCCGTCCTCGCCGCCTGCTCGCCCGTTTGTCAGTCCCGGGCCGTAGGGTGGTCGCGCTATGACGAAGCCCTCACTCCCCGAACTCCTGCATGCTGCCGTCACTGCCGTCGGCGGCACGGAGCGCCCCGGCCAGGTGGCCATGGCCGAAGCGGTCGCGGAGGCGATCGACGACGGTTCCCATCTGCTGGTCCAGGCCGGCACCGGCACCGGCAAGTCGCTCGGCTACCTCGTGCCCGCGCTCGCGCACGGGGACCGGGTGATCGTGGCGACCGCCACCCTCGCCCTCCAGCGCCAGCTCGTCGAGCGCGACCTGCCGCGTACGGTGGACGCGCTCCACCCGCTGCTGCGCCGCCGCCCGGAGTTCGCGATGCTCAAGGGCCGGTCGAACTACCTGTGTCTGCACCGGCTGCACGAGGGTGTCCCGCAGGACGAGGAGGAGGGCCTCTTCGACCAGTTCGAGGCCGCCGCGCCCACCAGCAGGCTGGGCCAGGACCTGCTGCGGATGCGCGACTGGGCGGACGAGACGGAGACCGGCGACCGCGACGACCTCACGCCCGGTGTGTCGGACCGGGCCTGGTCCCAGGTGTCGGTGTCGTCGCGGGAGTGCCTGGGCGCCACGAAGTGCGCCTACGGCGCCGAGTGCTTCGCGGAGATGGCCCGGGAGCGCGCCAAGCTCGCGGAGGTCGTCGTCACCAACCACGCGCTGCTCGCCATCGACGCCATCGAGGGCGCCCCGGTCCTGCCGCAGCACGAGGTGCTGATCGTCGACGAGGCGCACGAGCTGGTCTCCCGGGTCACCGGCGTCGCCACCGGCGAACTCACCCCGGGCCAGGTCAACCGTGCGGTGCGGCGTGCCGCGAAGCTCGTCAACGAGAAGGCCGCCGACCAGCTCCAGACCGCCTCGGAGGGCTTCGAACGGCTCATGGAGCTGGCCCTGCCCGGCCGCCTGGAGGAAGTCCCGGAGGACCTCGGCTACGCGCTGATGGCCCTGCGTGACGCCTGCCGCACGGTGATCTCCGCGATCGGCGCCACGCGCGACAAGTCCGTGCAGGACGAGGACGCGGTACGCAAGCAGGCCCTCGCCTCCGTGGAATCCGTGCACGACGTGGCGGAGCGGATCGTGAACGGCTCCGAGTGGGACGTCGTCTGGTACGAGCGGCACGACCGCTTCGGTGCCTCGCTGCGGGTCGCTCCCATGTCCGTCGCGGGCCTGCTGCGGGAGAAGCTCTTCGCCGACCGCTCGGTCGTGCTGACCTCGGCGACCCTGAAGCTGGGCGGCGACTTCAACGGGGTCGGCGCCTCGCTGGGCCTGGCCCCCGAGGGCACCGAGGGCGAGGACGTCCCGCAGTGGAAGGGCGTCGACGTCGGCTCGCCGTTCGACTATCCCCGGCAGGGCATCCTGTACGTCGCCAAGCACCTGGCGCGTCCCGCGCGGGACGGCGACCGTGCCGACATGCTGGACGAGCTGACCGAGCTGATCCAGGCCGCAGGCGGCCGGACGCTCGGGCTGTTCTCGTCGATGCGGGCGGCGCAGCTGGCCGCCGAGGAGCTGCGGGCGCGGATTCCCGAGTTCCCGATCCTGCTCCAGGGCGAGGAGACGCTCGGCGAGCTGATCAAGAACTTCGCGGGCGACCCGAAGACCTGCCTGTTCGGCACCCTCTCGCTGTGGCAGGGCGTCGACGTCCCCGGCCCCAGCTGCCAGCTGGTCGTCATGGACAAGATCCCGTTCCCGCGCCCGGACGACCCGCTGATGAGCGCCCGGCAGAAGGCGGTGGAGGAGGGCGGCGGCAACGGCTTCATGGCGGTGGCCGCCACCCACGCGGCCCTGCTCATGGCGCAGGGCGCGGGCCGGCTGGTCCGGGCCTCCGGCGACCGCGGCGTGGTCGCCGTACTGGACCCGCGTCTGGCCACGGCCCGGTACGGGAGCTATCTGAAGGCGTCACTGCCCGACTTCTGGTACACCACGGACCGTAATCAGGCCCGGAAGTCGCTGGCGGCCATCGACGCGGCGGCGCGGCAGGCGGAGGCGGAAGCCGAGGCCGGGTGATCGGTGGGTGGCCTGACGCGGCGCCGCGCCAGGCCACCCACCGATGCGCCAGCCGTGGCCATCGGGGTCTCGCGACAGCACAGGTCTCGCGACAGCACAGGGCCCCGGAACCGGCGCAGGGGTCCCGGGGCCCGGTCAGGACGGCGGGGCTCTCAGCGGCCCGTCCGCCGTGACACTCAGACGCGGCGCAGAACGGCCACCACCTTGCCGAGGATGGTCGCGTCGTCGCCGGGGATCGGCTCGTACGCGGAGTTGTGCGGGAGCAGCCAGACGTGGCCGTCCTCACGCTTGAAGCGCTTCACCGTGGCCTCGCCGTCGAGCATCGCGGCCACGATGTCGCCGTTCTCCGCGACCGGCTGGCGACGGACGGTGACCCAGTCGCCGTCACAGATGGCGGCCTCGATCATCGAGTCGCCGACCACCTTGAGCACGAACAGCTCACCGTCACCGACCAGCTGCCGGGGCAGCGGGAAGACGTCCTCGACGGACTCCTCCGCGAGGATCGGGCCACCGGCCGCGATGCGTCCGACGAGCGGCACGTACGACGCGGCCGGCTTGCCCGCGGTGTCCGTGGGCTGCACGGAGGCCGCCTGGTCGGAGCCGCGCACCTCGTAGGCGCGTGGGCGGTGCGGGTCGCGGCGCAGGAAGCCCTTGCGCTCCAGCGCCATCAGCTGATGGGCGACGGAGGACGTGCTGGAGAGGCCGACGGCCTGGCCGATCTCGCGCATCGACGGCGGGTAGCCCCGGCGCTGGACCGAGTCCCGGATGACCTCGATCACCCGCCGTTGGCGGTCGGTGAGCCCCGAGCTGTCCGCCCTGATTCCTGGAGGTCGGCCGGGCATGGAGCGCTTGGCTCCCTCTGGATTCGTGGCTTCGTTCATCGCGTGCACCGGCTCGATCCGCCCCGGGGAGCGGTCCTGGGCGGTGATGGCGGCACTGTCTGCGGTGGTGGTCACGTCGGCCCCTCTCGATGGTCTCCCTGCTGGACAACGGTAGTTGCTTTCGAAAGGTTGCGCCAAACACACGTTCGAGTGAAAAAACGTGGTTTGCCTGACGTGATCAGGTGTCCAGGTGTATTGCCCCCACGGGGTTCGGCGGACATAAGGGTCCATTGCTGTACCCTTCACCGCCGGGGTGGTGGCCTCGCGGGCTGTGGCCCCAGTCTGCCATTCGGCATTCCGTCGGACGGGGAGCGGTCCTCATCTGCGCGGGAGTCCCACCTCGCCTCCCCGCGGCGCCCACGGTATCTCCGCACCCCGCCGCATCGGCACCGCCGTGCGTACGCGCGCGTGACGTGTCGCCCCGCCTCCCGGGCTCGCGGGCGTCCCGCCCGCCGGGTCCAAGGGGTGCCGCCTGCCGGGCCCACGGGCGTCTCGCCGTCCGGGTGCACGGGTGGCGTGCCGTCCCGCTTCGCGGACGTTACGGCGTCCGGCTTCGCGGATGCGCATGTTCCGGCTTCGCGGCCGTGCACGCGCGACCGGGCCGGCGCGGCCCCGCCGGCGGACCGCGCGCGAGGGCGGGAACGAGCCGCAGGGCGGCTCCGGCGACGGCCGCGGCCGGACGTGCTCCGGTTCGCCGGGGTGAACGGCCGGGCGCCGCTCGCTGGTGCGGGCGCGACACGCGTGAAGGCGTGGATGTGTGAGCCAATCCCCATATCTAGTGGTTGGATTGCATCAGTGGCCCACAAGTTGTGGTGCCCCCGGTCTTGAGGCCGGTGGCGATCGCCTATGCTTGGGGCTGCTTCGAGGGGCCTGAAGGGCCTCGTGAGGCTATTGAGTCTGCCGTGAGGAGGGTTGGAGTCCCATGCACTGCCCCTTCTGCAGGCACCCCGACAGCCGTGTCGTCGACAGCCGTACGACCGACGACGGCACGTCGATCCGCAGGCGCCGCCAGTGCCCTGACTGCTCCCGTCGGTTCACGACCGTGGAGACCTGCTCGCTGATGGTGGTCAAGCGGTCCGGGGTCACCGAACCGTTCAGCCGCGCCAAGATCATCAACGGCGTGCGCAAGGCGTGCCAGGGGCGGCCCGTCACCGAGGACGCGCTCGCCCAGCTCGGCCAGCGGGTCGAGGAGGCGGTGCGGGCCACCGGGAGCGCCGAGCTGACCAGTCACGACGTGGGGCTGGCCATACTCGGTCCGCTCCAGGAACTGGACCTCGTCGCCTACCTGCGGTTCGCCTCGGTCTACCGGGCGTTCGACTCGCTCGAGGACTTCGAGGCCGCGATCGCGGAACTCAGGGAAGAGACGGGACAGCCGGGCGTGAGCGGCGGCGACGGAGCCGGCGCGGGGAGCCAGGAAGACGGCCGCGGGCCCGAGGGGACCGCGCAGGTCCCCGAGCCCGCAGGCGCCGCCGACTGACCGGCGGGCCGGCCCCGGACCGAGGAACCGGGACCGGCCGGACGGCGGCGAAGAAGAGACCTGTTGCGGGCGGAGCCAGTGGGCCCGCAACACCAGACAGAACACCGTGCCACGGGAACATCGGGGCACTTCAGGGCGTTTTCGCCCGTATCAGGGAGGCGGCATGACAGAGACGGCGAGCGGTCCGGCACGGAGTTCCCGCGCCAAGGGCACGAAGGCGAGCAAGGGGCTCCGCGTCGAGCGCATCCACACCACCCCGGGGGTGCACCCCTACGACGAGGTGGCCTGGGAGCGTCGTGACGTCGTCATGACCAACTGGCGCGACGGCTCGGTCAACTTCGAGCAGCGCGGCGTCGAGTTCCCCGACTTCTGGTCGGTGAACGCGGTCAACATCGTCACCAGCAAGTACTTCCGGGGCGCCGTAGGCACCCCGCAGCGCGAGACCAGCCTCAAGCAGCTGATCGACCGCATCGTGAAGACGTACCGGAAGGCAGGTGAGGACTACAAGTACTTCGCCTCGCCCGCCGACGCCGAAATCTTCGAGCACGAGCTGGCCTACGCCCTCCTGCACCAGATCTTCAGCTTCAACAGCCCCGTGTGGTTCAACGTGGGCACGCCCCAGCCGCAGCAGGTCTCCGCCTGCTTCATCCTGTCCGTCGACGACTCCATGGAGTCGATCCTCGACTGGTACAAGGAAGAGGGCATGATCTTCAAGGGCGGCTCCGGCGCCGGCCTGAACCTCTCCCGGATCCGTTCCTCCAAGGAGCTGCTGTCCTCGGGCGGCAATGCCTCCGGCCCGGTCTCCTTCATGCGGGGCGCCGACGCCTCCGCCGGAACGATCAAGTCCGGTGGCGCCACCCGCCGGGCCGCCAAGATGGTCATCCTGGACGTCGACCACCCCGACGTCGAGGACTTCATCGAGACCAAGGTGAAGGAAGAGGAGAAGATCCGCGCCCTGCGCGACGCGGGCTTCGACATGGACCTGGGCGGCGACGACATCACGTCCGTCCAGTACCAGAACGCCAACAACTCGGTCCGCGTGAACGACGAGTTCATGAAGGCGGTCGAGCAGGGCGGCAAGTTCGGCCTGCGCGCCCGTATGACCGGCGAGGTCATCGAGGAGATCGAGGCCAAGAGCCTCTTCCGCAAGATGGCCGAGGCCGCCTGGGCCTGTGCCGACCCGGGCATCCAGTACGACGACACGATCAACCACTGGCACACCTGCCCGGAGTCCGGCCGGATCAACGGCTCGAACCCCTGCAGCGAGTACATGCACCTGGACAACACGTCCTGCAACCTGGCCTCGCTGAACCTGATGAAGTTCCTGAAGGACGACGGCAAGGGCAACCAGTCCTTCGAGGCCGACCGCTTCCAGAAGGTCGTCGAGCTGGTCATCACCGCGATGGACATCTCGATCTGCTTCGCGGACTTCCCGACCCAGAAGATCGGCGAGAACACCCGCGCCTTCCGCCAGCTCGGCATCGGCTACGCCAACCTCGGCGCCCTGCTGATGGCGACCGGCCACGCCTACGACTCCGACGGCGGCCGTTCCCTCGCCGGTGCCATCACCTCCCTGATGACCGGCACCGCCTACCGCCGCTCCTCGGAGCTGGCCGCGGTCGTCGGCCCGTACGACGGCTACGCCCGCAACGCCGACGCCCACCAGCGCGTCATGAAGCAGCACTCCGACGCCAACGGCGCGGCCGTGCGCATGGACGACCTGGACACCCCGGTGTGGGCCGCCGCCACCGAGGCCTGGCAGGACGTGCTGCGCCTCGGCGAGAAGAACGGTTTCCGTAACTCCCAGGCGTCCGTCCTCGCCCCGACCGGCACCATCGGCCTGGCGATGTCCTGCGACACCACCGGTGTCGAGCCCGACCTCGCGCTGGTCAAGTTCAAGAAGCTGGTCGGCGGCGGCTCGATGCAGATCGTCAACGGCACCGTGCCGCAGGCCCTGCGCCGCCTGGGCTACCAGGAGGAGCAGATCGAGGCGATCGTCGCCCACATCGCCGAGCACGGCAATGTGATCGACGCCCCCTCCCTCAAGCCCGAGCACTACGAGGTGTTCGACTGCGCCATGGGCGAGCGGGCCATCTCCCCGATGGGCCACGTCCGCATGATGGCCGCGATCCAGCCGTGGATCTCCGGCGCCATCTCCAAGACGGTCAACATGCCGGAGACGGCGACCGTCGAGGAGGTCGAGGAGATCTACTTCGAGGCCTGGAAGCTCGGCGTCAAGGCGCTGGCGATCTACCGCGACAACTGCAAGGTCGGCCAGCCGCTCTCCGCCAAGACGAAGGACGTCAAGGAGGAGAAGACCGAGGCGCCCGCGGCCGTCGAGGCCAAGGTCGAGAAGGTCGTCGAGTACCGCCCGGTCCGCAAGCGCCTCCCGAAGGGACGCCCCGGCATCACCACGTCCTTCACCGTCGGCGGCGCCGAGGGCTACATGACCGCCAACTCCTACCCGGACGACGGTCTCGGCGAGGTCTTCCTCAAGATGTCCAAGCAGGGCTCGACCCTCGCGGGCATGATGGACGCCTTCTCCATCGCGGTCTCCGTCGGCCTCCAGTACGGCGTGCCGCTGGAGACGTACGTCTCGAAGTTCACCAACATGCGCTTCGAGCCGGCCGGCATGACGGACGACCCGGACGTGCGGATGGCGCAGTCGATCGTCGACTACATCTTCCGCCGCCTGGCGCTGGACTTCCTGCCCTTCGAGACGCGCTCCGCGCTCGGCATCCACTCCGCCGAGGAGCGCCAGCGTCACCTGGAGACCGGTTCGTACGAGCCGTCGGACGACGAGGTCGACGTCGAGGGCCTGGCCCAGTCGGCGCCGCGGGCCCAGGAGCTGAAGGCGGTGGCCACGCCGAAGGCCGAGGTCGAGGCGGCCAAGCCCGCCCCGAAGCAGGCGCACACCAGCGCCGAACTGGTGGAGATGCAGCTGGGCATCCAGGCCGACGCCCCGCTGTGCTTCTCCTGCGGCACGAAGATGCAGCGGGCCGGTTCCTGCTACATCTGCGAGGGCTGCGGCTCGACCAGCGGCTGCAGCTGACGCTTAGCACCCCATGAACAAGGGGCGGTGGCCATCGGCCACCGCCCCTTGCTCGTGCCCGGTGCGCGTCAGGGGCGACGGATCGCTCCCATGGCGCGGGTGAAGTCCGCGGGATCGTCCTCGTAACCGTGCACGCCCGCGCGGAACTCCCACGCCCCGTCCTCGTCCCGGACGAACTCCGCGACCGTGGCCGCCGTCGCCCCCAGGACGTTCCCGAAGTCGGTCGAAGCGAGTTCGGTGTACCCCTCACGGATGCGCAGGCCCGGGTGGGTCACGCTGACGAAGGTCCGCCGGCCGGCACGCTGCTGGATGACCACACCGACCAGCACGCGCGCGTAACGGGCGTCGAGCCGTTCCAGTTCCAGCGTCATGACCTCGTCGAAGCCGAAGCCCTTGCCGTCCTGGCTGTCCCGGTTGAGATAGATGGTGCCGTCGGGGGAACGGCTGTCGAAGTGCACCACATAGGAGGGATCGCCGTACGGATCGCCGGCCAGGTAGGTCGCGGCGACCACGTCCAGGTCGGCCGGCGGCTCGCCCGCCGGGTTCGGGTCCCACCTCAGGGCGACCTCGACCTTGCGGATCCCCTTGCTGAGGCCGTTCACTCACTTCCCCTTCCCAGTAGCCCGCCCTGTCCGTCCACCCCAACTGCCGAACAGCGACGGCCGGTTGTCCATCCTGCCACGCGTGCCCGCGCGCGGGCGGAAAGCAGACCCCGCAAGGGCGACCGGGGCCGCCTTCCCTGGCCTTACCATGGCGCGGTGCTGGTCAAGTGGATTCGCTGCACCGTGGTGGACCGCCGCGGTTTCGAGCGGGGGCAGCGAAAGTGGGCGGGGCTTCCGGGGGAGCCGGGTTTTCGCGGACAGGGCGGGGGCTGGAGCCGGATACGCCCGGACGTGGCCCACGTGTTCACCTTCTGGGAGAGCCGCACCTTCTACGACTCCTTCATGGCCCGCTCCCACGACCGGCTCGCCGCCGCGCAGTCGGGCACCTTCAAGGACGCCAGGACCAGGCTCTTCGACTACCGCTTCGATGTGAAGACCGGTTTCGAACCGCGTTTCACGGACGCCGACCTGGTGCGGGTGGCCCTCTGCCGGGTCCATGAGGAGCGCGCCGAGCACTTCGTCCTGATGCAGGAGAAGGTGTGGAACCCCGCGATGGCCGGCTCGCCCGGCATGATCCGCGGCCTTTTCGGTGAGGCGCCGGGCAACGAGTACCTGGTGCTGTCGATGTGGCAGGCCGCCGCCGAGCACGGCAAGTACCGCACCGAGCGGGTGGAACGGCTCGCCCTGCGCGCCCAGACGGAGGCCGACATCGCGGCCCTCACCGGGGACATCGTGGAGCTGGAACCGTCCTGGACCGTGTGAGACGACGTGCAGGTGATGTCAGAGGTGACGTGCGAGGTGACGTGCGAGGTGACGTGCGAGGTGACGTGCGAGGTGACGTGTGAGGACTGTGTGACCTACGCCGTATGGAGCCCGGCCGGGTACTCGGCGGAGGCCGGCGCGATCTAGGGTTTTGGCATGGCACGACCACGGCGCATCGTCCTTGTCCGGCACGGCGAGTCAACGGGCAACCTTGACGACTCCGTGTACGAGCGCGAGCCCGACCACGCCCTGGGCCTGACCGAGCAGGGCCGGCGGGAGGCCGAGCGGGCGGGTGAGAAGCTGCGCGAGGTGTTCGGCCGTGAGCGGGTCAGCGTCTACGTCTCCCCCTACCGGCGCACGCACGAGACGCTGCGCGCCTTCCGCCTCGACCCCGATCTCATACGCGTCCGGGAGGAGCCCCGGCTGCGTGAGCAGGACTGGGGGAACTGGCAGGACCGCGAGGACGTGCGCCTCCAGAAGGCGTACCGGGACGCCTACGGCCACTTCTTCTACCGCTTCGCCCAGGGCGAGTCCGGCGCCGACGTGTACGACCGGGTGGGCGGCTTCCTGGAGAGCCTCTTCCGCAGCTTCGAGGCCCCCGACCACCCGCCCAACGTGCTCCTGGTGACGCACGGCCTGGCCATGCGGCTGTTCTGCATGCGGTGGTTCCACTGGACGGTGGCGGAGTTCGAGTCGCTGTCCAATCCGGGGAACGGCGAGATACGGATGCTCGTTCTCGGTGAAGACGGCAAGTATCGGCTCGACCGGCCGTTCGACCGCTGGCGGGATCCGGAACCGTACTGGATGACCGGGTGACTGGAGAGGGTGGCAGGGCCATGACCGCACAATCTCCTGCCGGGAGACGTCTTCCGTCCGCCGCGGAGCGCCTGGACCGCGCCCTGGCCAGTCTGCGCGGACTGGCGGTGGGCGACGCGCTCGGTTCGCAGTACTTCGTACCCGTCAACCACCCCCTGCTGAAGCGGCGCGAGGTGCCGCCCGGTACCTGGCAGTGGACGGACGACACGGAGATGGCCTGCTCCGTGGTGGCCGTACTCGCCGCCCACCAGCGCATCGACCAGGACGCGCTGGCCCGCTCCTTCGCGGAGCACCATGACTTCGACCGTGGTTACGGCCCTGCGGTCAACCGGCTCCTGCGGCTGGTCCGCGAGGGCGGCGACTGGCGGGAACTCGCCGCCGCGCTCTTCGACGGACAGGGCTCCTGGGGGAACGGCGCCGCGATGCGCGTCGCCCCGCTGGGCGCCTGGTACGCGGACGACCCCGAGCAGGCCACGCATCAGGCGGAGATCTCCGCCTACCCCACGCACCAGCACCGGGAAGCGGTGGTCGGGGCCATGGCCGTGGCCGCTGCCGCCGCCCTGGCCGCGACGCCCGACGGCCCGCCGGGCGCGGAGGCGCTCCTCGACGGGGTGATCTCGCTGGTACCGGGCAGGAGCGCGGTCGGCGCGGGGCTGCGCCGTGCCCGGGACATGCTCGATTACGGCGACGCGGCCACGGTGGCGGCGGTTCTGGGCTGCGGACGGCGTACCACGGCTCATGACACGGTCCCGTTCGCGATCTGGTCGGCCGCCCGGGCCCTCGGAGACTACGAGCGGGGCTTCTGGACGACGGCCCAGGTCGGCGGGGACGTGGACACGACCTGTGCCATCGTGGGCGGCGTGATCGCCGCGGGGCGGGCGGGGGCTCCGCCCCGGGCCTGGGCTGAGCGGACGGAAGCGCTGCCGGACTGGATGGCGCGCACGGTCTGAGCCGTGGGTTTTGGTGACTCACCGCTCATGGTGGGAACTCTCCGTGACCTTCCGCTCGTTGTCGCGACAAGTGCTGTGTGAGGCGTGAGGCCGCACACCGGTCAGCCGAGGGTCGCATGGGGAGGGGAGAGACGGTCGTGGATTTTCCGTCGGGCTTGGCGATGTCGGCTGTGACCGTGTCGGCTGTGGTCGTGTCCGCCATCGCCATGCCCGCTCTGGTCATGCCCGCCCTGGTCATGCCCGCCCTGGTCATGTGCGCTTTCGCCGTGCTGCTGGGCGCGCTGTTCCCGCTGCCGCGGGTGCCGCTGGTCGGCGGATGGCGGGTGGGAAACCCAGGCTCGTGGGCGTCACGGAAGGCAGCGGAGCGGTCGGGCGCGGCCGCCGCGAGCCGGCGACGCGGGAGCCGACAGGCCGAGGAGTGCAGGCCACCTGTCGACCGGCCCCGGCCGGCCCGCGCCGCCGCCCTATCAGCCGACGCCGGGTCCGGCGGTCCCGGACAGGGCCTCCAGATCGCTCTTGCGGACCCGGATCACCAGCCAGGCCGTGGCCAGGGCGAGCACGGCCATCGCGGCGGCCGGGATGAACGCCGCGGAGATGCCCTGCGCCAGTACGTCGTGCCCCCAGGGCGCGGGAAGCTGCTGGGTCCGGGCGAACTCGGCCTTCTGCTCCGGCGAACTGTCGGCGAGGAAGTCCGGCAACTGCCTCTCCGCCTCGTTCCTGCTCGCCGTGCCGAACACGGTCGTCAGGATGGACAGCCCGAGAGCTCCGCCGACCTGCTGCATGGTGTTGAGCAGACCGGAGGCCGCGCCCGCCTCGTGCTGTGCGACGCCGGAGACCGCCGTGAGTGTGAGCGTGACGAAGTTGAGCCCCATGCCGAGGCCGAAGACGAGCATGGGGCCCAGCACCCCGCCCGCGTACGAGCTGTCGGAGCTGATGAGCGCCTGCCAGGCCAGCCCGATCGCCGCCAGCGTCGAACCGGCGATCATGAACGGCTTGGGACCGAACACGGGAAGGAAGCGCTGGGACAGACCGGCGCCCAGCGCGATCACCACGGTGACGGGCAGGAAGGCGAGCCCGGCCTCGATGGGGCTGTAGCCCAGTACGTTCTGGACGAACAGCACGATGTAGAAGAACATCCCGAACATCGCGGCGGCCAGGCTCAGCATGATCACATAGGTGCCGGAGCGGTTGCGGTCGGTGAACATCCGCAGCGGGGTGATCGGCTCCCGGGCCCGGGACTCGATGCGCACGAACGCCAGCAGCAGGACCACCGCGGCCCCGAAGGAACCGATGGTCAGGCTGTCCCGCCAGCCCTCTTCCGCGGCCCGGATGAAGCCGTACACGAGGGTCGCCATGCCCGCCGTGGAGGTCACCGCACCGGCGATGTCGAAGCGGCCGGAGTGCCGTTCGGACTCGTTGATGTACAGGGGCGCGAGCGTGGCGATCAGCAGACCGATCGGCACGTTGACGAAGAGCACCCAGCGCCAGTCGAGCCATTCGGTGAGCATGCCGCCTGCCAGCAGGCCTATCGCGCCGCCTCCCGCGGAGACGGCGGCGAAGACACCGAAGGCGCGGTTCCGCTCCGGGCCCTCGGGGAAGGTCGTGGTGATGAGGGCCAGCGAGGTGGGGGAGGCGATCGCGCCTCCCATGCCCTGAAGTACCCGAGCGGCCAGCAACTGCCAGGGCTCCTGGGCGATTCCACCGAGCAGCGAGGCGAAGGTGAAGACCAGGATCCCGGTCATGAAGACCCGGCGGCGGCCGAGGATGTCACCGGCCCGGCCGCCGAGGAGCAGCAGGCCGCCGAAGGTGAGCGTGTAGGAACTGACGACCCAGGTGAGGTCGGTGGTGCTGAACTTCAGAGCTTCTTGAATGTGCGGGAGGGCGATGTTCACAATCGTCGCGTCGAGTACCACCATGAGTTGGCAGGCCGCGATGACGGTGAGCGCGATGCCGGGACGCTGGTTCCTGCGGGCCGGGCCCGGCTTCTGATCTTGGAGCAACGGAGAGGTTGTCACTGTGAATCCCCCACGAGAGCCTTAGTGAACGATGGCGTTCACTGTCACGTCGACCGTAGTGACTCCCGGACAGTGAACGCAACCGTTCACTGTCGTCGATCTCGCGGTCTCCGCCCCCTCATGGCCGCATGGCGTGCTTCAGTCCGCTCGCGGTCACGCGATGCGTCCCCGCCTCGTCCCCTGTGCCCCGTCCCCGATCCCCGCTTCGTATGCCTCTGGAGGCAGCTGGAATGACTACTTCGCACTGGGGGGCCGCCTCCGCTCAGACGGCCTCTCGCCGACGCGGCGTCGTACTCGAACGCGCGATCCTCGACGCGGCGCTGGAGCAGCTCGGCACCGTCGGCTGGAACGGGCTGACGATGGAGGGGGTGGCCGCCGGCGCGCAGACCGGCAAGGCCGCCGTCTACCGGCGATGGCCCTCCAAGGAGGATCTCGTCGCGGACGCGCTGCGGTCCGGGCTGCCGCGTTTCGACACCGCGCCGGATCTGGGGAGCGTGCGCGAGGATCTCCTCGCCCTGTGCCGGAGGGCGCGCGACGCCATGTTCTCCCGGTCGGGATTCGCCTTGCGGTCGGTCATTCACGAATGCGACACCTTGCAGGCGGAACGCTTCCATGCCGTGATCGTGGAAGGGGTGATCGAGCCGACCATGAGGCTGCTGCGAGAGGTCATCAGTCGCGGGATCGAGCGGAAAGAGGTGCGTTCCGACGCGGCGAACGGCTACGTCTTCGACGCTGTCCCGGCGATGATGATGTACCGCTCGAAAGTGTGCGGATGCGAATGGACGGACTCGGAGATCGAGGAGATGATCGACCAGTTGATGGTCCCGCTGCTGCGCCCTGTCGGTTCTTGAGAGCGTGCGGGGGAGGGCCTTGAGTCGCTGAGGGAACCGGGGTGTCGGCGGCGGTTCGAGGCGGCGTACGCTATGAGCGCCATGCCGTACGAACCACCCACCCACACCGTCGAGCGCTCTCTCCGCGCCACGACCGGAGCGAAGATCGTTGCCGGTGTCGACGAAGTGGGGCGTGGCGCGTGGGCCGGCCCCGTCACCGTCTGCGCGGCCGTCACCGGTCTGCGCCGGCCCCCGGAGGGTCTCACCGATTCCAAGCTGCTCACCGTCAAACGACGGGGCGAGTTGGCCGAGGTGTTGCGGACCTGGGTGACGTCGTACGCCTTGGGGCACGCCTCTCCTGAGGAGATCGATCGCCTGGGGATGACGGCCGCGCTGCGTCTCGCGGCGGTCCGCGCCCTGGAGGCTCTGCCGGTCCGCCCCGACGCGGTCATCCTCGACGGCAAGCACGACTACCTCGGGGCACCCTGGCGGGTACGCACGGTGATCAAGGGCGATCAGTCGTGCGTGGCGGTGGCGGCGGCTTCGGTGATCGCCAAGGTCCAGCGCGACAAAATGATGGCCGAACTGGGTATCGACCATGCAGACTTCGGTTTTGCGGACAACGCCGGGTACCCGTCGCCCGTGCACAAGGCCGCACTGGCGGAGCGGGGCCCCACCCCGTACCACCGGTTGTCGTGGGCGTATCTTGATGCGCTGCCCCAGTGGCGGCACCTCAAGAAGGTCCGCAGCTTGGCGGAGGGAAGCGTTCCGGAGATCGAGGGTCAGCTCGGTTTCGATTTCTGACGCCGCCGTCCGTGCGTATGTGCCACCCGCTGGCGCGAGCCGCACCAATGTTTGATAAAAATCAGCTCATGCCTCTCATTCCCGAGGAGCCTCAGATTCACGAGAGTGCCCAGGGTCCCCGCGCCACTCCGGCCAGCGGCCGCACCGCGCCGACCCCCCGTCCCGTTCCCGGTCCCCGCCCCGCGGCCCCGCCGCGCCCCGGGCGTCCCGGCCCGGTCCGTCCCACACCCCCGGTGCAGCGCACGTCGCGAGACGCGGCTGCGGCCAAGCCGGTTCCGTCGGGTTCCGCTGCCCCGTCGGGTTCCGCTGCTCCTTCGGCGGCCCCTGCCACGGGTTCGGCCGCTCCGCAGATCCAGCTGATCCCGGCCTCGGTCGAAGGCGCCCTCGACGCCGCCGAAGAGGCCGTGGACCTGCTGCTGGACTCGGGTCGCGCCCCCGGTGACGTGCTGGTGCTCACCACCGGCGAGTCACATCCGTGGGCCACCCACGAACTGTCCTTCGGTGAGGCCTCCTACTGGGCTCAGCACGATGCCGGCGATGACGTCTTCTATGCCGACGCGGCCGTCGCGGACCGTGCGGCCGCGCGGCCCGTGGTCGTCGTGGCGGTCAACGGCGGCTCCGAGGCCGCTGCCGCCACCGCGCTGTCGCTGGCCCACGGGCGTGCCGGTGCCCTGCTGATCGTCTGCGGCGACCCGCAGCGCATCAACGCGGTGCTGGGCGCGAAGGTCTGAGCCGGCTCCCTCGCGCCGGGGCCGCGCCGGAGTGACGAAGGAGCCGCCGTGCGGACGCCGCACGGCGGCGGCTTTCGTCTGCCCCCAGCGGGCATCCGGTGTCCGGTCGGCGCAAGGGGTACGCCTCCGTGGTCAAGGGCCGCTTGCCGAAAGGCCGTTACCGGCATCGGTGGCCGACTGGGCATTCCGACGGAGGTACGGAACGGGCACCGCTGGCGCGCGAGGGTGTACCTGGGGGCGTCGGTGATCAGCCGTGCGGGCGGTGCCGTGCTGGTGCGGTCAGCGGGCAGCCGCGCGGCGCAGTACCTCCGAGGCTGCGCCACCCGTGCGAGGCGGGGGAAGTGGTATCTCCGACGTGGCGAACGGCTCCGGTGCCGAAGCAGAGTTGGGGCGGCGTCCGCCCCGGCCCTCGCCGAACACCTGCCATCCGTCACGGGTCAGCGTGATGTACGCCCCGCAGCGCAGGCCGTGCAAGGTGCAGGCGTCCCTCAGGCCCCACATCCACGCCCCGTCCTCCTCCGTCCAGCGTGCGTCGCCGTCACGGCAGCGCATCAGCACGGCGGTGCGCACCGGTGTGCGGCGGCGCAGGTCGTGCGGGATGACCCGGCGGAGCTGGGAGAGCAGGACGTTGCGGAACATCCACCCGTCGGCCGGAGCCGGACGACTGGCGAACGAGGCGCTGGCGCGCAGGCGTTCGTCCGGGTCGAGTACGGCCACGATCGTGGTGTCGGGTTGGGGGCGATGGCGCGTATGCAGTCCGCTGACGATCTCGCGGGGGCTGCGCAGCAGCGGGATGCCGGCGGCGGCCCACTCCGCCGGTTCGAGTACACGGGTGGCGGACGTGGTGGACGGCGACAGCGACGCCGCCGAGGACGGAGCGAATCCGAAGGTCACGTTCCTCCCTTCGGCTACGCGCCCGCACGCGGGCAGGGTCGGATTCGGGGGACGCGCACCGCAGTGAAGCCCTGCCGGATCACGGATGAGCCGTGCGGGGAGCGGAGTCCAATTCTTCCTGTCGAACTGGGTTGCGGCAACGAGCAATCGGATCGGTCGACCGTTATAGGGCGATGTGTGTTTTATATCCCTACCCAGGGTCTGCCCGGGTGACGCATGGGACGTCTGGAACGGGTGCCCGGGCACGCGGCTGCGGACACAGGTGTCCGCACCCGGTGCCGTGAACCGGTGCCGACGATCAGCCTCCGAAGCCGGACCGCGCAGCCGGACCGCGCAGCCGGACCGCGCAGCTGGTCTGCGCAGTTGGTCCGCGCAGTTGGTCCGCGAATGTGGCCTGCGAGGTCGGCTTTCGAAGCCGACCTCCGAAGTCGGCGTCGGAACCGGACGCCGGAACCGGCGTCCGGAACAGAAGCCCGGGAAGCCGCACGGTGGTGCATGGTCAGCCCTGTACGGCCAGGACCAGCGGCAACACCTCCTCCGCGTCGGCCCGCCGGAGCAGACGGGCGGCGACCGCGAGGGTCCAGCCGGTCTCGGTGAAGTCGTCGACGAGGAGCACGGGCCCCGGCTGTGCGGCGAGGGCGGAGGCGAGGTGGGGCGGCACGGTCAGCGCCCCGTCGAGGACCTTGAGGCGCTGCGCGCTGTTGCTGCGCGTCGCCCGGGTGGCCTCGGCCGTGTACTCGACGGCGCCCAGCAACGGCAGCCGTCCGACCTCGGCGATGCGCTCACCGAGGGAACGGATCAGCAGGGGCCGGGTACGGGAGGCGACGGTGACCACGCCGACCGGCCGCGACCGGGGTTCCGGCACGCCGGGGGCCCAGCCGCCGGGCCCCTTCGCCCAGTCCGCCAGTACTCCGACGACGGCTCGGGAGACGTCGTCGGGCACCGGCCCGTCCGGAGCCTGCGCCGCGAGCATGGGCCGCAGCCGGTTGCCCCAGCCGATGTCGGACAGCCGGCCCAGCGCCCGGCCCGTCGCAGCCTGCTCACCGGCCGGGATACGGCCCTTCAGCTCCACCCCGATCGCCGGCAGTCCGGTCGGCCACATGCGGCGCGGCTCCACCTCCACGCCCGCCCGGCCCAGATCGGCGCGGGCGGCGTCGAGAGAGTCGACGGACGTCTCGGCGGTGAAACGCGGCCCCGCGCAGTTGTCACAGCGGCCACAGGGCTTGGCGCCCTCGTCGTCCAGCTGCCGCTGCAGGAACTCCATACGGCAGCCCGTCGTCGACGCGTAGTCGCGCATCGCCTGCTGCTCGGCCTTGCGCTGCCGGGCGACCCAGTCGTACCGCTGGGCGTCGTACGTCCACGGCCGCCCGGTGGCGGTCCAGCCGCCCTTGACCCGCTGGACCGCGCCGTCCACGTCGAGGACCTTGAGCATCGTCTCCAGACGGGACCGGCGAAGCTCCACCAGCGGCTCCAGTGCGGGAAGCGACAAGGGCCGGTCGGCGCGGGCCAGAACGTCGAGCGTGCGGCGCACCAGGTCCTCGGAGGGGAAGGCCAGTGAAGCGAAGTACTCCCAGATCGCCTCGTCCTCCCGGCCGGGGAGGAGGAGCACCTCCGCGTGCTCGACCCCGCGCCCGGCCCGGCCGACCTGCTGGTAGTAGGCGATGGGAGAGGAGGGCGAACCGAGGTGTACCACGAAGCCCAGGTCGGGCTTGTCGAAGCCCATGCCGAGCGCCGAGGTGGCGACCAGCGCCTTGACCCGGTTGGCGAGGAGATCGTCCTCCGCCTGCTGCCGGTCGGCGTTCTCGGTCTTGCCGGTGTAGGAGGCGACCGTGTGCCCGCGCTGCCGGAGGAAGGCGGTGACCTCCTCGGCCGCGGCCACGGTGAGCGTGTAGATGATCCCCGACCCCGGCAGCTCGTCGAGGTGGTCGGCGAGCCAGGCCATCCGGGCCGGCGCGTCCGGCAGCCGCAGTACGGACAGGCTCAGGCTCTCCCGGTCCAGCGGGCCGCGCAGCACCAGGGCGTCCGAGGTGCCACCCGTGCCGAGCTGCTCGGCGACGTCGGCGGTCACGCGCGCGTTGGCGGTGGCCGTGGTGGCCAGCACCGGGACCCCCGGCGCCAGGTCGGCGAGCATGGTGCGCAGCCGCCGGTAGTCCGGCCGGAAGTCGTGGCCCCAGTCGGAGATGCAGTGCGCCTCGTCCACCACGAGAAGGCCGGTCGCGGCGGCGAGCTTCGGCAGGACCTGATCGCGGAAGTCTGGATTGTTCAGCCGTTCCGGACTCACCAGCAGCACGTCGACCTCGCCTGCCGCGATCTCGTCCTGGACCATGTCCCACTCCTCGGTGTTGGAGGAGTTGATGGTCCGGGCGCGGATGCCCGCCCGGGCGGCGGCGTCGACCTGGTTGCGCATCAGCGCGAGCAAGGGGGACACGATCACGGTGGGCCCGCTGCCGCGAGCGCGGAGCAGCGCCGTCGCGACGAAATAGACGGCGGACTTGCCCCAGCCGGTGCGCTGGACCACCAGGGCGCGGCGCCCGTCGGCGACCAGCGCCTCGATCGCCCGCCACTGATCCTCGCGCAGCCGGGCCTCGCCGGAGGGGTCCCCGACGAGTCGGGAGAGGACCGCATCGGCGGCTGCCCGGAGATCCGCGTTGCTCGTGTGCTCCATGCGTTCCATACAACAGGAAGCCACTGACAATCGGGGTGCCGCCTCGGGGGCCGAAGGGCGGCCGTCGAAAGACCGGTGAGTCCGCCACGGCTTCTCCGCCGGCTTCTTGGACGGTTTCTTGGACGGTTTCTTCCAATGACGTGTTCCTGATCGAAGTTATCCACAGGGAAAGCGGAGCCTCGTATTCCGCGAGATCGTCGGGCCATGACGAACCACAGCGGATCGACCGGATCCTCCGAGAACGGCGACATCAGCGGACGTGAGCGGCCGGAGGGCGCCCCGCTCCCGTACGGGCACGAGGACGAGCACCCGATCACCCTGCGAACCCCGGCCGAACTGGCCGACGCGCTGCCCTACCTCCTCGGCTACCGCCCGGAGGACAGCATCGTCCTGGTAGCCCTGCACGAACGGGACGGGCGGGGGCGGTTCGGTGGCCGGGCCCGGCTCGGCATCCCTCCGCACCGGGACGACTGGGACGCCGCGGCCAGGCAACTGGTCACCGGCCTCGTGACCGGCAGCGAGCGCAGGGGCAACCGGCCCGAGCAGATGGTCGCCTACCTCTGCCAGGAACCCGCCGGGGGCGAAACCGGACAGCAGGTCATGGCCCGGCTGCGGGCGCTGGCACAGACGCTGCGTGTCACATGCGGTGCCCTCGACGTACCCGTGGTCGAGGCCCTGTGCATTTCGGACGGACGGTTCTGGTCGTACTGCTGCGACGACCAGTCCTGCTGTCCGGCCGAGGGGACCGCGATGGGCCTGCCCGGCACCTCCGTGCTGGCCGCCGCCGCCACGTACGCGGGCATCCAGGTGCGGGGCACCCTGCGCGAGTTGCACGCCAGGCTGCGCCCCCGGGAGGGCTCCGCCGCCCGGGAACAGGAAGCCGCCCTCGACGCGGCCAGCATGACGCTGGTCTCCCGCATCCTCGACGACGGGAGCCGCGCGGAGGTGGCCGAGGAAACCCTCGACCTGGCGGAGCGGATCATGAGGCGGCTGGCCGACGCCCCACCGGTGACCGGTGTGGACCGGGCAGACCTCCGTGACGACGGACTTCTCACCCATGACGAGGCGGCGCGGCTGATCCTCGGCCTCCAGGACCGGACGACCCGCGACCGAGCGGCGGAGTGGATGGAGGGCGACGAGGCCCGCTGGGCCCTTCGGCTGTGGCGTGCGCTGGCCCGCCGCTGCGCAGGGTCCTACGGAGAGTACGCGGCGGCGCCGCTCACCTTGGCGGGATGGGTCGCGTGGTCCACCGGCGACGAATTGGAGGCGCGAGAGGCGCTGGCCATGGCATTGGCGGCGGACTGCGACTATCTCTTCGCCCGACTGCTGCACCAGGCCTGCAACGAGGGCCTCGACCCGGAGTCGATCCGTGCCTGTCTGCGCGGCGAACGGGACGGCCGCGACCGGTCGGACGCAGGACCGCGAGCCGAGGGCGGGGGCACCGAGGAGAAGAACGGGAGCTTGCCGGTCCCGCACAAGGACGCGCCTTCCGCTGCTCCAGCAGACGGGTCTTCCTCCGCTCCGGAATCGGCAGCCGGCAGGCCGACGCGCGCGTGCGCCGCGGATGCGGCGCGCGGCACCCGCCGTCCTGGAGATCGAATCCGCGGGACGGCTGCGAACCGCGTCCGTCCGCGCACACCGGTGGGCGGCACGCGTCCGGGTGCGGCGCCCTCGGGGCGTGCGCGGCGATCAGGTCGACGGCCGCACGGGTGAACAGCGTGAGTGCCCGCGTCGGTCGTCTCCGCGCCGGGGCACCGGGCCGTGGGCGTGACCTGGAGGAGGCCGGTTCCGTTCACCTGAGTGGCGGAACGCCGGAACGGGCCGTGCCGCCGCGCCACGCGTGTCCCTCCGGAACGCGCCCCAGGCACCGCTCCTGCCCGAGTCCTGCTGAGCGCAGAGGAAGTCCCCGCATGCACGAGCCGACGCCGCCTCACCCCGCCGCCGGCACCCGTCCGGTTCCGAGCGGCGCCGGGGTGTCTCACGGGCCGCAGGGCGAGCCAGTACGGCCGGTGGGGCAACCACGCGCCACCGGCTCGCCGACGACGTCCCTGGGGCAGCCGGGCAACGAGCGTGGAAAAGGTATCGACTTGTCGATGCATCAACCCGCAGCGACCACCGTCGTTGCTCCTGCTCCTGCTCCTGCTCCTGCTCCTGGTTCTGGTTTTGGTCCAGATACGGCTCCCGATATGGCTCCCGATATGGCTCCGGCTCTGGTCCCTGCTCCGCCCCTTGCCCGTCCGGGCGGCCGGACGCCGGCTCACGCGGGTGGACGGGCGCGCGGCGTCTCGACCACTCACGGGAGCACCGCGCAGCCGGGAGGCCGACGGTCCGGCGCTCTGCCGCCGGCTCACGGCGTCATGATCTGCGTCGCGCTGCCGGGACTGGCCGTTTCCGGCGAACAGGGGCAGTTGACCGGCCGCGGACTGGAAGGGTTCTATCGCGAAGGCCGACGCCTGCTCTCCCGTTGCCGGCTCCTCGTGGCGGGCCGCGAGCCGGTGCCCGTGCAGGCGCACAGGACCGCCGCCGACCGTGCCCGCTTCGTCGGGACCGTGCGGATCTCCTCGCCCCCGGGGCCGGACCCGGACGTGGTGGTCGAGCGGACCCGACAGGCGGACGGTAGGGAGCGAATCACCCTGCGCAACTGGTCTCCCCGTGCCGTGCGTCTCCCCGTCGAACTGTTCCTCGGTACGGACCTGGCCGACCTCGGGGCGATCGCGGCGGGCGCCGAAGGGCGGGACCTGCCCGCCACCGTGCACGACTCGGGCCTCCGCTGGTCCTGCCGCGACGGAACCTCCTCGGTCACGGCAGATCCGCCGCCCGCCGACGCGCTGGCCTCCGCGGGCGTGCTGCGCTGGGAGTTCGAACTGCCCTCGGGCGGCAGCAGAACGCTGGAACTCCGGGTACGACAGGGCGGCACCGGACCGGTCGGGGCCGCCGGCCGCGCGGTGAACAGCCCGTTCGCCCCCGCCGCCGCGCGGGGCGACGACCCGGGGGTGGCGGCGTTGCTCCGGGCGAGCGTCGAAGACCTCCGAGCCCTGCTGCTACGGGATCCGGCACACCACAACGACCTGTACCTGGCGGCCGGGGCGCCGTGGCGCTGCGGCCTGGCCCCCGCGGAGGCACTCGCCGCTGCCCGGATGACGCTCCCCCTCGGCACCCGGCTCGCGGCCGGGACCCTGCGCGTCCTCGCCCGCACCCAGATCGCCGCTCGCGGACCGGGCTCCGGCATGATCCCCGGGCCGAGACGTGACGCGGGACCGTATCTGCCACCGGGCTGCACCGGCACCGAGGCCACCCTGCTCTTCCCCGTACTGCTCGCGGAGGCCCGCCGCTGGGGACTCCCCGAAGCCGAGACGGAAGAACTGCTGCCGGCGGCCGAACGCTGCCTGGCCTGGCTGCGCAACACCGCTGGAGACGGCCCTTACCTGCGTGACCGCCACCCCGGCGGACCGGTCCGCTGCGAGACCCAGGCCCACGCCCACCGGGCGGCCCTGCTCGGCGCCGATCTGTTCGACGCCTGCGGCAGACCGGGCGGTGCCGGACTGCGGCAATGGGCGGAGGAGCTGCGGAGCGCGTTCCGGCGAGACTTCTGGATCGACGACCCGGCCGGCGGTCGGCCCGCCACGGCCCGGATCTCCGACGGACGCCGGATACCGCACCTCGGTTCGGCCGCCGCGCACCTCCTCGACACGGGGCTGCTGGGCGGGGGTGTCCACGCCCCGGGCCTGCTGGACAAGGCACAGACCGATCAGCTGGCCCGGCTGCTGGCCACCCCGGCCCTGGACTCCGGTTGGGGACTGCGCGGACTCGGCGTGAAGGAGAGGGGGTACAACCCGTTCGGTCACCGTGCCGGCGCCGTACGGGTTCACGAGACGGCGGTGGCGGTGGCGGGGCTGGCCGCCGCCGGGTACGAGAAGGTGGCGAGTTCGCTGCTGAGAGGGGTGCTGGCCGCGGCCGGGGCCTTCGGCCACCGGCTGCCCGAGATGTACGCGGGCGAGCAGCGCACGGAGGGGAGTGCGCCCCTGCCCCACCCAGCAGCCTGCCGGCCGGCCGCGACCGCGTCGGCGGCAGGTGTCCTCCTGGTCACCACGCTCGTCGGCATCCGCCCCGATGCCCCCGCCGGGACGGTCGCGCTGCACCCCTTGCGCGGCGCGCCCCTGGGGGAGATCGGCCTGACCGGGTTGCGAGTTGCGGGCGCAGCCTTCGCCGTGCGGGTCGGCAGACTCGGGCTGGCCATGGTCGAGGAGGCGGCCGAAGGGCTGCAGCTGGGGGTGTGACCTGGCATGACGCCGTATCGAACGACAACCGGGAGCAGATGGTGAACCCCATCCCGTACCCTGCTGGACCAGCGGCCGGTGCAGGCACCGAAGGGCGTGTTTATCGTCAGGAAGACGACTATGATCGCGGCATGCCCTACGACCCGTCAGCCTTCCCGCCCTTCGCCGTCACAGTGGACCTGGTCGTGCTGACCGTGCGACGCCATTCCCTGTGCTCGCTGGCGGTGCGCAGGGGTGAGCCGCCGTTCCAGGGGCGCTGGGCCCTCCCCGGCGGCTTCGTTCGGACCGACGAGGACCTCGCGCAGGCCGCGGCGCGCGAACTGGCGGAGGAGACGGGACTGTGCGTCCACGATCCCGCCGCCCCCGCCCAGGACAACGGCGCGCACCTCGAACAGCTGGCGACGTACGGCGACCCCGAGCGTGATCCCCGGATGCGGGTGGTGAGCGTGGCCCATCTCGCCCTCGCCCCCGACCTGCCCGCGCCCCGGGCGGGCGGCGACGCCAGCAACGCGCGCTGGGCGCCGGTCGAGGAATTGCTGGAACAGAGCGCTTACGGCCGGGAGGGCGAGCCCGTCGCCCCGCTGGCCTTCGACCACGCCCGGATCCTGGCCGACGGGGTGGAACGGGCCCGTTCCAAGATCGAGTACTCCTCCCTGGCCACGGCGTTCTGCCCGCCCGAGTTCACGGTGGGCGAGCTGCGCCGCGTCTACGAGGCGGTGTGGGGAGTGGCGCTGGATCCGCGCAATTTCCATCGCAAGGTCACGGGCACCCCCGGGTTCCTCGTCCCCACCGGCGGTACGACCACCCGCCAAGGAGGCCGCCCGGCCCAGCTCTTCCGGGCCGGCGGCGCGACTCTGCTCAACCCGCCCATGCTGCGTCCCGAGGTGTGACGGCCGGGACCCGACAAGGGCCGCTGGCCCGCACCGCAGGGGAGGGAGGAGGGGACGGTCCGCGGAGCAGGGCGCCCGTAGAGCCGGACGCCCGGTGCCGGGTGGGCCTTGCGATGCCCGGAAAACCGGACATACCGCGCTATCTTGCTGCGGGTGATCCAGGCCTTCGGACTGACCAGCACCCCACGCAAAGAGCTACCGCCAGCCGTCGACGACGTCTCCTTCGAGGCACGCGCGGGTCGCGTCACCGCGCTGCTCGGAGAGCCGGGCGCCGGTAAGACCACGGTGCTCAAGCTCATGCTCGAACTGCAACGGGGCCGCGGTGTCACGCACTTCAGGGGCCGCCCTCTGCACCGGATCGCCCACCCGTCACGCGAAGTCGGCGTGCTGCTGGGCGAGGTGCCCGGACACCCGGCCCGCACGGTCCGCGGACACCTGCGCATGCTGTGCGCGGCGGCCGGTGTCCCGGTGCGGCGCGCCGACGAAGTGCTGGAATCGGCCGGACTCGTGAGCCTGCGCGACGAACGCCTCGGCACCCTGTCACGCGGCATGGACCGCCGCCTCGGTCTCGCCTGTGCCCTGTTGGCCGACCCGCACACCCTCGTCCTCGACGGCCCCTCCGAGGGACTCTCCGCACGGGAAAGGCGCTGGCTGCACGACACCCTGCGTGCGTACGCGGTCCAGGGCGGCACGGTGCTGTACACCACGGCCGACCCCAAGGAAGCCGCCCGCGCCGCCGACCACGTCGTGACGCTGGAGCGGGGCAAGGTCGTCGCCGACCAGGAGGCGGCGGATTTCTCGCGCACCCGGCTGCGTCCCCGCGTCGCCGTCCGCAGTCCGCACGCCGCCCGCCTCGCCACGCTCCTCGCCAAGGAGGCGCGCACGGCCCACCGCTCGGTCGAGGTGGTCCGCGAAGGGGGCAACCGCCTCTCCGTGTACGGCAGTACATGTGCCGACGTCGGTGAGACCGCGTTCCGGCACGGCATCCTCGTCCACCAACTGGCCCACGAGGTAGGCGACATGGGGCCTGGTGAGGGCGCGGAAGAGCCGTCCGGCCCGGAGGCACTCACTGGCACGGCGGGGAACGTACTGGAGCCTGGTCCCCCCGCGGCCAGGCGCACGGACCCCGCGGGCGCGGAGCAGGAGACGGACTCGTCCGCCCGGCGGAGTCCAGCCGTCACCGCCGCGAAAGGGACAGAGCCCGGGCAGCCCGATGCCGCGGCGGTGGCGCCGACGGATGCGCGACAGGCGGCGAACCGGTCCGCACCGGCGGCCACCACGAGCACCACCGGCACTTCAGACACCACCGGCACTACAGACACCAACAGCACTACAGACACCAACAGCACCACAAACACCAACAGCACCACAAACATCAACGGCGCCACGGGCACCAGCAGCGCCAGGAGCACCGCGAGTACTGCGAGCACCGCGGTCATGCCGGGAAATCCGACCGGGCCGGGCCGACCGGACCCCTCGTCCCTCCCGCCCCTGCCCCCGCCCCCGCCGACGTCAGCTCTTGGCACCCCCGTTCCCGCTCCCGCCCCGGCCCTCTCCCTCACCCCCGGCAACGACCCTCTCGGCGGCGCCTCGTCCGCCCTCCCGCCCCCCATCTGCGTCCGTTCCGCGCCCAGCCCGCTCCGCCCCCTGCGGTACGAGTTGCGCCGCGTCACCGGTGTCGGCACCGGGGTCGTCACCGGAGCGGTCGTACTCGTCCTGTCCGCCGTCACCGCCGTACTCCTCGCCCGTGTCGGGCACACCCCGCAGCCGCGTCTGCTGGCCGCGTGGCCGCGGGAGGTGCCGCTGCCGCCGGCGGCGCTCGGCGCGGGGCTGCTGGGGGCGCTGGCGTTCGGTGACGAGTTCCGCCACCCCGCGCTGGCGGCGGACCGCGGCACCGTGCCCCGCCGGCTGGGGCTGCTGACGGCCAAACTCGTCGTCTCCGCCGCCACCGCGCTGTTGCTGGCCGTCCTCACGGTGGGCTGCGACGCCCAAGTGCTTCACCTGTTCTACGGACGAGAGCTCGTGCGAGTTCCCGCCGACTGGGCTGCACTGAGCGCGGGTTGGGCCGGTCTGATGATCGGCTGCGCCTGGGCCGGTGTGCTGGCCGCAGGCCTCTTCCGGTCCACCACGGCCGGACTGGCGGCGGTGGTCGCCGTACCCGTCGTCGTCGTCCCTCTCGTACAGAAGATCTGGAACGGCCAGTCCGTACGTACCGCCGCCGACCTCCCGATGCGGGTGCGCGAGGTCCTCCTGAGCCAGTGGCCCTTCGGCGGAGAGCGCTACGTGGCGGCAGTTCTGCAGGCCCTTGTCCAACCCGTGGGCAGCGCGCTGGCGTTGTCGCTGACCGTCCTGCTCTGCTCGTATCTGCTCATGACCCTGCGCGGACGGGTCCGGTGACGGCCGCTCGGGACCGTCCGGTCCGGGCATGCGCGCAACTCCCCGGGGAAAGTCCATTTCTTTCCGATAAGGCGTCAATTGCGAAGGGGTGAGCGATCACCCTTTCGTGTGCTTTTCACTAAAGACCTCAAGGGAGTTGGGAACGGCGCCGACAAAGGATGCGTGAGTACCCTTGCGCACACCATGATGACCGCCGCCCGCTCCGCAGACTCCGGCCTCCAGAGCCCGGGCGAACTCGACCGCTACCCCTACGCCGAGACGCCCGGCGTCGACCGCGTCGGGGCCCCCGCCTGGGAAGGGGCGGACCCCGAACTGGGCCGCGTGGGCCGGCGTACCGCGGGCAGCCGCGGCCGCGGACTGCACGGACAACTGGTTCAGCAGCTCGGTCAGATGATCGTTTCCGGCGACCTGGGTGCCGACCGCCCGCTGGTGCCCGAGGAGATCGGCCAGCGCTTCGAGGTGTCCCGGACCGTCGTCCGGGAGTCGCTGCGCGTCCTTGAGGCCAAGGGACTGGTGAGCGCCCGTCCGAACGTCGGCACGCGCGTGCGTCCCGTCAGCGACTGGAACCTGCTGGACCCTGACATCATCGAGTGGCGGGCCTTCGGACCGCAGCGCGACGACCAGCGCCGCGAGCTCAGCGAGCTGCGCTGGACGATCGAGCCGCTGGCCGCGCGCCTGGCCGCCGGGCACGGCCGGGAGGACGTGCAGCAGCGCCTGTCCGACATGGTCGGCGTCATGGGGCACGCCATGGCGCAGGGCGACGCCCTCACCTTCTCCCGCGCCGACGCGGAATTCCACACGCTGCTCATTCAGGTCGCGGGCAACCGCATGCTGGAGCACCTCTCCGGGATCGTGTCCGCCGCCCTCCAGGTCTCGGGCGGACCGGTCACCGGCTGTGACCGGCCGAACGATGTGTCGCTGGCCCAGCACGCACGGATCGCCGACGCCCTGGCCGCCGGTGACGGCGCGGCGGCCGAGACGGCCATGCGCCAACTGCTGACCGTCCACCCTGAGGTGGAACGCGTGGTGCCCGCCCCGCGCGAGCACTGACCGCGCCCCGCCCCGAGCGGCGCGGCCGGGCCTGCCATCCCCCTCCTGTGGCGGCGCTCGGCCGGGTCGTTGCCGCCGTCGACCCCGCAGCGCCTGGACGGCTCTGCGGGGTCGACGGGTGTCACGCCGTACTGTTGGCACGGTCGGACCGGACGGGCGTCGTTGGTGATTCCTTCTGACCGCATCTGGCCGAGTTTGGTCCCTTACGGGGTGTGACTCGGGCCACGCGGATTGGGCGTAACGCTCGTGGGAACAACGCGATGACCTAAGAGGTGACAGCCGAGGAGGGAATACGGACGCCGTTCACGGCGCTGTGCTTCTCCCGGCCCCGCCCGCGCCGTCGGCCCATCCCCAAGCCGGCGGTCGGCACCTGTCCGCCAGGACGGGGCCGAAAGCCGTTTTCAACGTTCCGAGAGGTTGTTCGTGTCGGCCAGCACATCCCGTACGCTCCCGCCGGAGATCGCCGAGTCCGTCTCTGTCATGGCGCTCATTGAGCGGGGAAAGGCTGAGGGGCAGATCGCCGGCGATGACGTGCGTCGGGCCTTCGAAGCTGACCAGATTCCGGCCACTCAGTGGAAGAACGTACTGCGCAGCCTCAACCAGATCCTCGAGGAAGAGGGTGTGACGCTGATGGTCAGTGCCGCGGAGCCCAAGCGCACCCGAAAGAGCGTCGCAGCGAAGAGTCCGGCCAAGCGCACCGCCACCAAGTCGGTCGCGGCCAAGACGGTGACCAGCAGGAAGACCGCCGCCAGCCCGGCGCCCGCCGCACCCGAGCCGGCGGCCGAGGACGAGGCGCCCGCCAGGAAGGCGGCGGCGAAGAAGACCACGGCCAAGAAGACGGCGGCGAAGAAGACCGTCACCGCGAAGAAGACGGCGGCCAAGAAGACCACGGCCAAGAAGGACGACGCCGAGGTTCTCGAGGACGAGGTGCTCGAGGACACCAAGGTCACCGAGGAGCCCGAGGGCACCGAGAACGCCGGCTTCGTGCTGTCCGACGACGACGAGGACGACGCTCCGGCCCAGCAGGTCGCCGCGGCCGGGGCCACGGCCGACCCGGTCAAGGACTACCTCAAGCAGATCGGCAAGGTCCCCCTGCTCAACGCCGAGCAGGAGGTCGAACTGGCCAAGCGCATCGAGGCGGGACTGTTCGCCGAGGACAAGCTGGCCAACTCCGACAAGCTGGCGCCGAAGCTCAAGCGCGAGCTGGAGATCATCGCCGAGGACGGGCGCCGCGCCAAGAACCACCTCCTGGAGGCCAACCTCCGCCTGGTGGTCTCCCTGGCCAAGCGCTACACCGGCCGCGGCATGCTCTTCCTGGACCTCATCCAGGAGGGCAACCTCGGTCTGATCCGCGCGGTGGAGAAGTTCGACTACACCAAGGGCTACAAGTTCTCCACGTACGCCACCTGGTGGATCCGGCAGGCGATCACCCGCGCCATGGCCGACCAGGCCCGCACCATCCGTATCCCGGTGCACATGGTCGAGGTCATCAACAAGCTCGCGCGCGTCCAGCGGCAGATGCTCCAGGACCTGGGCCGCGAGCCCACTCCGGAGGAGCTGGCCAAGGAACTCGACATGACCCCGGAGAAGGTCATCGAGGTCCAGAAGTACGGCCGCGAGCCCATCTCGCTCCACACCCCGCTGGGCGAGGACGGCGACAGCGAGTTCGGTGACCTCATCGAGGACTCCGAGGCGGTCGTCCCGGCGGACGCGGTCAGCTTCACGCTCCTGCAGGAGCAGCTGCACTCCGTACTCGACACCCTGTCCGAGCGCGAGGCGGGCGTCGTCTCCATGCGCTTCGGTCTCACCGACGGTCAGCCGAAGACCCTCGACGAGATCGGCAAGGTCTACGGCGTCACGCGCGAGCGCATCCGCCAGATCGAGTCCAAGACGATGTCCAAGCTGCGCCACCCCTCGCGCTCCCAGGTGCTGCGCGACTACCTCGACTAGATCAGAGCGACACGGTCGGCGAAGGGCCCGCCTCCCGTCCCGGGGGCCGGGCCCTTCGCCGTGCCGGGAGGGCGGAGTGCCCGCTCGCGCGGGGTGCGGGGCGGCGCCGGGTGGATCACTCTGGGTGTTTCGGGAACACCATGAGTGAGGAGCCCGTATGCGTCGTCCTTGTGCTCGGCCGCTGGTCCGATCACTGGTCCGGCCGCTGGTCCTGGCGGTCGCCGCGACCGCCATACCACTGGTGTCACCGATGGCGGCCGCGCGCCCCGCGGTCGCCGACAGCGTCGTCGTCGGTGGATTTCCGGTGGATGCCGCCGAGAGTCCGTGGACGGTGGCCCTGTCCAGCCGTGACCGGTACGGGGTGACGAGGGCGGGGCAGTTCTGCGGGGGAGTGGTCGTCGGACGGACCACCGTGCTCACGGCGGCTCACTGCCTCGGCCGGGAGAGCCTCGGGACAGCGCCGACGCGGCTGGGCGACCTAAAGGTCATCGCGGGCCGTACGGACCTGCTGGGGGGCGGGGGCGCAGAGATTCCGGTGCGCGACGTCTGGGTGAACCCCGCCTACGACGAGACGAGCAACGCCGGCGACTTCGCCGTGATCACCCTCTCCCAGGCCCTGCCGGCCGGTTCCGCCCTGGCGATGGCGGCCGAGGGCGATGCCGCGTACGAGCCGGGGACGTCCGCGGTGGTCTACGGCTGGGGCGACACCTCGGGTGTCGGCGACTACGCGAGGAGTCTGCACGGCTCACGCGTGCGTGTGCTCCCCGACGCCGTCTGCGAGCGGGCGTATCCGGGCAGTGAGGAAGGCGAGTACCGCGCGGCGACGATGGTGTGCGCAGGGGACCAGGCCGGTGGCCGTGACGCGTGCCAGGGGGACAGCGGGGGACCGCTGGTGGCCGACGGGAAGCTGATCGGGCTGGTGTCCTGGGGGAGCGGCTGCGGACAGACGGGCAGCCCGGGGGTCTACACGCGCGTCTCCGCCGTCCTGCGGACCCTGGGGTGGGGCCACTCGGGTGCCGCCGCCTCCAGGGGCGGCACGGGGGCGTCCGGCGCGTCCTAGGCGCTGTACGCGAGCGAGGGCGGCCCGCCTCCGGGTGGGGAGGTGGGCCGCCCTTACCGGCCTGTGCCGGTCTGCTCGTCGTGGGACGCGATGGGTCAGCGCTCGTCTTCCGAGTCGCTTGCCGGAACGGAGGTCAGGCGCTCGGTCTCGTCCTGTATCTCAGCGGCGATCTTCTTGAGTTCCGGCTCGAACTTGCGCCCGTGGTGGGCGCAGAAGAGCAGTTCTCCGCCGCTCAGCAGGACGACGCGCAGGTACGCCTGGGCGCCGCAACGGTCGCAACGGTCGGCGGCCGTCAGCGGGCTCGCGGAAGTCAGAACAGTAGTCACGTCGCCTCTTCTCTAGCTCGACGAGCTGTCGTACCAGGGTCAACATCCAACCAGCCCCAAAACGTTCCCGCTCGTGGCTTTTCCTCGAAAAAATTTTCCGAGGAGGCTGGCTGTTGCCGGTTGGCGGCGAATGTGCCGTATTGCGTGTCTATGTGTCGTACGGGTTCGCGCTATCGGTCAGTGTCGGTCCCCGCCGGCTGGCTTGCCGGTTGTTCATGAGGACGTGCCCGGAGCCTAAATGGTTCATGCCTCGAAGGGAACGTGATGTGCGCTTCACCCCATGGAGGGATCGAACAGGTATACGACAGTGGACTAGGCTGCCGTCGTGACGAGGGTGGCGTTACAACGGCTCTACCTGGGCTCGGTACCCTCTGAGCGGTGAACGACGCCGCGCCCTTACCCAACGGGGCCCCATCTGAAATTCAGCGAGGAGCGAACCGCGTGACCGCCGAGACGTCCGTGCCGTCCACTGCGCTGCTGGCAGGAGCAGACCGGGACGGTTCCAACTACACCGCGCGGCACCTGCTCGTCCTCGAGGGGCTCGAGGCCGTACGCAAGCGCCCCGGTATGTACATCGGGTCGACCGACAGCCGTGGTCTGATGCACTGCCTGTGGGAGATCATCGACAACTCCGTCGACGAAGCCCTCGGTGGCTACTGCGACCACATCGACGTGATCCTCCACGACGACGGCTCGGTGGAGGTCCGCGACAACGGCCGCGGCATCCCCGTCGACGTCGAGCCCAAGACCGGCCTCTCCGGTGTCGAGGTCGTCATGACCAAGCTGCACGCGGGCGGCAAGTTCGGCGGTGGCTCGTACGCCGCCTCGGGCGGTCTGCACGGCGTCGGCGCCTCCGTGGTCAACGCCCTGTCCGCGCGGCTGGACGTCGAGGTGGACCGTGGCGGTCACACCCACGCCATCAGCTTCCGGCGAGGCGTCCCCGGTGCCTTCGCCGGCGGCGGTGCGGACGCCAAGTTCGAGGTGCAGAGCGGGCTGCGCAAGGCCAAGAAGATCCCGAAGTCGCGCAGTGGCACGCGCGTGCGGTACTGGGCGGACCGGCAGATCTTCCTGAAGGACGCCAAGCTCTCGCTCGACACGCTGCACCAGCGGGCTCGCCAGACCGCTTTCCTGGTGCCCGGCCTGACCATCGTCGTCCGGGACGAGTTCGGCCTCGGCGAGGGCGGCAGCAAGGGTGAGGAGTCCTTCCGCTTCGACGGCGGCATCAGTGAGTTCTGCGAGTACCTGGCCAATGACCGCGGTATCTGCGATGTCCTCCGCTTCACCGGGCAGGGCAGCTTCAAGGAGACCGTCCCCGTCCTGGACGAGCACGGTCAGATGACGCCCACGGAGGTCACCCGTGACCTGGGCGTCGACGTGGCGATGCGCTGGGGGACCGGCTACGACACGACCGTCAAGTCGTTCGTCAACATCATCGCCACACCCAAGGGCGGCACCCATGTCGCCGGCTTCGAGCAGGCCGTCGCGAAGACCATGAACGAGGTGCTGCGGGCCAAGAAACTGCTCCGCGTCGCCGAGGACGACATCGTCAAGGACGACGCCCTCGAGGGGCTCACGGCGGTCGTCACCGTACGCCTGGCCGAGCCGCAGTTCGAGGGGCAGACCAAGGAGGTGCTCGGCACCTCGGCCGCCCGCCGGATCGTGAACAACGTGATCACCAAGGAACTCAAGGCGTTCCTGACCTCCACCAAGCGTGACGCCGCCCAGCAGGCGCGGGTCGTCATGGAGAAGGCGGTCGCCGCGGCCCGCACCCGCATCGCCGCCCGCCAGCACAAGGACGCCCAGCGCCGCAAGACGGCTCTGGAGTCCTCTTCGCTCCCCGCCAAGCTGGCCGACTGCCGCAGCGACGACGTCGACCGCAGCGAGCTGTTCATCGTCGAGGGAGACTCCGCGCTCGGCACGGCGAAGCTCGCCCGGAACTCCGAGTTCCAGGCGCTGCTGCCGATCCGCGGCAAGATCCTCAACGTCCAGAAGTCGTCCGTGACGGACATGCTGAAGAACGCCGAGTGCGGCGCGATCATCCAGGTCATAGGGGCCGGCTCGGGCCGCACCTTCGACATCGACACGGCCCGCTACGGCAAGATCATCATGATGACCGACGCCGATGTCGACGGTTCACACATCCGCACGCTGCTGCTGACCCTCTTCCACCGCTACATGCGGCCGATGGTCGAGGCCGGCCGGGTCTTCGCCGCGGTGCCGCCGCTGCACCGCATCGAGCTCACCCAGCCGAAGAAGGGCCAGGACAAGTACGTCTACACGTACTCGGACCGGGAGCTGCGCGACAAGCTCATGGAGTTCCAGAGCAAGGGCGTCCGGTTCAAGGACTCCATCCAGCGCTACAAGGGTCTGGGTGAGATGGACGCCGACCAGCTGGCCGAGACGACCATGGACCCGAGGCGTCGCACCCTGCGCAGGATCAACCTCACCGACCTGGAGGCCGCCGAGCAGGTCTTCGACCTGCTGATGGGCAACGACGTCGCGCCCCGCAAGGAGTTCATCTCCAACTCGGCGGCGACGCTCGACCGGTCGCGGATCGACGCGTAGGCGCCTCGGCGCCTGGGCGGGGAGCGAGTGGTAACGGACAGTAACGGATCGGTCGTCGTCGGGGGCCGGAGCGGCGGTCAGGGGCTTGGGGTCGCCGGGGTGGCAAGGGGCGCCGGGCCCGTCCCCGAGCCCTGCGTCCCCGAGTCATTGAGTCGCTGAGCTGCTGGGGGAGGGGACCGGCAGTGGGCCTCCACCCGTGGGTGGAGGCCCATCGCTTCGAGGCTCCACCCACGATCCACCCGGGCTCCGATCTTCTGGCCCGGCACTTTCCGTAACGTCGAAGGCGTCGGCAGGACTCGTTGCCGACTCCCCCTTCTCGTACACGGAGGCCTGGATGTCTGGGGTTGTCGACGCGCTGGTGATCGTGGCCGTGATCGGCCTGGTGGTCTCTCGCCAGTTCCGTCCGAGCCGCCTCGACACGGAGAAGCGCTGGTGGATCCTGCCCGTCGTGCTGGCCCTGGTCGCGCTGAGGCAGCCGGGGCTGCTCGGCGCCAGCCACCACACCGCGTCGGCGGCCCTGCTCGTCATGGAACTGCTCCTGGGGGCGGCGGTCGGAGCGGGGCTGGCCTGGACCACCCGCATATGGGCGGAGGCGGACGGCAGCGTCTGGAGCAAGGGCAGCAAGGCGACCGCTGCGGTGTGGGGCGTCGGCATAACCGTCCGCGTGGCCATGTTCCTCCTCGGCTCGGTCCTCGGAGTGCATCAGGACACTCCCGCCCTGCTGCTCGCCCTCGCGGCCACCCTGCTGGCCCGCTCCGCGACCCTGGCCTGGCGTCTGCGCACGGTGCGCCCGATGGCCCCCTCGGCCGCGAGCTACGGTGCCGACGCGTCCTGGTCCACCCGGAAGGAATGTGTGTGACGGAGAACGCCTGGACGCGGTGGCCGTCCAAGGAAGCGCTGGGGCGGGAAAGGCGCTCGGCTCACCGGCGCCTGCTGGCCGTCGTCGTACGGGTGCTGGGACTGGGCGCGCTCCTGTGGGGAGCGGTCGCCGGCGGCCAGGACGGATGGCGCGCGGTCGGTGCGACAGCGGTGGTTCTGCTGGCCGTGGTGGTGGCCTGGGCGCTCTTCCGGACCACGCTCGCACATCGGCTCCGGCCGTCCCTGGGCCTCGTGGCGGCTCTCCTCGGCCTTGGGGGCATTGCCCAGGCTGTCGGTTTCGACATCCCCGCGGCGGTCCTCTGGTGTGGGTGCGCGGTCATCGCGCTGGAGCGGCTCCCCCTCGTGGTGGCGCTGCCCGTGGACCTGGTGGCTTTCGCCGCCTACGCCATGGTCAGCGACAACTCCTGGGCGAGCAGCGCCGCCTTAGCAGCCGGGCTGGCCCTGGGGGGGTACGTCCTGCGGCTTGACGCGGAGGCCCGGGGGCACGCACAGCGGATGCTGGCCCAGGAGCGTGCCGCGCGGGCGGCCGAGGCGGAGTCGGCGGCGCTCGCCGAACGCGCCCGTATCGCACGGGAGATCCATGACGTGCTGGCGCACAGTCTGTCGGCACAAATGGTGCACCTGGAGGCGGCACGACTGCTGATCGAGAGGGGAGCGGAGCGGGAGAAGATCCTGGAACGAGTGGTGGCAGCCCGGGGGATGGCCCGCGACGGACTCGCCGAGACCCGGCAGGCGCTGTCCGCCCTGCGCGGAGAGCTGACACCACTGGAGGATTTCCTGGAGCAGCTCGTGGGCACGCCCGACGGAGCCCGTACGACAGTCACCATTACGGGTGAGCGTCGGCCGCTGCCGGCCGAGGCGTCGCAGACCGTACGCCGGGTCGCCCAGGAGGCGATGACCAATGTCCGTAAGCACGCTCCGGGCGCGGAGGTCCGGATGGTCCTCGACTACGGCAGGCACGAAGTGACCCTGGACGTACGCGACTCGGGCGGCGGAACCGGTGAACTGGCCGGCACGGGAGGCGGCTACGGTCTTATGGGCATGCGGGAGCGTGCCGAACTGCTGGGTGGCTCGCTGCGGGCAGGACCGGGCGAGGAGGGGTTCGTGGTGACGTTGAAGGTCCCCGTATGACGCGGGAGGACCGGGACAAGGAGGTCCGGGGCAAGGACGCTCCGGGCACGGGCTCTTGGGGCGGCAAGGACGCCCGGGTCCTGGTCGTGGACGATCAGACGGTGGTGCGCGAGGGCATCGTCATGCTGCTGGGGCTGCTGCCGGGTGTCGAGGTGGTGGGCGCCGCGGGCGACGGTGAGGAAGCGGTGCGGCTGGTGGCCGAACTGGCCCCGGACGTGGCGCTGATGGACCTGCGCATGCCGCGGTGCGACGGGGTCGAGGCGACCCGGCGGATCCGGGCCGAGCACCCTGGAACGCAGGTCGTGGTTCTCACCACGTACGTGGACGACGAGTCGTTGTTCCCGGCGCTGCGAGCGGGGGCGCGCGGTTACCTCACCAAGGACGCGGGCGGGGAGGAGATCGTACGGGCTGTGCACAGTGTGCTCTCCGGGGATGCCGGCCTGTCGCCAGGTATCCAGCGCCGGTTGCTGGAGAGACTGTCGGAACCGGAAGCTCGCCCCGCACCGCCGGCCGAGGCACCGGACGGGCTCACCACGCGGGAGACCGAGGTACTGGTGCTGATCGCGGAAGGACTCGGCAACCAGGAGATCGCCCGCAGGCTGCATGTCTCCACCGCGACGGTGAAGACCCACATCAACAACCTGTTCGCCAAGACCGGGATCAAGGACCGGGCACAGGCGGTCCGTTACGCCTACGGGAAGGGGCTTGTACGGCCACCGACGGGGTGAGTCACCTGAAGGGGTGAAGAGCGGGAGGAAGAAGAGTCGGGGATCTTCCCGTTCTGTCCATCCTTGGGCATGCAGTCAAGCGATGATCGCCTCCGCGAGGCGGGGGCCTATGACGACCCTTGGTACGACGCCCTCGCCTCCGGATGGGGTGAGGTGGCGGAAGCAGCCGTCACGGCGACGCCGGTTTCCCCGTCGTCGGCGCGGCGGGCACCGGGCGACGGCAACCCGGCCGGGGCTTCGCCCACGTCCGCGACGAGGGTCACGAGCACGGCCCAGGCTGCGGTGACGGTGACGGCTGCGACCGAGGCCTACATGGAGGTGCAGCGGAGCGCGGCGTTCCAGGAGGTGCGCAGCCGGTACCGAAGGTTCGTGATACCGGCGGGGGTCGGGTTCCTCGTGTGGTATCTGGGCTACGTGGTGGCCGCCACGACCGCGCCGGGGCTGATGGGCCGGCCGGTGGCGGGGGCCGTGAACGTGGCGATGCTCGCCGGGCTCGGTCAGTTCCTCACCACCTTCCTGCTGACCTGGGCCTACACCCGGCACGCCCGGCTCCGCCGGGATCGGGCGGCGCTGGAATTGCGCTGGCACACGCAGGAACGGGCCCGTGCCCGGGGCGGCGCGGCATGACCGGGGAGCATCAGACGCTGGCGTTGGTGCTGTTCAGCTGCTTCGTGGCGGTCACGCTGGGGATCACCACCTGGGTGGGCCGGAACCGGCGGGGATCGGCGGAAGAGTTCTACGCGGGCGGCCGTCTGTTCTCCCCGTCGGAAAACGGTTTCGCTCTCGCGGGGGACTACATGTCCGCCGCTTCCTTCCTCGGCATCTCCGGCCTGATCGCGCTCTACGGCTATGACGGCATGCTCTACTCGGTGGGTTTTCTGGTGGCGTGGCTCGTGGTGCTGTTCCTCGTCGCCGAACTGGTGCGCAACTGCGGGCGGTTCACCCTCGCCGACGTGGTGGCGGCGCGGATGCGGGAGCGCCCGGTGCGGATCGCCGCGGGCACCTCCTCGGTCACCGTGTCCGTGCTGTACCTGGTCGCCCAGATGGTGGGCGCGGGCAGCCTGGTCGCGCTGCTGCTCGGCGGCACCGGCGAGGCGGCACGGGCCTGGACCGTCGTAGGAGTCGGCGCGCTCATGGTCGTCTACGTGTCGTTGGGCGGGATGCGAGCCACCACCTGGATCCAGATCGTGAAGACGGTACTGCTGCTCGGCGGCACGACGGCGCTGACCGTGCTGGTCCTGGTCCGCTTCCACGGCGACTTCAACGAACTGCTGCTCAGCGCGGCCGGGCGCAGCGGGCACGGTGAGGCGTTCCTGGCGCCGGGGCTGAAGTACGGCGGGGACTGGACCGCCCGTCTCGACTTCATCAGCCTCGGACTCGCCCTGGTCCTGGGCACTGCCGGGCTGCCGCACATCCTGTCCCGCTTCTACACCGTGCCCACGGCCCGGGCGGCCCGGCGGTCGGTGGTCTGGTCGATCGGACTGATCGGCGGGTTCTACCTGATGACGATCGTCCTCGGGTTCGGCGCGGCCGCCCTCGTCGGGCCGGACGCCGTACGGCGGTCCAACGCGGCCGGGAACACAGCCGTGCCGCTGCTGGCGCTCGACCTCGGCGGCGGCCCAGGCTCCACCGGCGGAACCGTGCTCTTCGCGGTCGTCGCCGCGGTCGCCTTCGCCACGATCCTCGCGGTGGTCGCCGGAGTCACCCTGGCCTCCTCCGCGTCCGTGGCCCACGATCTGTACGCCTCGCTGCGCCGCCGTGCCGAGCCGCGTGGCGAGGTGGCCGTGGCCCGCTGCGCCGCGGTCGGCGTCGGGGCGGTGGCGATCGCCCTCGGGCTGCTGGCCAGGGACCTCAACGTGGCCTTCCTGGTGGGCCTCGCCTTCGCCGTGGCCGCCTCCGCCAACCTGCCGGTCCTGCTGTACTCGCTGTTCTGGCGCCGCTTCACCACACGCGGCGCGGTGTGGGCGGTCTACGGCGGTCTGGTCCCGGCGGTGGTGCTGGTGCTGGTGTCGCCGGTGGTGTCGGGCAGCCCCGGGGCGCTGTTCCCGGACGCCGACTTCCAGTACTTCCCGCTGCAGAACCCCGGTCTGGTCTCGGTCCCGCTGGGTTTCGCCGCGGGCTGGCTCGGCACCGTCAGCTCCGCCGAGCCCGCGGACCGGGCCAAGCACGCGGAGACCGAGGTACGGGCGCTGACGGGGGCGGGAGCCGTGTGACGGGGCACGCACGCCCGTGGTGCTCGGGACGTGACGTGGCCAGGTGGGCCTCAGATGTGGGTCGCCCACACGTACCGGTGTTCCGGGCGGCCGGCGTCGCCGTATCTCAGGGTCAGTCTGGCCCGTCCCGTGCGCTCCAGAAGCTTCAGATAGCGCTGGGCGGTCTGCCGGCTCACGCCGGTCCGCTCGGCGATCTCCTGGGCCGACAGAGACCCCTCGGCCCGCATCAGGCACTGGCGCACCAGCTCCGCGGTGGTGGGGGAGTGGCCCTTGGGCAGCCCGGGCTCCGACGAGGCCGACAGGGCCCCGAACATCCGGTCCACCTCGGCCTGTTCGGCCTCCCCGCCGTCGTCCAGGGCGCGGCGCAGCTCTGCGTACGCCTCCAGCTTGACGCGCAGGCCCGCGAAGGCGAACGGCTTGACCAGGTACTGCAGCGCGCCTTGGCGCATCGCCGCCTGTACGGTCGCCCGGTCCCGGGCGGCCGTCACCATGATCACGTCGGTCTGGTGGCCGCGCCGGCGCATCTCCTGGACGACCGTCAGACCGGTCCGGTCCGGCAGGTAGTGGTCCATGAGCACGAGGTCGAGACGGGGCAGGGTCTCCAGCCGCCGCAGGGCATCGGCCGCGCTGTGTGCCTGGGCGGCCACGTGGAAGCCCGGCACTTTCTCGACGTAGGCGGCGTTCACGCGTGCGACGCGGGTGTCGTCGTCCACGACCAGGACCTCGATCATCGTGACTCCTCCTCGCCGTCGGCCCCGGCGTCCGGCCGGGGCGAGGGCACGGTGACGTCCGGCCGGGGCGAGGGCACGGAGGCGGCTGCCGCGGGAGCGGGGTCGGTGGCGGCTGCCGTGAGGCCGGGGTCGGTGGCGGTTGCCGCGGGGCCGGGCTCGGCCAGTGCCTCGGGCAGGACGACCGTGAACTCGGCGCCCCCGCCGGGAGCCTCACCGGCCACCGCGCTGCCGCCCTGCCGCTCGGCGAACGTCCGGACCAGGGAGAGCCCGATCCCCCGCCGGCGGTGCGCCGGCGGCTCCTTGGTCGACCAGCCCTCCGTGAACACCACCTCGCGTTGCGAGGCCGGCACACCCGGACCCGTGTCGCGCACGCGCAGCACCGCCGTACGCCCCTCGCCCCGCAGTTCCACCTCCACGCGCGCGTGCCGGGTGCCCGCGGCGGCGTCGACGGCGTTGTCGACCAGGTTGCCGACGACCGTGACGAGGCCCCTGGGGTCGATCAGCCGGTCCGGCAGCCGCGTCCGGTCCGACACCCACAGGGTGACGCCGCGCTCGGCCGCGACGGTCGCCTTGCCGACCAGCAGCGCGGCGAGCAGCGGGTCGGTGATCCGCTCGGTGATCTGTTCCGCGGTGGCCCGGTGGTTGCCGACCACCTCGCCGACGAACTCCGCGGCGTCGTCGTACATCTCCAGTTCGAGCAGTCCCAGCAGGGTGTGCATGCGGTTGGCGTGCTCGTGGTCCTGGGCGCGCAGGGCGTCGATCAGGCCGCGCGTGGAGTCCAGTTCCCGGCCGAGCTGCTCCAGTTCGGTGCGGTCGCGCAGGGTGGCCACGGCGCCGCCGTCGCCGGTGGGCATCCGGTTGGCGACCAGCACGCGCGGGCCGCGCACGGTGAGCAGGTCGGTGCCGGTCACCCGGCCGGCCAGCACATCGGCCGTACGGCCCGCGCCGAGCGCCTCGCCGGGGGTCCGGCCCACGGCCTCGTCACCGAGGTCCAGCAGGCGCCGCGCCTCGTCGTTGAGGAGGCGGACACGGCCGGCGCGGTCCAGGGCGACGACGCCCTCCCGGATGCCGTGCAGCATCGCCTCGCGCTCCGAGAGCAGCGCCGAGATGTCGGAGAAGGCGAGGTCACGGGTCTGCCGCTGGACCCGGCGCGCGATCAGCCAGGCGGCCAGCGCGCCGACCGCCAGCGCGCCCCCGGCGTACGCGAACAACCCGGGGACGGCGTGCAGCAGACGGGCCCGGACACTGTCGTAGGCGATCCCGACCGAGACCGCCCCGACGATGTCGCCGTCACCGTCGCGCAGCGGCACCTTGCCGCGGGCCGAGCGGCCCAGGGTGCCCTCGTCGATCTCCATCACCTCGTGCCCGGCCAGGGCCTCGCCCGGATCGGTGGACACGGCCGCGCCGATCCGGTCCGGATCGGGGTGCGACCAGCGCACGCCCCGCCGGTCCAGCACCACGACGTACTCCGCCCCGGTGGCCTTCCGGACCCGTTCCGCCTCCCGCTGCACCGGACCGTCCGCCGTCGCGGGGGTGCTCCGCAGCTCCGCCGCGAGCTGCGGCTGCTGCGCGGTCGTCTGCGCGATGGCCAGGGCCCGGCGCATCGCCTGGTCGTCCAGCTGATCACTGAGCGGCGCGAGGAACAGCCCGGTGGCCAGCACCGCGACTCCGGCGGCGATCGCCAGCTGCATCAGCAGCACCTGGGAGAACACCCGCCGTGGCAGACCGAGGCGCAGGCGGCGCGGGGGAGGAGTGGGGCTCATGGCCCTCGACGGTACGTGGTGCGGGCACCCAGCCGAAGACGGTGTGACGCGGATCTACCGCAAGCGCGGGTGTGGAGGAGGGGGGCGATCAGTCGCGTCAAAGCCCCGGGAAGTCCCGGTGGCACCGAAGCCCGGGAGGTCCCGGTGCCACCCAAGCCCCGGCAGCCGGTCAGCGGCACCGAAGCCCCGGGAGGGGCCCGGCGGCGCCGAAGCCCCGGCAGCCGGTCAGCGGCACCGAGCCCCCGGGAGGTCCCGGCGGCACCGAAGCCCCGGGAGGAGCCCAGCGCACCGAAGCCCCCGGCAGACGCCCGGCGGCACCGGTCGAAGCGCCGCAGGCGGTCAGCCGGCGAGTGCCACTGCCGTCGCCACCGCCAGTTCACGGATGCCGGTGACCTCCATCCGCGCCGGTGAGCCGAGGACCGACGCCCCGCAGCTCTCCGGGCGCGGCGGCAGCGACGCGCCCTGGGCCACCGTGACCCGCCAGTGCCGTCCGTCGGCGTGGGCCACGGTCACCTGCCAGCCCGGTGCCGCACCGTCGGTACGCACGACGCTGAGCGTCTCGGCCGCGTACTCGCCGACCGCCGCGCGGACGGCCAGCTCGGCGGCCTGCCCGGGCCGCTCCCAGGCCGAGCTGCCACGGCACCCCGCGAGGACGATCCGCCTCTCCCGCACGCCCCGCAGGACCTCCCCGACCGCCCGCGCGTCGACCCTGCCGTACGCGTATCCGTACGGCAGGACCAGCACGGTCGGCGAGAACCGGTGGCCGCCCAGATGGGTGACCTCCCAGACGCCCTCGGTGCCGGCGGCGGCGAGTTCCGCGGCCAGCGGCCGGCCCAGCAGCGCACAGCACCGGTCGCGCTTGCCGTTGGTGCAGACGAGGACGAGCGGGTCGCCGGTGTGCGGCCCGCCCTGGAGCACGGTGTCGAAACCACGGTGGTCGCCCCGGCCGAGCGCGGCGAAGTCCAGGTCGAGCAGGCGGGCGGGGTCGGCGACCGTGGCGGCGCGCAGCCAGGTGTTCCCCGGCGCGGTGTGAGCCGTGTAGACCCGTCGCTCGGCGGACGCGCCGGGGTCCGCGTGGCGCCCGGGGCGGCGGATGAGCGCGATCCGCACGCCCGTGCCGCGCGTGGCCTTCTCCAGGGCACGGCCCAGGGCGGGATCCAGGTGGCTCGATGTGAGCGCCTTGGCACCCCACGGGCCGGGCTGCTCCAGCAGCAGCCAGGTCCGGGCGGTCGCCGCGGTTCCCGAAACGGGCTCGTCGAGGTCCTGGGAGACGGTTGAGCACCTACTCACAGAGGTGAGCCTAACCTGAGTTGAGTGCGACGACTTCTCGCCGCACTCGAACAGCCGCCGGTGGAGTGACGCCGCAGTGGACGCGGAGCGTGCGCGCCGCTCCCGGACACGCGTGTGGCCTGGTGCAGTGTTCCGGCGCCAGGCCTCATCGGTGGAGCGTCGAGCCTGCGCTGCTGGTGTCCGCGAGTCCCGCAGCGCCGCGTACAGCTCCCCTCGGTCCGGGAGCCCGACCCGGTGCGGATTTGCGCCGGAGGGCCGGTTCCTCCAGTTCCAGTTGCCTGGCGTGGAGGTCCAGTTGCCTCACCCCCCCCGTATCAGGCGACCGTCCACCGGTCGTCGCGTGCGGGGCGGGTGACGGGGCCCGGCGAGCGATGGGCGGCGCACGGAGGGAAGCGGGGGCGCACGCGGCGGCGCTTTCTCCGACGTCTGCCCCGCGTGCGCTGCTGACCATCGTTCACTCCGAGGCGTTACCGGGACTCGTATTCTGGGGTGGCACACGGCCCGGCAGACGTCAGAGAGGCAGCACCTTGGGGCAGAGTCCGACCCCGCGGGTCCCGGCCCCGCAGATCCCGGTGGTCATCCTCGCCGGATTCCTCGGTTCCGGAAAGACCACACTCCTCAACCACCTGCTGCACCGCTCCGGGGGCAGTCGCATCGGCGCGATCGTCAATGACTTCGGCGCCATCGAGATCGACGCGATGGCGGTGGCCGGCGCACTCGGGGACTCCACCGTCTCGCTCGGCAACGGCTGTCTGTGCTGTGCCGTCGACCCCGGTGAACTCGACGTCTACCTGGCACGGCTCGCCCGGCCGGAGACCGGCGTCGACGTCATCGTCATCGAAGCCAGTGGCCTCGCCGAACCCCAGGAACTGGTGCGCATGCTGCTCGCCAGCGAACTGCACGGGATCGTCTACGGCGGTCTGGTCGAGGTGGTCGACGCCGCCGAGTTCGACGGGACGCGGGCCCGGCACCCCGAGATCGACCGGCATCTGGCCCTCGCCGACCTGGTCGTGGTCAACAAGCTCGACCGGGCGCCGGACGGCGGCGAGCGGGTGCTCGACCTGGTCGGCTCGCTCACCGACCGGGCCGCCGTCGTCCCGGCCACCTACGGCCGCGTCGACCCCGAGTTCCTCTTCGACTGCCGGCCGGCCGAGGAGCGCGTGGGGCAGCTGTCCTTCGACGACCTGCACGACCACGCCCGGACCGGCGGCCACGCCGACCATCTGCACAGCGCCTACGACAGCCTGTCGTTCGTCTCCGACGTCCCGCTGGACCCGCGGCGCCTGATGCGGTTCCTCGACAGCCGGCCCGAGGGCCTGTACCGGATCAAGGGGTACGTCGACTTCGGTCCGTACGACCCGCGCAACCGCTACCTCGTGCACGCCGTCGGGCGCTTCCTGCGCTTCTACCCGGAGCCCTGGCCGCCCACCGGTGGCGGTCCCGGTGCGGGGCACGGCGCCGAACGGCTGACCCAGCTCGTCCTGATCGGCTCCGGCATCGACGCCCCCGCCCTCACCAAGGAACTCCAGGAGTGCGCGAGCCACGCCCCGCACGCCGACGAGCACGGCATGTGGGGCGTCCTGCGCTACGTACAGGGCCCGGAGGAGCAGGACCCCGACGACGGGGAAGAGCCGGATCCAGACCCGGACCCGGGCCCCGACGGCGGGGTGGGCCCGGATCCGGACTGCGTCGTCTAGGCCGGTCCGGCCACCACCGCCACCGTCTTCGGCAGCGACACGCCCGATCCGTCGCGGCGCGGGTCGATCTCCGGCAGCTCGGCCGGTGTGCCGTTCTTCTGCGCGGCCCGGGCCGGCGCGGGACCCGCCCAGGCCAGGGCCAGGCAGTCCTCGCCCTTCAGGAACCGCTGGCAGCGCACGCCGCCCGTGGCCCGGCCCTTGCGCGGATACTGGTCGAACGGTGTCAGCTTGGCCGTGGTCTGCACGGAGTCGTCCAGCGTCCCCCGCGAGCCGGCCACGGTGAAGACCACCGCGTCCGCCGCCGGGTCGACCGCCGTGAACGAGATGACCTTCGCGCCGTCGGTGAGCTTGACGCCGGCCACGCCGCCCGCCGGACGGCCCTGCGGACGGACCTGCGAGGCCTGGTAGCGCAGCAGTTGGGCGTCGTCGGTGATGAAGACCAGGTCCTCCTCGCCGGTGCGCAGCTCGACCGCGCCGACGATCCGGTCGCCCTCCTTGAGGGTGATGACCTCCAGTTCCTCCTTGTTGCCCGGGTAGTCGGGCACCACCCGCTTGACGACGCCCTGCTCCGTGCCGAGCGCGAGGCCCGGCGAGGACTCGTCGAGGGTGGTCAGGCAGACCACCGTCTCGTCGTCCTCCAGGGAGACGAACTCCGCCAGCGGCGCGCCGCCCGCCAGGTTGGGCGTGGCCATCTCCTCCGGCAGCTGCGGCAGGTCGACCACGTTGATCCGCAGCAGACGCCCGGCGGACGTCACCACGCCCACCTCGCCGCGGGCCGTGGCGGGCACCGCCGAGACGATCAGGTCGTGCTTGACGCGCTTGCCGCCGCCTCCCGAGGCGAACGGCTCGCCGTTCGCGGTACGGGCCAGCAGCCCGGTGGAGGAGAGCAGCACCCGGCACGGGTCGTCCGCCACCTGGAGCGGCACGGCGGCCACGGGGGCGGCCGCCGACTCCAGCAGCACGGTCCGGCGGTCGGTGCCGAACTTCTTGGCCACCGCCGCCAGTTCCGCCGAGACCAGCTTGCGCAGCTCCTGGTCGGAGTCGAGGATGCGGGTCAGCTCCTCGATCTCCGCGTTGAGCCGGTCCTTCTCGGCCTCCAGCTCGATGCGGTCGAACTTGGTGAGCCGGCGCAGCGGCGTGTCCAGGATGTACTGGGTCTGCACGTCGCTCAGCCCGAAGCGCTCGATCAGGCGCTCCTTGGCCTGCGCGGAGTTCTCGCTGGAGCGGATGAGGCGGATGACCTCGTCGATGTCGATCAGCGCGATGAGCAGGCCCTCGACCAGGTGCAGCCGGTCGCGCCGCTTGCCGCGGCGGAACTCGCTGCGCCGCCGTACGACGTCGAAGCGGTGGTCGAGATAGACCTCCAGCAGCTCCTTCAGGCCCAGGGTGAGGGGCTGGCCGTCCACCAGGGCGACGTTGTTGATACCGAAGGACTCCTCCATCGGCGTCAGCTTGTAGAGCTGCTCCAGGACGGCCTCCGGCACGAAGCCGTTCTTGATCTCGATGACCAGGCGCAGCCCGTGCTCGCGGTCGGTGAGGTCCTTGACGTCCGCGATGCCCTGGAGCTTCTTCGCGCCGACCAGGTCCTTGATCTTGGCGATCACCTTCTCCGGACCGACCGCGAACGGCAGCTCGGTGACGACCAGGCCCTTGCGGCGGGCCGTCACCGTCTCCACGGTCACCGTCGCGCGGATCTTGAACGTGCCGCGGCCCGACGCGTACGCGTCCCGGACGCCCGGCAGCCCGACGATCACACCGCCGGTGGGCAGGTCGGGACCCGGGACGTGCTTCATCAGGGCTTCGAGGTCGGCGTTCGGATACCTGATGAGGTGCCGGGCGGCGGCGATGACCTCGCGCAGGTTGTGCGGGGGCATGTTGGTGGCCATGCCGACGGCGATGCCGGAGGCGCCGTTGACCAGCAGGTTGGGGAAGGCGGCGGGCAGCGCCTGCGGCTCCTGCTCCTGGCCGTCGTAGTTGGGGGCGAAGTCGACGGTGTCCTCGTCGATCGACTCCGTCATCAGCCCGGCCGCCTCGGCCATCCGGCACTCGGTGTAGCGCATGGCGGCGGGCGGGTCGTCGTTGCCCAGTGAGCCGAAGTTGCCGTGGCCGTCGACCAGGGGGACGCGCATCGAGAACGGCTGGGCCATGCGGACCAGGGCGTCGTAGATCGACGCGTCGCCGTGCGGGTGCAGCTTGCCCATCACCTCGCCGACGACGCGGGCGCACTTCACGTATCCGCGCTCGGGCCTGAGGCCCATCTCGTTCATCTGGTAGACGATGCGGCGGTGCACCGGCTTGAGTCCGTCGCGTGCGTCCGGCAGGGCACGGGAGTAGATGACCGAGTACGCGTACTCAAGGAATGAGCCCTGCATCTCGTCGACGACGTCGATGTCGAGGATCTTCTCCTCGTACGGGTCGTCGGGCGGCGGGGTCTTCGTACTACGGCGGGCCATCGCTGCCGGCTCCTCGCTGAAGCGTGAACGGTGATCTGACGCGGTCCATTGTGGACTGCGGCACTGACAGCGACCGACCAGGACCCGTCGCGGGCGCCCGGCCCGGTGCTGCCCGCAGGGTACGCCCTCGCCTCGGGCGGCCTCACGCGCGCGTGCCGGTGCTCGCCGTCGGCGGCACCCGCCGAGCCGCTTCGCAGCGGCCTCCTGGTCCCCGGCGCGCGTCATCACGAGCACCGGGCCGGTGACCGCCGGGGTGCGCGCCGGGGCGCTCACCCGCCGGCGACCGCTGCCCGTGCCCGTTCGCAATCCCTGCCTCGCATCCGCGCCCGTGCCTGCCCGCAGTTCCCGCCCGTCACCCCCGCGGGGGCTGCTCGCTCTCGGCGTACCGGAGCCGGGAACTTCTCCAGTGGCCCGCGCGCTTGCATACAGTGGCAGGACCGATAGGAATTCCGCAGTTCCGACCACTGATACGGCCGGGACCGAGGATTCCGTCCAAGGTTTCCGCGATCGAAGGGACGTACATGCCCATGGGTCACACGGCCACAGCCGAGGCAGGCTCCGGCGGGCTGACAGCGACCGAGTACCGCTTGGCCAACGGCCTGCGCGTGGTGCTCTCCGAGGACCACCTGACCCCGGTCGCGGCGGTGTGCCTCTGGTACGACGTCGGCTCGCGCCACGAGGTCAAGGGCCGTACCGGTCTGGCTCACCTCTTCGAGCACCTGATGTTCCAGGGCTCCGCACAGGTCAAGGGCAACGGCCACTTCGAACTGGTGCAGGGCGCCGGCGGCTCCCTCAACGGCACCACCAGCTTCGAGCGCACCAACTACTTCGAGACCATGCCCGCCCACCAGCTGGAGCTCGCCCTCTGGCTGGAGGCCGACCGCATGGGCTCCCTGCTCGCCGCCCTCGACGACGAGTCGATGGAGAACCAGCGGGACGTCGTCAAGAACGAGCGCCGCCAGCGCTACGACAACGTGCCCTACGGCACCGCGTTCGAGAAGCTGACCGCCCTTGCCTACCCGGAGGGCCACCCCTACCACCACACGCCGATCGGCTCCATGGCCGACCTGGACGCGGCCACGCTGGAGGACGCCCGCGCGTTCTTCCGCACCTACTACGCGCCCAACAACGCGGTGCTGTCCGTGGTCGGCGACATCGACCCCGAGCAGACGCTCGCCTGGATCGAGAAGTACTTCGGTTCCATCGCCTCCCACGACGGCAAGCCCGCCCCCCGGGACGGCGCGCTGCCCGAGGTCATGGGCGGGCAGCTGCGCGAGGTCGTCGAGGAGGAGGTGCCGGCCCGCGCCCTGATGGCCGCCTACCGCCTGCCGCACGACGGCACGCGCGCGTGCGACGCCGCCGACCTGGCCCTCACCGTCCTCGGCGGCGGCGAGTCCTCCCGCCTCTACAACCGCCTGGTGCGCCGCGACCGCACGGCCGTCGCGGCCGGCTTCGGCCTGCTGCGCCTGGCCGGCGCCCCCTCGCTCGGCTGGCTGGACGTGAAGACCTCCGGTGACGTCGAGGTGCCGGTCATCGAGGCCGCCATCGACGAGGAGCTGGCCCGGTTCGCCGAGGACGGCCCCACCGCGGAGGAGATGGAGCGGGCCCAGGCCCAGCTGGAGCGCGAGTGGCTGGACCGGCTCGGCACGGTCGCCGGCCGCGCCGACGAACTGTGCCGCTACGCCGTCCTGTTCGGCGACCCGCAGCTCGCCCTGACCGCCGTACAGCGCGTCCTGGAGGTCACGGCGGAGGAGGTCCAGGAGGTCGCCAAGGCCCGCCTGCGCCCCGACAACCGCGCGGTGCTCGTCTACGAGCCCACCGCCCCCGCGGCCGACGCGGACACCGACGACGCCACCGACGAGAACGAGGAGGCGGCCAAGTGACCGAGCTCGCCACCATGGACTTCCACCCCCGGCCGCAGGCGGGCGAGCCCAAGCCCTGGGCCTTCCCCGCCCCCGAGCGCGGCACGCTCGGCAACGGCCTCACCGTCCTGCGCTGCGACCGCCCCGGCCAGCAGGTCGTCGCCGTCGAACTGTTCCTGCGGGCGCCCCTGGACGCCGAGCCGGCCGGTCTCGACGGCGTCGCCACCATCATGGCCCGCGCCTTCTCCGAGGGCACCGACAAGCACTCCGCCGAGGAGTTCGCCGCGGAACTGGAGCGCTGCGGGGCCACCCTGGACGCGCACGCCGACCACCCCGGCGTCCGCCTCAGCCTCGAAGTGCCCGCCTCCCGCCTCGCCAAGGCGCTCGGCCTGGTCGCCGACGCCCTGCGGGCACCCGCGTTCGCCGACAGCGAGATCGAACGCCTGGTGCGCAACCGCCTCGACGAGATCCCGCACGAGCTGGCCAACCCCTCGCGCCGGGCCGCCAAGGAGCTGTCCAAGGAACTGTTCCCGGCGGACTCCCGGATGTCCCGCCCGCGCCAGGGCACCGAGGAGACGGTCGCCGGCATCGACTCCGCGGCCGTACGCGCCTTCTACGAGAAGCACGTCCGCCCCGCCACGGCCACCGCCGTGGTCGTCGGCGACTTCACCGGCGTCGACCTCGGCGGGCTGCTCGACGACACCCTCGGCTCGTGGACGGGCTCGGCCGCCGAGCCGCGGCCCGTGCCCCCGGTGACCGCCGACGACACCGGCCGCGTCGTCATCGTGGACCGTCCCGGCTCCGTCCAGACCCAGCTGCTGATCGGCCGTACCGGCCCCGACCGGCACGACAGCGTCTGGCCCGCCCAGGTGCTCGGCACGTACTGCCTGGGCGGCACCCTCACCTCCCGCCTGGACCGCGTCCTGCGCGAGGAGAAGGGCTACACCTACGGTGTCCGGGCCTTCGGCCAGGTCCTGCGGTCCGCGCCCGACGGCACGGGTGCCGCGATGCTCGCCATCAGCGGCTCCGTCGACACTCCGAACACCGGTCCGGCCCTCGACGACCTGTGGAAGGTGCTGCGCACGCTCGCCGAGGGCGGGCTCACCGACGCCGAACGCGACGTCGCCGTGCAGAACCTGGTGGGCGTGGCGCCGCTGAAGTACGAGACCGCGGCGGCCGTCGCGAGCACGCTGGCCGACCAGGTCGAGCAGTACCTGCCCGACGACTACCAGGCGACGCTGTACCAGCGGCTCGCCGCGACCGGCACGGTCGAGGCCACCGCGGCGGTCGTCAACGCCTTCCCGGTGGACCGTCTGGTGACCGTCCTGGTGGGCGACGCGACGCAGATCAAGGAGCCCGTCGAGGCCCTCGGCATCGGCGAAGTCACCGTCGTACCGGCCGAGTAGACGGCGAGCAGACGGCGGAGCGGCGCCACGCGCGCGTGAAGGCCCCGGTGACCGGTGTGTCGCCGGGGCCGCCCTTTGCCCGAATTCGACGCATTGGGGCGAAGGTTGCCTGTCTGCCCTGTGGGATGAGCAACAAAAACCCTGTTGCGTTTGAGTCTTGAACGGGCGCCCGCTTAGCGTCTCCCAGGCTGTTCGTCAGGCAGTGCGCCGCACCCGCGGCACCGGACAGTCATCGCCGAGTCCCCGTACGGCGCGAGCCAGGGGAGCCGGGGACCCACCGCAGTCCCTGGGGTGAATCGGACGCCCGCGCGTACCGCGAGGGGGTCCGTAGGAGACCTTCCTGCTCCGAACCCGTCAGCTAACCCGGTAGGCGAGAGGGAAGGAAAGGACCAGCCTCTACATGGCGTTCACGCGCGCCACCGGGAAGCACCGCCGTCCCGGCCGGGTACACCGCACCACCGTCCGCGCGGCGGGTGTCGCGACCCTCACCACCACCGGCGTCCTCGGCACCCTCGCGGCCCCCGCGCTCGCCGCCGAGCCGTCCCCCGAGGACACCGGCCTCACCCCCGTCATCACCCTCGGCGACGCCGTGGCCGAGGAGGTCGAGGCCCAGGCCACCGCCCAGCGGCAGGCCGCCGAGGACGCCGCCGCCCGGGAGAAGGCCGAGCGGGCCGCCCGCGAGCGGGCCGCCGAGGCCGCCGAGCAGGCCCGCGAGGACAAGGAGCGGGCCGCCCGCGAGGCCGAGCGCAAGCGCCTGAACACCTACGTGGCCCCCATCAGCGGCTCGTACGTGTCCACCGCCTACCAGGCCAGCAGCGGCCTGTGGTCCTCCGGCACGCACACCGGCATCGACTTCCACGCCGCCTCCGGCACCACCGTCCACGCGGTCGGCGCCGGCACGGTCGTCGAGGCCGGCTGGGGCGGCGCGTACGGCTACCAGGTCGTGATCAAGATGCACGACGGGACGTACACCCAGTACGGCCACCTGTCGTCCATCGGCGTCTCCGTGGGCCAGGCGGTCACGCCGGGCCAGCAGATCGCCCTGTCCGGGGCGACCGGCAACGTCACCGGGCCGCACCTGCACTTCGAGGCCCGTACCGGCGCGGAGTACGGCTCGGACATCGACCCCGTGGCCTACCTCCGCTCCCACGGCGTCACCGTCTGACACCCCGCGACACCGAAAGCCCCGGCTCCCCGAGCCGGGGCTTTCTGCGTTGCGGGTGACCAAAAACAGACCAAAAAAAGCCAGGGAAACCGGCTCCCCTTCGGAAAGCGCGGCGCATTGCAATAGAGTCACTGAACACGCGTCAATCGTCGACGTTTCACGGGGATTAAGGCGGAGGTCGGTCATGCGTATTCCGGCGCACTCGGTGTGCACGGCGATCCGGGACGACATCGTCGCCGGTGTCTACGAGCGCGGCAGCCGGCTCACCGAGGAACTCCTCGCCCGCCGCTACGGCGTCTCCCGCGTCCCCGTGCGCGAGGCCCTGCGGACCCTGGAGGCCGAGGGGTTCGTGGTGACGCGGCGGCACGCGGGCGCGTGCGTGGCCGAACCCACCGAACAGGAGGCCGCCGACCTGCTGGAGATGCGGCTGCTCCTGGAGCCGCTCGGCGCGGCCCGGGCCGCCCAGCGGCGCACCGAGGCCCACCTGAAAGTGCTGCGCGGCCTGGTACGGCTGGGCCAGGAGCGGGCCAGGCGGGGCAACAGCGACGACCTGCGCTCGCTGGGCGGCTGGTTCCACGAGACGCTCGCCCAGGCCGCCGGCAGCGCGGCGATGACCTCGACGCTGACCCAGCTGCGGCACCGGATCGCCTGGATGTACACCGTGGAGGCGCCCGCCAGCCCGGTCGACACCTGGGCGGAGCACGGCGCGATCGTCGACGCGGTGGCCCGGGGCGACGGCGAACGCGCCCGGTCGCTCACCGCGCTGCACACCGAGCGGTCGACGGCCGCGCACCGCCTGCGCTTCGCCCCGGGCGCCGATCGCGCGGAGCGTGTGAGGAACTCGCAACGTGCCGTAAACATGCCGAGCCTGCGGCATTAACACGGGCGCCGTATACAAAGAGGAGTTATTCGGCGGGGTCTTTTTCTGCTGCCGTTTTATTGCCGTCCCCTGTTTTTTCTGCGGGGGTGCGGCTGATTTCGGGCGCCCGGATGCGGGTGCCGGCTATTGGGGGCCGGGCGCGGAAAAAGCGAAAGCCGTGCCGGCCCCGGAGGGACGGCACGGCTCGCCTTGGTGCGCGCGACGGCTCAGACGGTCTCCGGAAGCTCCTCGAGCCCCTCGGCGACCAGCTTCGCCAGACGGTCCAGCGCGGCGTCCGCGCCCTCGGCGTCCGAGGCGAGGACGATCTCCTCGCCGCCCTGGGCGCCCAGACCCAGAACGGCCAGCATGGAAGCGGCGTTGACGGGGTTGCCGCCGGCCTTGGCGATCGTCACCGGGACGCCGCTGGCCGTGGCGGCCCGGACGAAGATGGAGGCGGGGCGGGCGTGGAGGCCCTCGGCCCAGCCGACGTTGACGCGGCGCTCAGCCATGTGTTGCTGCCCTTCAGTTGTGCAGGCTTGTCTAGACCAGTCTTCCATACGGTGTTCCACCGGCCCGTTCCCGCTCGTCCCGCCCCGCTCCCCGCCCCGCACGGCCCCGGGCCGTTGTCGTACCCGAGCCGTACGCTGGGCCCCATGCAGAGCGCGTCGGACCGGCACGAGTACCCCGCCCACTGGGAGGCGGACGTCGTGCTGCGCGACGGCGGCACCGCGCGCGTGCGCCCCATCACCGCCGACGACGCCGAGCGCCTGGTCAGCTTCTACGAGCAGGTCTCGGACGAGTCCAAGTACTACCGCTTCTTCGCTCCCTACCCCCGGCTGTCCGCCAAGGACGTCCACCGCTTCACGCACCACGACTTCGTGGACCGCGTGGGGCTCGCGGCCCTGGTGGGCGGCGAGTTCATCGCCACCGTCCGCTACGACCGGATCGGCGCCGACGGCACGCCCGCGCACGCCCCGGCCGACGAGGCCGAGGTCGCCTTCCTCGTCCAGGACGCCCACCAGGGACGCGGCGTGGCCTCCGCGCTGCTGGAGCACATCGCCGCGGTCGCGCGCGAGCGCGGCATCCGCCGCTTCGCCGCCGAGGTGCTCCCCGCCAACACCAAGATGATCAAGGTGTTCACGGACGCCGGGTACACCCAGAAGCGCAGCTTCGAGGACGGCGTCGTCCGCCTGGAGTTCGGCCTCGAACCCACCGACCGCTCGCTCGCCGTGCAGTACGCGCGCGAACAGCGCGCCGAGGCCCGTTCCGTACGGCGGCTGCTCACCCCCGGCTCCGTCGCGGTCATCGGCGCCGGCCGCACCCCCGGCGGCGTGGGCCGCGGCATCCTCGGCAACATCAGGGACGCCGGTTTCACCGGCCGGCTGTACGCCGTGAACCGCGCCTTCGAGGAGGAGCGGACGGAACTCGACGGTGTGCCGGCCCACCGCTCGGTGCGGGAGATCGACGGAACCGTGGACCTCGCGGTCGTCGCCGTCCCCGCCGAGCAGGTCCCGGAGGTCGTCACCGAGTGCGGCCGGCACGGCGTGCAGGGACTGGTCGTCGTCTCCGCCGGGTACGCCGAGAGCGGTCCCGAGGGCCGTGAGCGCCAGCGCGCCCTGGTGCGCCACGCGCGCGCGTACGGCATGCGGATCATCGGCCCCAACGCCTTCGGCGTCGTCAACACCTCGCCCGAGGTGCGGCTCAACGCCTCCCTCGCCCCCGAGATGCCGCGCCCCGGCCGGATCGGACTGTTCGCCCAGTCGGGCGCCATCGGCATCGCCCTGCTCTCCCGGCTGCACCGGCGCGGCGGCGGGGTCACGGGAGTGACCGGCGTCTCGACCTTCGTCTCGTCCGGCAACCGGGCCGACGTCTCCGGCAACGACGTCATGCAGTACTGGTACGACGACCCGGACACCGACGTCGTCCTGATGTACCTGGAGTCCATCGGCAACCCGCGCAAGTTCACCCGCCTCGCGCGGCGCACGGCGGCGGTCAAGCCGCTGGTCGTCGTGCAGGGTGCCCGGCACGGCGGCGCGGCCCCGCAGGGGCACCCGGTACGCGCCACCCGGCTGCCGCACGCCACCGTCTCGGCCCTGCTGCGGCAGGCCGGCGTGATCCGCGTCGACACGATCACCGAGCTGGTCGACGCGGGTCTGCTGCTGGCCCGGCAGCCGCTGCCCGCCGGGCCGCGGGTGGCGATCCTGGGCAACTCGGAGTCGCTGGGCCTGCTCACCCACGACGCGTGCCTCTCCGAAGGGCTGCGGCCGCTGCCCCCGCTGGACCTGACGACGGCCGCGTCACCGGCGGACTTCCGGGCGGCGCTCTCCGAGGCGCTCGCCGACGACGCGTGCGACGCCGTGGTGGTGACCGCGATCCCGGCCCTCGGCGAGGGAGCGGCCGGTGACGCCGCCCTGGCCGAGGCCCTGCGTGCGGCCACCGTCGCGTCCCCCGCCAAGCCCGTCCTGGTGGTCCACGTCGAACTGGGCGGCCTGGCGGAGGCCCTGTCGGCGGCCACGAGCACGGCACCGCACACGAACCCGCACGCATCCCCGCACGCGACCCCGCCCGTGACGGGCGACCGCACCCCTGCCCCGGCGGAAACCCCCTCCGTCCCGCCCGAGCAGACCCCCGCCCCCGCCGGGAAACCCGCGGACGGCACCCACCTCATCCCCGCCTACCCCGCCGCCGAGCGCGCCGTCCGCGCCCTCGCCCAGGCCGTCACCTACGCCCGCTGGCGCCGCGACACCGCCGAGCCGGGCAAGGTGCCGGAGTACGAGGACGTCGACGAGAAGGGCGCCGCCGAGCTGATCGAGCGCCTCCTCGCGCGTGGCGAGGGCCTCACCCTCGGCAGCGAGGAGACCTGCGAGCTGCTCGGCCGCTACGGCATCCACGTCCACCGCGCCCTGCCCGCCCCCACCCCCGACGCCGCCGTCGCCGCCGCGCGCGCCCTGGGCCGGCCCGTCGCCCTGAAGGCCACCGCCCCCCACCTGCGCCACCGGGCCGACCTGGGCGGCGTACGCCTCGACCTGGCCGACGAGGAGCAACTGCGACGCGCGTACGAGGAGCTGACCGGGCTGTTCGGCACCCCGGCCGAGCTGCGGCCCGTGGTGCAGGCCATGGCACCGCGCGGCGTCGACACCGTCGTACGGGCCGTGATCGACCCGGCGGCCGGCGCGGTGCTCTCCTTCGGGCTCGCCGGGGCCGCCACCCAGTTGCTCGGCGACACGGCGCACCGGCTGATCCCGGTCACCGACCGGGACGCGGCATCGCTCATACGTTCGATCCGTACCGCTCCGCTCCTCTTCGGCTGGCGCGGCTCCGACCCGGTCGACACGGCCGCCCTGGAGGAGCTGCTCCAGCGCGTCTCCCGCCTGGTCGACGACCACCCGGAGGTCGTCGCCGTCTCCCTGGAACCGGTGGTCGTCGCCCCGCGCGGCCTCAGCGTCCTCGGCGCCTCCGTGCGCCTGGCGCCGCCGCCCGCCCGCGACGACCTGGGCCCGCGCACGCTCCCGGCGTACTGACCACGGCCTGCGGCCCACCGGCCACCGCTCACGGCCTGCGGCTCACAGCCCGCGGCCTGCGGCCCACAGGCCCACCGGCCACCGCTCACGGCCTGCGGCTCACAGCCCGCGGCCCGCGGCCCACCCCCGTGGCCCGCGGCGGTCCCGGAGGTCCACGACCGTGCCGGGCAGTCAGTGGGTCCCCGTAGGATGGACGTCATGGCCAAGACCAGTACGACGACCCAGGGGCTGCGTGCGGCGATCGAGCGCAGCGGCTACTACCCGGCCCTCGTGGCCGAGGCGGTGGAAGCCGCCGTGGGCGGCGAGCCCGTCCGGTCGTACCTGGTCCACCAGGAGACGACGTTCGACCAGAACGAGGTGCGGCGGCACGTGACCGTGCTCGTCCTCACCGGCAACCGCTTCATCGTCAGCCACACCGACGAGCAGGCCGCCGACGACACCTCCCCGTCCCCCTACGCCACGACGTCCACGGAGTCCGTCAAGATCGGCCGGATCTCGTCCATCGTCGTCAGCCGGGTGGTCGCCAACCCCGAGCAGTACAAGCCGGGCACCCTGCCCCGCGAGATCGTGCTGACCATCGGCTGGGGCGCCGTCGCCCGCATCGACCTGGAGCCCGCCGCCTGCGGCGACCCCAACTGCGAGGCCGACCACGGCTACACCGGCAGCTCCACCGCCGACGACCTCAGCCTCAGGGTCAGCGAGGCCGGCGACGGCCCGGAGACCGTGCGGCAGGCCCTCGCCTTCGCCCAGGCCCTCTCCGAGGCGACCGCGGACACCGCGCACTGATGTACCGGTCCACCGCCTGGGACATCCACCCCGAACCCCTCCCCGTCGACTCCGCGCCCGTCCCCGAGTACGGCAGCGGCTCCCTCGCCGACCTGCTGCCCACGCTCGCCGCCGGCATGGACGTCCCCGGCATGACCGCCGCGATCGAGGAACTGACCCCCGCCGACCGGAACTGCGTCTTCCTGATCGACGGCCTCGGCTGGGAGCAGCTCCGCGCCCACCCCGAGTACGCCCCCTTCCTGACCTCGCTCCTCGGCAGCTCGCGCGGCGGCACCGGCCGCCCCATCACCGCCGGCTACCCGGCGACCACCGCCACCTCCCTCGCCTCCGTCGGCACCGGCCTGCCCCCCGGCGCCCACGGCCTGCCCGGCTACACCGTCCGGGACCCGGCCACCGGCGAGCTGATGAACCAGCTGCGCTGGCAGCCCTGGACCGACCCGCACGTCTGGCAGCCCCGGCCCACCGTCTTCCAGCTCGCCCACGCGGCGGGCGTGCACGCGGCGCAGGTCTCCGCCCCGGCCTTCCAGAACACCCCGCTGACCAAGGTCGCGCTCAGCGGCGGCACCTTCCTCGGCCGGGAGTCCGGCGAGGACCGCATGGACCTGGCGGCCGAGCGGCTGGCCGCCGCCGACCGCGCCCTCGTCTACACGTACTACTCGGAGGTCGACGGCGCCGGCCACCGCTTCGGCGTCGACTCCGACACCTGGCGCGGCCGGCTTTCCCACGTCGACCGGCTCGTCCAGCGCCTGGCCGAGCAACTCCCGCCGCGCACCGCCCTCTACGTCACCGCCGACCACGGCATGGTCGACGTGCCCTTCGACGAGGAGCACCGCATCGACTTCGACGCCGACTGGGAGCTGCGGGCCGGCGTCGCCCTGCTCGGCGGAGAGGGCCGCGCCCGGCACGTCTACGCCGTACCGGGCGCCCATGACGACGTCCTCGCCTGCTGGCGCGAGGTGCTCGGCGAGCAGTTCTGGGTGGCCTCCCGCGACGAGGCGATCGAGGCGGGCTGGTTCGGCCCGCACGTCGAGGAACGGGTGTACGGCCGTATCGGCGACGTCATCGCCGCCGCCCGGGACGACGTCCTGCTCATCGCCTCCGACCGGGAGCCGAACGAGTCGGCGATGGTCGGCAACCACGGTTCGATGACCCCCGCCGAGCAGTTCGTCCCCCTCCTCGAAGTACGCTCCTGAACCGTCCTGCCCTCCCCCCCGCCGAAAGGTGCTCACCCCCTCATGCCCGAGCTGGTCTTCTTCTCCGGAACGATGGACTGCGGGAAGTCGACCCTGGCGCTGCAGTTCGCGCACAACCGGTCGGCGCGGGGGCTGCAGGGGCTGATCTTCACCCGGGACGACCGCGCGGGGGAGGGGAAGCTCTCCTCACGGCTCGGTCTGGTCACCGACGCGGTGGAGGCGGTGCCGGGGCTGGACCTCTACGCCTATGCCGTCGACCAGGTGTCGCGGGGCGGCAAGGTGGACTACGTGATCGTGGACGAGGCTCAGTTCCTGGAGCCGACGCAGATCGATCAGCTGGCCAGGGTCGTGGACGACCTGGCCCTGGACGTCTTCGCCTTCGGCATCACCACCGACTTCCGCACGAAGCTCTTCCCCGGCTCCCGGCGGCTGATCGAACTGGCGGACCGGGTCGAGACCCTCCAGGTGGAGGCGATGTGCTGGTGCGGGGCGCGTGCCACGCACAATGCCCGCACGGTGGGCGGCGAGATGGTGGTGGAAGGCGAGCAGGTCGTCGTCGGTGACGTGAGCGATTCCGCCGCGGAGGTCGGCTACGAGGTGTTGTGCCGGCGCCATCACCGTCGCCGTATGACGAGCCGCTCCGCCCACGCCGGCGTGCTCTCGCCGGACGTCCTGCCGGTGGCCTCCGACTGAGCGCTGTCGGCCGGAGGGGCCGCGCTGCTCCGCTCCTACGGGGCGGTCCCGCACCGGCGCACGATGGCGTGGCCGCCCCGAGGCCGGCGGTGATCAGGTGCTCGGTGATGCCGAAGCGGGATGTGCCAGGGGCGGAGGGAGCGTGCCTGTTTCTCCTTCCGCCCAGCTCTTTCACTCGGCCGTCGGTGCGATCACGTGCTCCGCGAGGGTGTGCAGGGTGCGCCGGTCCTGCTGGGCGGTCCGACGCAGCCGTCGGTCGCCCGGGTCGGTGTCCAGGACGACGTACCGCGCGCCGAGTCCGGCCAGCTCCGCCACGTCGGAGCGGATCTGGGCGAGCGTGCCGTGGCCGGTGGGCCGCCGCCACTCGTCCAGGGGTTCCGCGGTGACGGAGACCTGGATGCGCGGGCACAGCTCCGGCACGGGCCGGCCCTCCTCCTCGGCCAGGCGCCGCAGCACCGGCACGGCCTGCCGGAGCCAGTGCGCCTGCGGCCGCAGCGGGTGCCAGGCGTCGCCGTACCGTGCGCAGCGGCGCAGCGCGGCCGGACTGTTGCCGCCGACCCGGACGGGCGGGTGGGGCCGGCGGTGCGGGCGCGGCGCGGTGTGGACGCTGTCGAAGGCGACCGTCTCGCCCTGGAACGAGGCACGGTCCTGGGTCCACGGCTCCCGCACGGCCGCCAGGTACTCGCCGGTGAGCCGGCCGCGCCGGTGGAACGGGACGTTCAGCGCCTGGTGACCCAGCCGGGCCCAGCCCACGCCGACACCGAGGACGAACCGGCCACCGGAGAGCTGGTCCAGCGTGGCCGCAGTGCGGGCGAGCTGGACCGGATGCCGGTGCGGCATGATCACGACGCGCGTGCCCAGTTCGATCGATGACGAGGCCCCAGCGGGCGCACTCCTCGGCCAGCACCTTGCGGTAGGTCGGCTCACAGCGATGCGGGACGACAGGGAACGAGGGAAAAAGCACGATGCGCGCAGTGGTGATGGAACACTTCGGCGGGCCGGAGGGCGCCCAGGTGGCCGACGTTCCGGACGCCCCTCACCGGGGGCCGGTCAAGTGCGGGTCACCGTGCGGGCCGCGGCGGTCGGCCCGGTGGACTGCCAGGTACGGTCGGGGTCGAAGGGGGACGAGCTGACCGCCGCCGAGGCGGTCGCCCGTTTCGAGGCGGGCGGCGTGCGGGGCAAGGTGGGCCTGGCTGGCGGGACAGACCCGGCGCAACACACGGAAGCGGGCCTGCGGTTCACCCTCACCGGCCGGTAGCCGCCGTCCGCCGGCCGGGCGGTACGCCTGCCGGACGGACGTCACCTGCTCGGCCGGCACGGCCCGGGGCCCCGAGGACGCCGTCGACGTCAAGCCCCTCCGGGCGGTCGGCGGCGCGGGCCCCGAGGAGCGGCCCGCCCGGCGCGGCTCCCGCTCACCCCGCCGCGGTCTCCAGCAACACGAACCGCGCCCCCTCCGGATCGGCCACCCCCGCCACCCGCCCCCGCGCGACCTCCGTGACCGGCTCCAGCACACGTCCGCCCAGACCGGCCACCCGCGCCACCGCGTCGTCCACGTCGGCCGTCTCGAAGTACGTCACCCAGTGCGGCCCCCGGTCCCGGGGCAGGGCGTCGCCCACGCCGCGGACATCGGCGACCGGCCGGCCGTCGACGTGCAGGGTCACGTGGCCGGGGCCGGCGGCGGACACCGTCTTCGGCGCGTGGCCGAACACCGTCCCGTAGAACGTGGCGGCGCCCGCCGCGTCGTAGGTGATCAGCTCGTTCCAGGCGGGCGTGCCCGGGACCCCGGTGACGGCCGTGCCGAGGTGGGCCGCGGCCTGCCAGACGCCGAAGACGGCGCCGGCCGGGTCGGAGGCGATCAGCATCCGCCCGGCCTCGGCCGCGTCCAGCGGCCCCACGCCGATCGTGCCGCCGCACAGCCGGACGGCACCGGCCGTCCGGTCCACGTCGTCGGAGGCGAGGTACGGCGTCCAGGCGACGGGCAGGTGCCGGTCCGGGGGCAGTTGTCCGAGGCCGGCCACCTCCCGTCCGTCGAGCGAGGCCCGTACGTAGGGGCCGAGCTGCTGGGGGCCCGGCCGGAACTCCCAGCCGAACAGCGCTCCGTAGAACGCCTGGGTGGCGTCCAGTCCGTGCACCATCAGGCTCACCCAGCACGGTGTGCCGGGCGGGCGCCGGGCGCGCTGGTCGCCGTCGCGGCCGGTCCGTCCCCGTGACTCGGTCATCGTCGCTCTTCTCTCGGCCCCTCGCGGTGGCCGGTCGCTTCCGCACTGACGGACCCCGTGGCCGTACGGCATCGCGCCGGCTCTCGCCGTGCTGTCCGTTTCCGCACGCTGGTTGACGGATGCCGATCGGCTGTACAACTTGTGCCCGACCCCGTACGCGTCGTGATCGAGCTTGCCCGGCGGGCAGGTTAACCCGGCACCGACGTGTCGGCCAGACGGTGCGTCAGGATGGTGGCCATGAACGCCATCATCTCCGCATCCGACCTCGCGAACGCCCTCGCGGGCACCGACCCGCCGGTCCTGCTCGACGTCCGCTGGCAGCTCAGCGCGGCCAAGGCGGCCGGTGAGCCGCCGTTCGACGGCCGTGCCGAGTACGCGGCCGGTCACCTCCCCGGCGCGGTCTACGTCGACCTGGACCGGGAACTCGCCGCCCCGCCCGGGCCGGGTGGCCGGCACCCGCTGCCCGATCTCGGGGAGTTCGGCGCCGCGATGCGCCGGGCGGGCGTGTCGGCCCGGCGGCCGGTCGTCGTCTACGACGGCGGGCAGGGCTGGGCGGCGGCCCGCGCCTGGTGGCTGCTGCGCTGGACCGGCCACCCCGACGCGCGGGTCCTGGACGGCGGACTGCCGGCCTGGCAGGGGCCGCTCGTGACCGACGCCCCGGTGCCCACGCCCGGCGACTTCGAGCCGGCCCCGGCCGCCACCGGCCTGCTCGACGCGGACGGCGCCGCCGAACTGGCCCGCACCGGCCTGCTGCTGGACGCCCGCGCGGGGGAGCGCTACCGGGGCGAGGTCGAGCCGATCGACCCGGTCGGCGGGCACATCCCGGGCGCGGTGTCGGCCCCGACGGCCGAGAACGTCGCGGCGGACGGGCGGCTGCGGTCCGCCGGGGAACTCCGCGCCCGCTTCGCGGAACTGGGCGCCGCCGGGGACACCGAGGTCGGCGTGTACTGCGGGTCGGGCGTCTCCGCCGCGCACGAGGTGCTGGCCCTCGCGGTGGCGGGCATTCCGGCCGCGCTGTACGTGGGGTCGTGGTCGGAGTGGTCGGCGGACCCCGAGCGGCCGGTCGCCGTGGGACCGGACCCGTGCTGACGACATGAGCGAGGGCCGCTCTCCTGAAGAGCGGCCCTCACCTGGGGTCGTACGGCAGCCCGGCTACTCCTGCTTCTTGCGCCGCGTCCCGAACACGATCTCGTCCCAGCTCGGGACCGCCGCCCGGCGCCCGGGCCGGACCCCGTCGGCCTCGGCCTGCCGGTCGGTGGAGCCGACCAGCCGGTCCCGGTGACTGCTCACCGAACGCGGCATGAGCACATCGGCGTACGCGGATCCCGCCCCGGCCGACGCGGCGGGGGCCGGGGGCTCCTCGGCCTCCGGTTCCTCGGCCGGCTCCTCCACGGGCTCGGGCGCGGCGGACGGGCGCTCGGGCACGACCAGGTCGCCCCGGAAGCTCGGCACGGCCTCGAGCAGGCTGGTCAGCGAGTCGCGCTCGCCCTCCTCGGCGACCGGCTCGGCCGACGGCGCCGGCAGGCCTGGCCGCTCGCGCTCCCGGTCGCCGGGCCGGTCCAGCGGCCGGTCGCGTGGCAGCCGGGCGATGCGCGGCACGAACGGGAAGCTGGGCTCGGGTGCGGCGAGGTCGTCGGACTCGCCGATCAGGGCGCGCGCCTCGTCGTCGACGGCCTGGACGAGCCGCCGGGGCGGGTCGTACGTCCAGCTCGCCGAGTGCGGTTCGCCCGCGACCAGGTAGACCAGCAGCACTTCCCAGGTGCCGTCGTCGCGGCGCCAGGAGTCCCACTGGACGGTGTCCTTGTCGGCGCCGCGCAGCAGCAGCCGCTCCTGGACGGCCTCGCCGAGCGGCGGACCGGAGTTCTCGCCGGGGCGGCGGACGGGTGTCTTGCGGGCCCGTTCGGCCATGAAGGCGCGCTCGGCGAGGACGGGTCCCTCGAACCGGCGGACCCGGTCGACCGGGATTCCGGCCATCTGGGCGACCTCTTCCGCGGTCGCGCCCGCTCGTATACGCGCCTGGATGTCGCGGGGGCGGAGATGGCTCTCCACCTCGATCTCGATCTGGCCGAGGCGAGGACGGTCGCCGCGTACGGCGGCGCGGAGGCGCTCGTCGATCGGAAGCGTGTACTCCGTCGCGTCGGCAGCCTTCAGCACCAGCCGTGTGCCGTCATTCGAGACGGCCACGACACGCAGTTCGGGCATGGGGACCTCCCGGGTGGTGCCTGCCGACGTCACGTGCGTCGCTGCTTCCGCTCTGTCGAGTGTGGCCTGCCCGGGTGCAGCCTGCCACAACCTTGCCGAGTTGCCCGGCGTGTCGGGCAGGGGCCCTGGATCGCCGTTATGGCACGGTTACCTATTCGCAACGCTAAGTGACCACTTTAGTCACCCAGTGCAACTAGCCCCCTCCCGGCGGTCCTTGCAGGCCCTGAACCCCCTGACGGGAGACCGGACCCAGGGCTCGCAACAGTACTCCATTCGGGCCACGCGCGTGGATCGGCGCGCCGCCCGACTTCCACCGGGAAGGGGCGCCCGGCCCCTTCCCGCCCGGTACCTGGACCTTTCGGGTGGCGTACTTCACGTAATCACCAGAAACGGAACTAAAGGTTTCGCCTGTACGTCCCCCTCTCGTGCAGTTGTCGGCTCACGTTCGGAAAAGACAGGCAAGGTCCGGTGATGCGGGAAAGGTCCGTTGACGACGTCACGGAGAACAACACCGAGGGAGACTCGGGCAGGCGGATCGACCTGAGCGTGCCCCAGGTCGCGGGCAGCGCCCTGGCGGCCGTGGTGGCCGCCAAGCTCGCCGCCTCCTTCGGGGTGTACGGCACGATCCTCGGCGCCGGTGTGGTCAGCGTCGTCGCCACCTGTGGCGGCACGCTCTTCCAGCACTTCTTCCGGCGCACCGGCGAGCAGTTGAAGGTCCGGCGCACCGCCGAGCAGCCCCGGGCGGTGGCCGCGGGCGCCGGCCCGTCCCGCTCCGGGGAGTTCGGCGAGGGCACGGTCTACCGGGCGCGGGTCAGGAGCTGGCGGCGGCCGGTGGTCGCCGCGGCCGTCGTCTTCGGCGTCACCATGGGCGGCATCACGACCTACGAACTGATCACCGGTCAGAACCTGAGCGGCGGCAGCAGTACGACGGTGAGCGACGCGCTCTCCGGCCACAGCGGCTCCTCCTCGGACTCCGGGGACTCGGGCGGGACGGGGGACGAGGACGGCTCCACGGCGTCGCCCGACCCGGGGGAGTCCACCGGCTCCGGTGCGGGCGGCACCCCGGCGGTCACCCCGTCCGGCTCGGCGGCCGCGACCGACGACGGCACGTCCACGTCGGACGACGGCTCCGCGACGGACGGCGGTACGGCGTCGTCCTCCCCGGCGCCCACGCCGAGCGCCACCGCCGGTCAGGACGGCGACGGCTCCGGCGGCACCGCCGCCCAGGACCCCACCGCGTCGGCTACGTCCCCAGAATCCTCCGCAAGTGGTCGTTCCGGAACCGACGGTCAGGGTCAAGACGATCCCGCAACGCCGTGAACTCACCGAAGCGCGGATACACCCGCGAGAGGTACTCCGCGTCCCGGGTGTGCAGCTTGCCCCAGTGCGGCCGGCCCTCGTGCGCGGTGAAAACACGCTCGGCGGCGGTGAAGTACGACCGGTAGGGCGTGCCGCGGAACATGTGGACGGCGATGTAGGCGCTGTCCCGGCCCGACGCGGTGGAGAGCGTGATGTCGTCGGCCGGGGCGGTGCGCACCTCCACCGGGAAGCTGATCCGCAGCCGGGAGCGGTCCACCATCGCCTTCAGCGCGCGCAGCGTCTCGACCACGGCCGCGCGCGGAACGGCGTACTCCATCTCCACGAAGCGCACCCGGCGCGGTGAGGTGAAGACCTTGTAGGGGATGTCCGTGTACGTACGCGCGGACAGGGCCCTGCTGGAGATCCGGGCGATCGCCGGGACCGTGGCGGGTACGGCGCGGCCGACCCAGTTGGCGGCCTGGAAGACGCCGTTGGAGAGGAACTCGTCCTCGTAGAAGCTCCGCAGCCGCCCCACCGGGCGTTCCGGGCCCGCGCTGCGGTTGTTGCGCTTGGTGTTGGTGTTCCCGGTGTGCGGGAACCAGTAGAACTCGAAGTGCTCGTTCTCCGTCCACAGTTCGTCGAACCGGGACAGGACCTGGTCCAGCGGCATCGGCTCCTCGCGCGCGGTGAGCAGGAAGAGCGGCTCCACGGCGAAGGTGACGGCGGTGACGACGCCCAGCGCGCCGAGGCCGACGCGGGCGGCGGCGAAGACGTCCGGGTTCCGCTCCGCGGAGCAGGTGAGGACGGAGCCGTCGGCGGTGACCAGTTCCAGGGCCCGGATCTGGGCGGCGAGCGAGGCGGAGTCGCGGCCCGTGCCGTGGGTGCCGGTGGAGGTCGCCCCGGAGACCGTCTGCTCCATGATGTCGCCCATGTTGGCCAGCGACAGGCCCTCGCGCGCGAGGGCGAGGTTCAGCCGCCTGAGCGGCGTGCCGGCCTCCACCGTGACGGTCATCGCCTCCCGGTCGACGTGGCGGATACCGGTCAGCAGGTCGGGGCGTATCAGCAGTCCGTCGGTGGCCGCTATCGACGTGAACGAGTGCCCGGTGCCCACGGCCTTGACCGGCAGTCCGTCCTCGGCGGCCCGGCGCACCGCCTCGGCCAGTTCCTCGGCCGAGGCGGGGGCGACCACCCGCGCGGGACGGGCCGCGACGGTGCCGCCCCAGTTACGCCAGGTGCCGTTCCTGCCGCTCACGCTCGCTGTGCTGCTCAACGATGCCTCCCCGACCCGCGGCCGGCCGCTTGAGCCGGCGGAACCCGAGGAAACCGACCGCCAGCGCGACGGCACCGGCCACCGCCGGAACCCCGTACCCGGCGCTCGCCCCCGCCGCGTCGATCACCCAGCCGCCGGCGGCGGAACCGAGCGCGACGCCGACCGCGAGGCCGGTGCTCACCCAGGTCATGCCCTCGGTGAGCTGTGCGCGTGGTACGTGCTCTTCGATGAGGGACATCGTCGTGATCATCGTCGGAGCGATGGACAGGCCCGCAACGAACAGCGCCACGGCCAGAGACGGCAGGTTTCCGACCAGTAGGGGTGGGATCATACTCACGGCCATCGCGCAGACGCCCAGCAGCCAGCGGCGCGCGGGCGGTCCCGCGAAGCGCAGCAGTCCGAACACCATGCCGGCCACGCAGGACCCGGCCGCGTAGACGGCGAGGACCAGGCTCGCGGCGGCCTTGTGACCCTCCTCCTCGGCGAAGGCCACGGTGACCACGTCGACCGACCCGAAGATCGCGCCGGTGGCCACGAAGGTGCCGACGAAGACCTGGAGCCCCTTGGAGCGCAGCGCGCTGCCGCCGGCGCCGCCACGGTCCCGGGGGTGCGGCTCGGGCTCGGTGGCGCGCTGCGCGGTCAGCCAGAAAACGCCGGCCGCGAGGAAACAGGCGGCCAGCAGCGGCCCCGCCTCCGGGAACCAGGCCGTGGACAGGCCGATCGAGATGATCGGCCCGAAGACGAAGCAGACCTCGTCGACCACGGACTCGAAGCTGTACGCGGTGTGCAGCTGCGGCGTGCCGCGGTACAGGGCCGCCCAGCGGGCCCGGACCATCGCGCCGAGGCTGGGCACACAGCCGATGCCGACGCACCACACGAACAGCAGCCACTCGGGCCACCGGAAGTGCGCGGTGAGCAGCAGCCCGGCCGCCGCGGCCAGCGAGACCAGGGTGGCGGGCCGCAGCACCCGCCGCTGCCCGTACTGGTCCACCAGCCGGGAGACCTGGGGGCCGCACACGGCGGCGGCCAGCGCGATGGTGGCGGAGAGCGCCCCGGCCAGCCCGTACCGCCCGGTGAGCTGCGAGACCATGGTCACCACGCCGATGCCCATCATCGACAGCGGCATCCGGCCGAGGAAGCCCGCGGCGGAGAAGCCCTTGGAGCCGGGGGCGGCGAACAGGGCGCGGTAGGGGCTGGGCAACGGGGTCTCCGGGAAACGGCTCAGTAACGGCTCAGTGGGATCCGCGTAAGGTCCGAACGCAGTCGATACAGCTTACTGGGCGGGTGACCCGGGTGCACCCGTCCGGACCAGCCGGTACGGGGAACACCCCCGCCGTGGCCCCGTTGTCAGTGGGGGGTGGCAGGATCGAGACATGCCAGACGTGCTCGATGCCACCCCCTACGACGCCCTCCTCCTGCTCTCCTTCGGCGGCCCTGAAGGACCCGACGACGTCGTCCCGTTCCTGGAGAACGTGACGCGCGGCCGCGGCATCCCCAAGGAACGCCTGAAGGAGGTGGGCCAGCACTACTTCCTCTTCGGCGGGGTCAGCCCGATCAACGACCAGAACCGCGCCCTGCTGGACAGCCTGCGCAAGGACTTCGCCGAGCACGGCCTGGACCTGCCGGTCTACTGGGGCAACCGCAACTGGGCGCCCTACCTGACGGACACCCTGCGCGAGATGGTCCGCGACGGCCGCCGCCGCATCCTGGTCCTCGCCACCAGCGCGTACGCCTCCTACTCGGGCTGCCGCCAGTACCGCGAGAACCTCGCCGACTCCCTGGCCGCCCTCCAGGAGGAGGGCCTGGAGCTGCCGAGGATCGACAAGCTGCGGCACTACTTCAACCACCCGGGCTTCGTCGAGCCGATGGTCGACGGCCTGGTGCGGTCGATCAACGACCTTCCCGAGGAGGTCCGCGACGGCGCCCAGATCGCCTTCACCACCCACTCCATCCCGACCTCCGCCGCCGACACCTCCGGCCCGGTGGAGGGGCACGGCGACGGCGGCGCCTACGTCCGCCAGCACCTGGACGTGGCCCAGGTGATCGCCGACGCGGTCCGCGAGCGCACCGGCGTCGACCGGCCCTGGCAGCTCGTCTACCAGTCCCGTTCCGGCGCCCCGCACATCCCGTGGCTGGAGCCCGACATCTGCGACCACCTGGAGGAGCGGCACGCGGCCGGGGTCCCGGCCGTCGTCATGGCCCCCATCGGCTTCGTCTCCGACCACATGGAGGTCCTCTACGACCTCGACACGGAGGCCACGGCCAAGGCGGAGGAGCTGGGGCTGCCGGTGCGCCGCTCGGCCACCGTCGGCGCCGACCCGCGGTTCGCCGCCGCGATCCGCGACCTGGTCCTGGAGCGCGCCGCCGCCGAGCAGGGCCGCGCCGTCACGCCGTGCGCGCTGGGAGCGCTGGGCGCCAGTCACAACCTGTGCCCGGTGGGCTGCTGCCCGGCCCGCGCCCCCCGCCCCGCCGCCGCGGGCGCCGACAGCCCCTACGCGTGAGGAAGGCCGTGACCAGCCCTGTGACCGACGTGACCGACCCCCTGCACGCCGAGCTCCTGGAGACCGCCCGGGAGGCCGCCCGCCGCGCGGGCGAGCTGCTGCGGGACGGGCGCCCCGCCGACCTCGCGGTCGCCGCCACCAAGTCCAGTCCGATCGACGTGGTCACCGAGATGGACATCGCGGCGGAGAAGCTGATCACCACGCTGATCGCCGACCGCCGCCCGGACGACGGCTTCCTCGGCGAGGAGGGCGCCTCCGTCGAGGGCACCAGCGGGGTCCGCTGGGTGATCGACCCGCTCGACGGCACGGTGAACTACCTCTACGGGCTGCCCACCTGGTCCGTCTCCATCGCCGCCGAGCAGGACGGCGAGACCGTCGCCGGGGTGGTCGCGGCGCCGATGCGCAGCGAGACGTACCACGCGATACGCGGCGGCGGGGCCTGGGCGACCGGCTCCTGGGACGGTGAGCGCCGGCTCACCTGCCGGCCCGCGCCGCCGCTGGACCAGGCCCTGGTCTCCACCGGGTTCAACTACGTCGCCGAGGTCCGCACGCACCAGGCGGAGGTCGCCCGGCAGCTGATCCCGCGGCTGCGCGACATCCGGCGCGGCGGCTCGGCCGCGATCGACCTGTGCGACCTGGCCGCGGGCCGCCTCGACGGGTACTACGAGCGCGGTCTGCACCCCTGGGACCGTGCCGCCGGTGACCTCATCGCCCGGGAGGCGGGCGCGCTGACCGGCGGACGCCCCGGTGAGCGGCCGACGGACGACCTGACCGTCGCCGCCACCCCGGGCGTCTTCGAGCCCCTCCAGCGGCTCCTGGAGGAACTCGGCGCCTGGCACGACTGAGGCCGCCCGCCCCGACGGACGCACCGCACCCCCGGCGCTGGATTCGCCGGGGGTGCGGTGTCGTGCGGGCGCGGTCCGGTGAGCGCGCGGGCGGTCAGCCGCTGGTCGCGGTGACCTCCACGCCGTGCTCGGCGGCGAGGCGGCGGAGGTCGTCCAGCTCGCCGAGTTCCACCTCGACGAGGAAGTCGTCCCCCTCGTCACGGGCCCGCGACAGGTCGGACTCGGTCGCCTTTATGCGCTGCAGAAGTCCTGTGGTGAAAGCGTCCATGCTGCGCCCCCTCGTCCTGGGTCGTGGGTCGATGGCACGGGGGTGTGCCGTTCGGAAGGGGCGATCACGTCTGCGACAGGTGCCCAGCGCCGCGCGGCCGGGCGGCGACGGTGCCGGACACCCGCGCCCGCCCTGTGGCGAAGGGTCGCCGCGCACCGCCGGTCGTGCGGTACGGGCAGAGCGTGATCGCGGGGTGTAAAGCCGTCCTCCCCCCGCTCCCTTCCGCGGAAACCTCAACCTTCCGAGAAAATCTCGCATTCCCGTTCGGATCCGCTTTTCTCCCGGGCACCCGGGGAGCCCCGGCCCGCCGTGCGGCGCCGTGCGCCGCCGAAGACCGCTGAGCACCGCCGGCCCCCCGCTCTCGCCTTACAGCCGACTTATGGCCGAAAAGGGCAGGATGGAGGTCAACACACCCACCAGACCCCTGCCCGCGTGCGCCCTCCAGGCGCGGCCGGGCGGACACAGGAAGGACAAGCGACGTGCGCGTACTCGTCGTCGAGGACGAGCAGCTGCTCGCCGATGCGGTGGCCACCGGACTGCGCCGGGAGGCCATGGCCGTCGACGTCGTGTACGACGGTGCGGCCGCCCTCGAGCGCATCGGCGTCAACGACTACGACGTGGTCGTCCTCGACCGCGACCTTCCCCTCGTCCACGGCGACGACGTCTGCCGCAAGATCGTCGAACTCGGCATGCCCACGCGCGTGCTGATGCTCACGGCCTCCGGTGACGTCAGCGACCGGGTCGAGGGGCTGGAGATCGGCGCCGACGACTATCTGCCCAAGCCCTTCGCGTTCAGCGAGCTGATCGCCCGGGTCCGGGCCCTCGGCCGGCGCACCAGCGTGCCCCTGCCGCCGGTCCTGGAGCGCGCCGGGATCAAGCTCGACCCCAACCGCCGCGAGGTCTTCCGCGACGGCAAGGAGGTGCAGCTCGCGCCCAAGGAGTTCGCCGTCCTGGAAGTGCTCATGCGCAGTGAGGGCGCGGTCGTCTCCGCCGAGCAGCTCCTGGAGAAGGCCTGGGACGAGAACACCGACCCGTTCACCAACGTCGTCCGGGTGACCGTGATGACCCTGCGCCGCAAGCTCGGCGAGCCCCCGGTGATCGTCACCGTGCCCGGCTCCGGCTACCGGATCTGATCGGCCGTGGCTGCGTCCCCCGCGCCCCCGCAGGCACCTCCGAAACCCACCTGGGACCCCCCGTCGGCCACCCCTTTCCCGTGGCTGCGCCCCACCATCCGGATAAGGCTCACGCTGCTGTACGGCGGCATGTTCCTGATCGCCGGCATCGTGCTGCTGTCGATCATCTACCTGCTGGCGGCGCAGGCCCTGAACGTGGGCAGCGACCTGCCGTTCAAGATCACCTCGGGCAGCGTCACCAGCAACACCTGCAACCTGCCCACCAACGCGGAGCCCGACGTGTTCAACTCCGCGATGAACGACTGCGTCAACGAGCAGCGCCAGCACGCCCTGGACAGTCTGCTCAGCCGTTCGCTGCTGGCCCTGCTGGGCCTGGCCGTGATCGCCTTCGCGTTCGGCTACGCCATGGCGGGCCGGGTCCTGTCGCCGCTGGGCCGGATCACCCGCACCGCACGCGCGGTGGCGGGCTCCGACCTGTCCCGCCGGATCGAGCTGGACGGCCCGGACGACGAGCTCAAGGAGCTGGCGGACACCTTCGACGAGATGCTGGAGCGCCTCCAGCGGGCGTTCACCGCCCAGCAGCGCTTCGTCGGCAACGCCTCGCACGAACTGCGCACCCCGCTGGCGATCAACCGCACGCTCCTGGAGGTGCACCTGTCGGACCCCGGCGCCCCGGTGGAGCTCCAGCAGCTCGGCAAGACCCTGCTGGCCACCAACGAGCGCAGTGAGCAGCTCGTGGAGGGCCTGCTGCTGCTCGCCCGCAGCGACAACCAGATAGTGGAGCGCAAGCCCGTGGACCTCGCCGAGGTCGCGACCCAGGCCGTCGACCAGACCCTGGCCGAGGCCGAGGCCAAGGGCGTCGAACTGCGTGGGCAGCGCGCGCCCGCCGTCGTCCAGGGCAACGGCGTCCTGCTGGAGCGCATCGCCCTGAACCTGGTGCAGAACGCGGTGCGGTACAACATCGCCGAGGGCGGCTGGGTCGAGGTCACCACCGAGGTGGAGCACGGCCAGGCGGTCCTCGTGGTGACGAACACCGGCCCGGTGGTGCCGGCGTACGAGATCGACAACATCTTCGAGCCGTTCCGGCGGCTGCGCACGGAGCGGACCGGCAGCGACAAGGGCGTCGGCCTCGGGCTGTCCATCGTCCGTTCCGTGGCCCGGGCGCACGGCGGCCACATCTACGCCCAGCCGCGCGAGGGAGGTGGCCTCGTGATGAGGGTGACCCTGCCGGTCTGAGGCGGCGCGCCGATCTGAGATCATGACGCCGATCACTGTTCCGAGGTCCGGGCTTGTTCGCTTTGCGCGGAATTTTCGGACCGAGGCTCCGGTGCTCGCCTGTGTGATCGATCACAGCGGCGCTTTTCCGGCCATCCACTCTCCGTGGCCGAGAACTCTGTCGGAAAGCCGGGAAAGTCCGGGTTTTCAGGGGTCTTGATCACGGGAAGTACACGGTGAGACGCCTTTGGCGTGCGGTATTCGGACCGTGTACGGTCCCCATCGCCATCCAAGCCGATCACTCGAGCGGAGTCCGGTTGGGTGTCGATTGAGTAACAGACCTTGATGTGAGGCAAAATCTCCGCCTCGGGTCGGGCACAAGTCCGGCCTCTCACGCGTTACGTGCGCTGGAGACACCGCAGACACCCAGAGGGGGAGAGCGACATGGCAACCGATTACGACACTCCACGCAAGACCGACGACGACGTCGACTCGGACAGCCTCGAAGAGCTGAAGGCTCGCCGGAACGACAAGTCGGCTTCCGCCGTGGACGTCGACGAGTTCGAGGCCGCGGAAGGCCTGGAACTTCCCGGAGCCGACCTCTCGAACGAGGAACTGGCAGTCCGAGTACTGCCCAAGCAGCAGGACGAGTTCACTTGCATGAGCTGCTTCCTGGTGCACCACCGCAGCCAGCTGGCCCGGGAGAAGAACGGCCAGCCGATCTGCCGCGACTGCGACTGAGGCGGGGTCGGCCGTGACTGGCTCGACCCCTCCCTGGAAGCGCCGCTTCTCCCAGCGGGGAGCGGACCAAGGGCCGCCCGACGGCCCCCACCGCGCGCGTGACGACGAGCGAGGCCCGACCCTCCCGGGGACGGCCTCGCTCGAACCGGCCGCCGACCGGACTGACCTCCCGGTGCCGGTGCCGACCGAGGGGCCCGCTGCCCGACGCCGGGCGGCGGTGCTCCGGCAGAAGGCGACAGCGGGTGCCCGCAAGGGCGGCGACCGCGCCAGGGCCGCCTTGGCGCACCTCGCCGACCGCGTCATCGAGATCGCCCCGCGGGTCCCCGTACGGGACCTGGCGACGCTCCGGCGTCACTTTCCCGGCCTCGGGCCCGAGGAACTGGCCGACCGGCTGGTGGCCGGTGCGACCAAGGCCACGGCCACCGTCGGCGCGGGCGTCGGCGCGGCGGCGATGCTGCCCGTGCCGTCGGCCATGCCCACCGAACTGGCCGCGGAGGTGACCGGCGTCGCGGCCATCGAGCTGAAGCTGATCGCCGAACTCCACGAGGTCTACGGCGTACGCCCGCCCGGCGGCCTCACCCAGCGCAGCACCGCGTACCTGAACGCCTGGTCGGACGAGCGCGGCATCGACGTGACCAGACCGTCGACGTTCGGCACGGCCGTGAACGGCCATCTGAAGCGCCAGCTGCGCCAGCAGATCATGAAGCGGATGGTGCGCAACCTGCCCAACCTGATGCCGTTCATGGTCGGAGCCGCCGTCGGCGCGGTCATGAACCGCCGCGACACCCACAAGCTCGCCGCCCGCGTCCGGGCCGACCTGCGCAAGCACCAGGTGCCCTGGGAGAAGCTGCCCGCCCTGCCGGCCCTGGAGACGCCCGAGGACGCGCTGGAACTGGACGTCCGGGAGCGGGGCGACGAGGAAGACCGCTGACGGTGAGGCGCCGGGAGCGGCGCGGCAGCGGACCCGCGGATCACCGTGGCCGGCAGCGGCCGGCTGACGGGAAAGGCCGCCCACCACCGGGTGCCGGAGCGGCGTGGCGGGAAGACCGCAGGCCAGGAGAGCCGCCGGACACGGCGGCCGGGCCGGGAAGGCCGCCGATCACACGGCCGCCTTCGCCGCCTCCAGCGCCTCGGCCAGCCGCTCGGGCTCGCGGGTCGACAGGTACAGGTACGGCGTCGGGTCGTCGGGGTCGGTGACCTCGACGCGCAGCGCCGTCGGGATGTAGGCGCGCAGCAGCAGGAAGGCGCGGGTGTCGGCCTTGTACGTGCGCCAGGCACGGGCCTCCTCCGCGTCCATCACCGTCGCCTCGCCCAGCGCCGTGACCGGGATCTTCGCCTCGCCCGCGATCAGCGAGCCGCCCACGACCCGGATGCGGACCGAGCCGTACGAACTGGCGACGACCGCCGCCGCGGCCGTACCGCAGGCCAGGCCGCCGAGGATCGGGAGCGTGCCGAAGGGCACCAGGACGATGGCGATCGCGAGACCCACCAGGAAGCACAGCAGCCACGAGGAGCGGGGCGTGGTGAGGCGTTCTTCGTACGGGGCGGCGGAGAGCTGCATGGAGCCAAGCTTGGCACGGATTCGCGGCGGGGCCGCAGCCAGGTCGGACAGGTAAGGTCTGCGCCTGTGAGTGGTACTTCCCCGGCCCTTCAGCCCCCCGTCGACGCGGTGAAACCCGTACGGCACCCCGACGCGCCCGCCCCCGGCGAGCTGCTCGGCGCCCATTACGGGCAGTGCTTCGGCTGCGGCGGCGACCAGCCCCACGGACTGCACCTGGCGGCGCGGGCCGGCGAGGGCGTGACGATCACCGCGGAGTTCACCGTCCAGCCCGCCCACCAGGGCGCCCCCGGCCTCGCGCACGGCGGGGTGCTGGCCAGCGCCCTGGACGAGACCCTCGGCTCGCTCGGCTGGCTGCTGCGCACGATCGCGGTGACCGGACGGCTGGAGACCGACTTCCTGCTGCCCGTGCCGGTCGGCACCACCCTGCACCTGGCGGCCGAGGTGACCGCGGTGGCCGGCCGCAAGATCTACTCCACCGCCACCGGCCGGATCGGCGGCCCCGACGGCCCCGTCGCGGTCCGCGCGGACGCCCTCTTCGTCGAGGTCAAGGTCGAACACTTCACCGACCACGGCCGGCCGGAGGAGATCCGGGCCGCGCTGGACGACCCGGACCAGGTGCGCCGGGCGCGCGCCTTCGAGGTGAACCCGTGAGCCGCGCCCCGCTGGAGGTCCTGCTCCGGCGCGTCGATCCGGACGTACCGCTTCCGACGTACGAGCACCCCGGCGACGCGGGCGCGGATCTGCGGACCACCGTCGCGTGCGAGCTGGCGCCCGGTGAGCGGGCCGTCCTGCCCACGGGCGTGTCTGTGGCGCTCCCCGAGGGGTACGCGGCCTTCGTGCACCCCCGTTCCGGCCTCGCGGCCCGCTGCGGTGTCGCCCTCGTGAATGCCCCGGGGACGATTGATGCCGGGTACCGTGGGGAGATCAAGGTGATCGTGGTGAATCTCGACCCGCGCGAGGCCGTGCGGTTCGAGCGCTTCGACCGGATTGCCCAACTGGTCGTCCAGCAGGTCGAGAGGGTCCGCTTCCGCCAGGTCGCGGAACTTCCCGATTCGGCACGGGCCGAGGGGGGCTTCGGGTCCACCGGCGGACACGCCGGCGCGGACCCGGCAAGCGGCACAAGCGGTCGGGCCGTCGAAGGCGGTCCGACGGGTGGGAATCGATACGCTTCGGTCGTATCCGACCGGGAAGGACAGTGACGTGTTCGGACGTCGCAAGAAGAAGGGTGCCGCCGAGGACGCGGCCGGCGAGGCCGAGCAGGTCGTCGACAGCGTCGACACCGAGGCGGACGACGAGGGCACCCGCGTACGGCTGGAGCCGGAGCCGCGGCCCGACGGGCCCTGGGACAGCACCGAGGTCCGTGACCCGTCCGAGGGCCGGGTCGACCTGGGCGGCCTGTTCGTGCCCGGCGTCGACGGCATGGAACTGCGGGTGGAGGTCGCGGGCGACGCGATCGTCGCGGCCACCGTCGTGCTGCGCGACAGCGCCATCCAGCTCCAGGCGTTCGCCGCCCCCAAGCGCGAGGGCATCTGGGGCGAGGTCCGCGAGGAGATCGCCAACGGGATCACCCAGCAGGGCGGCATCATCGACGAGGTCGAGGGCCCCCTCGGCTGGGAGCTGCGGGCCCAGGTGCCGGTCAAGCTGCCGGACGGCACCGGTGGCTTCCAGGTGGTGCGGTTCGTCGGCGTGGACGGCCCCCGCTGGTTCCTGCGCGGTGTGATCTCCGGGCAGGGCGCGGTGCAGCCGCAGGCGGCCGGTCTGCTGGAGCAGATCTTCCGGGACACGGTCGTGGTCCGCGGCGAGGGCCCGATGGCCCCCCGCGACCCCATCGTCCTGAAGCTGCCGAACGACGCGCAGATGGTCCCCGAGGGCGTCCAGCAGGAAGAGGGCTCCCGCTTCGCCGGCGGCATGGGCCAGCTCCAGCGCGGACCGGAGATCACCGAGGTCCGCTGACCGCCGCGACGCGCGGGGCGGCGGCATGCCCCGGCGTGCAGGAGTCTGTTCCGCGCCGGGGGCGGACGGTCCCGCACTCCACCGAGCGTGGCGGGCCGGGTGCCCGCCGGAGGCAGTGCCGCGTGCTCCCCGCGCGCGAAGGGGCCCGTACCCCACCGCGGCGTACGAGGCAGCACGCGTGCCGCGCGTGCAGGGGCCGCGTACGCCGGAGCGTGCGAGGCCGCGTGCCGCGCCACGTGCGAAGGGCCGCGTACCCCGCCCGGGGTACGCGGCCCTCCGTCGTCTACGGCGGCCCCCCCCCCGCGTCAGAGTTGCGTCAAAGACGCCGCGGGCGCCGCGATCCGTCCGATTCGCCCCGGTCGCCGGTCGTAGGGTCGACGCTGCGCGGGCAGCGGTCGGCGGCCGGCGGGTGGCGGAAGACAATGAGGACATGGGACGCGGCAGGCTTCGGATCTACCTCGGCGCGGCGCCGGGCGTCGGCAAGACGTACGCCATGCTGTCCGAGGCGCACCGCCGGGTGGAGCGCGGCACCGACTGCGCCGTGGCCTTCGTGGAGCACCACGGCCGGCCGCGTACCGAGGTGATGCTGCGCGGCCTGGAGCAGGTGCCGCGCCGGACGGTGGAGTACCGCGGCACGCTCTTCGAGGAGATGGACCTGGACGCGGTGCTGGCCCGGCGCCCCCGGGTGGCCCTGGTGGACGAGCTGGCCCACACCAACGTCCCCGGCGTGCGCAACGCCAAGCGCTGGCAGGACGTGGAGGAACTGCTGGCCGCCGGGATCGACGTCGTTTCCACCGTCAACATCCAGCACCTGGAGTCGCTCGGCGACGTCGTCGAGTCCATCACCGGCGTACGGCAGCGGGAGACCGTGCCGGACGAGGTGGTGCGCCGCGCCGACCAGATCGAGCTGGTCGACATGGACCCCGAGGCGCTGCGCCGCCGCATGGCGCACGGCAACGTCTACCAGCCCGACAAGGTCGACGCGGCCCTGTCGAACTACTTCCGCCCCGGCAACCTCACCGCCCTGCGGGAGCTGGCCCTGCTGTGGGTCGCCGACCGGGTCGACGCGTATCTGAAGCAGTACCGCAGCGACCACCGGGTGTCGCGCATCTGGGGCTCCCGGGAGCGGATCGTGGTCGGCCTGACCGGCGGACCCGAGGGCCGGACGCTGATCCGGCGGGCCGCGCGCCTCGCGGAGAAGGGCGCCGGCGGCGAGGTGCTCGCCGTCTACATAGCCCGCAGCGACGGGCTGACCTCCGCCTCCCCGAAGGAGCTGGCGGTGCAGCGCACCCTGGTCGAGGACCTCGGCGGCACCTTCCACCACGTGGTCGGCGACGACATACCGGCCGCCCTGCTGGACTTCGCGCGCGGTGTCAACGCCACCCAGATCGTGCTGGGCTCCTCCCGCCGCAAGACCTGGCAGTACGTCTTCGGTCCCGGCGTCGGCGCCACGGTCGCCCGCGAGTCGGGACCCGACCTGGACGTGCACATCGTCACCCACGAGGAGGTCGCCAAGGGCCGCGGACTGCCCGTGGCCCGCGGCGCCCGGCTGGGCCGGTGGCGGCTGCTGTGGGGCTGGCTCGCCGGCATCGGCGGCCCGCTGCTGCTGACGCCCGTGCTGGACAGCGTCCACCTCGGCCTCGCCAACGACGTCCTGCTCTACCTGGCGCTCACCGTCGCCGCGGCGCTGCTGGGCGGGCTCTACCCGGCGCTCGCCTCGGCCGCGGTCGGCTCGCTGCTGCTGAACTGGTTCTTCACCCCGCCGGTCAGCCGCATCACCATCTCCGACCCCAAGAACATCCTGGCGCTCGCGATATTCGTCGGCGTCGCCGTCTCCGTCGCCTCGGTCGTCGACCTGGCGGCCCGGCGCACCCACCAGGCGGCCCGGCTGCGCGCCGAGTCGGAGATCCTCTCCTTCCTCGCCGGTGACGTGCTGCGCGGCGAGACCAGCCTGGAGGCCCTGCTGGAACGGGTCCGGGAGACCTTCGGCCTGGAGTCGGCCGCCCTCCTGGAGCGCGAGAGCGACGTCGCGCCCTGGACCTGCGCCGGCCGGGCCGGCCAGGGACCGCCCGTCGAACGCCCCGAGGACGCGGACGTGGACATGCCGGTCGGCGACCACATGGCGCTGGCGCTGACCGGCCGGGTGCTGCCCGCCGAGGACCGCCGGGTGCTCGCAGCCTTCGCCGCCCAGGCCGCCGTCGTACTGGACCGGCGGCGGCTGCGCGAGGAGGCCGACCAGGCCCGCACGCTGGCCGAGGGCAACCGCATCCGCACCGCCCTGCTGGCCGCCGTCAGCCATGACCTGCGCACCCCGCTGGCCGGGATCAAGGCGGCCGTCTCCAGTCTGCGCTCCGACGACGTGGCGTGGTCGGAGGAGGACCAGGCCGAGCTGCTGGAGGGCATCGAGGAGGGCGCCGACCGCCTCGACCACCTGGTGGGCAACCTGCTCGACATGTCCCGGCTCCAGACCGGCACGGTCACCCCGCTGATCCGCGAGATCGACCTCGACGAGGTGGTGCCGATGGCCCTGGTCGGGGTCGCCGAGGCCGACGTCGAGGCGGACATCCCCGAGACCCTGCCCATGGTCGCCGTCGACCCCGGGCTGCTGGAGCGGTCGGTGGCCAACCTGGTCGAGAACGCCGTCAAGTACAGCCCGCCCGGCGCCGGCGTCCTGGTCGCCGCCAGCGCCCTCGGGGACCGGGTCGAGGTCCGGATCGTCGACCGGGGGCCCGGCGTGCCGGACGAGGCCAAGGACCGCATATTCGAGCCCTTCCAGCGGTACGGGGACGCCCCGCGCGGCGCCGGGGTCGGGCTCGGCCTGGCCGTGGCCCGCGGCTTCGCCGAGGCCATGGGCGGCACCCTCGACGCGGAGGACACCCCCGGCGGCGGCCTCACCATGGTCCTCACGGTGCGCGCGGCGGGACCGGCCGCTCGACCCCGTAGTGCTTCCCCAGCAGAAAGGCAGGCTGCCCGATGACCCGGGTGCTCGTGATCGACGACGAGCCGCAGATCGTGCGTGCCCTCGTGATCAACCTCAAGGCGCGCCAGTACGAGGTCGACGCCGCCCACGACGGCGCCACCGCCCTCCAGCTCGCCGCCGCCCGCCACCCCGACGTGATCGTCCTCGACCTGGGCCTGCCCGACATGGACGGCGTCGACGTGATCAAGGGGCTGCGGGGCTGGACCCGGGTGCCCATCCTGGTGCTGTCCGCCCGGCACTCCTCCGACGAGAAGGTGGAGGCGCTGGACGCGGGTGCCGACGACTACGTCACCAAGCCCTTCGGCATGGACGAACTGCTGGCCCGGCTGCGGGCCGCGGTCCGCCGGGCCGAGCCGGTGCCGGGCGGCACGGACGAGGTGATCGTGGACACGGGCGGCTTCAGCGTCGACCTGGCCGCCAAGAAGGTCGTCCGGGGCGGGAAGGACGTACGGCTGACCCCCACCGAATGGCATCTGCTGGAGGTGCTGGTGCGCAACACCGGCCGCCTGGTCAGCCAGAAACAGCTGCTCCAGGAGGTGTGGGGGCCGTCCTACGGCACGGAGACGAACTATCTGCGCGTCTACATGGCACAGCTGCGCCGCAAGCTGGAGGCGGACCCCGCCCACCCGCGGCACTTCGTCACCGAGCCCGGCATGGGCTACCGGTTCGAGAAGTGAGCGTTCCGCTTCACTCCCCGGCGGATGCCTGGCTGTCGGCGCGTCCCGGTACGCTTCAGGTATGAGCGCTGTTCCTCGTTCCGGCAAGCCGGTGGGCCGTTTCCGGCGCATGTTCGACCGGCTCTCGTCCTCCCAGGAGGACCTGGAGTCGGAGGAGCTGCGGGAGGACGCCGAGACCACCGGCTGCACCCGCATCGGCGACTGCCAGGACCGGCAGGTCGTCTCGGTTACTGGTACCTTGCGCACGGTCACGCTGCGTCCGCGGGCGGGAGTCCCGGCGCTGGAGGCCGAGTTGTTCGACGGCTCCGCGGCTTTGGACGTCGTGTGGCTGGGCAGGCGTTCCATCACGGGCATAGAACCGGGACGCAAACTCATCGCATCGGGCCGGATCTCCATGAGCCGGGGCCGCCGGGTGCTGTTCAACCCCAAGTACGAACTGCGACCCCTCGGACGGGAGTAGCCGGTGACGTCCCTCGACAAGCCGACTGAGGACATTGAGGACACGGGAGCGGACGACGCGCGGGCGGTGACGGAGGCCGCCCTCTTCGAAGCCTTCGGCGGCGTGCGGGGCATGATCGAGACGGTTCTGCCGGGTCTGCTCTTCGTCACGATCTACACGGTCAACAAGGACCTGCGCATGTCGGCGATCGCGGCGCTGGCCGTGTCGGTGGTGCTGGTCGTGGTCCGCCTGGCGATGAAGGACACCGTCAAGCACGCCTTCAGCGGCGTCTTCGGGGTGGCCTTCGGCGTCGTCTTCGCGATGATGACCGGCAACGCCAAGGACTTCTACCTCCCCGGCATGCTCTACACCTGCGCGCTGGGGCTGGCGTACATCATCACGACGCTCGCCGGTGTCCCGCTGATCGGCCTGATCCTCGGCCCGGTCTTCAAGGAGAACCTCTCCTGGCGCACCCGCAACCCGGGCCGCAAGAAGGCGTACGCCAAGGCCAGCTGGGCCTGGGGGCTGATCCTGCTCGCCAAGTGCGCGATCCTCTTCCCGCTGTACTGGTGGGCGGACACCACGCAGCTCGGCTGGGTCCTGGTGGCCCTGAAGATCCCGCCCTTCCTGCTCGCCGTCTGGCTGACCTGGGTCTTCCTGGCGAAGGCGCCCGCGCCGATCGACGTGTTCGCGGAGATGGAGGCGGCGGAGAAGGCCGAGGAGGCGGAGAAGGCCGCGGCGGTGGAGAAAACCGGGGCAGCGGAGCAGGCCGGGGCGGTGGAGCGGGCCGCCCTCGGCGCGCAGCCCGAGGGCGGCCGCCACCGCAAGGGGTGACGACAGCGCCCCGTAGGTGACGACAGCGCCCCGTACGGGGCGCGGGGCTGTGTCCGACGTGCGGCTCGTGCGGTGTGCGGCCCCGCCGCGTGGGCGCGGCCGACCGGCCAGGACGCGCCGGCGACCGACGTGAGACAGCAGATCGGGGGCGCCCGGAACGCTCCGGGCGCCCCCGGCCCCGCTCAGCCGGCGGAGCCACCCCGCCGAGCCGACAGCAGGTCCTCCAGCTGCCCCTCCCGGTCCTGCGCCGCGACGAAGAGCAGCTCGTCGCCCGACTCCAGCGAGTCCTCCTGCGACGGCGCCAGGACACGGGTGCCGCGGATGATGGTGACCAGGGACGTGTCCTCGGGCCACTGCACATCGCCGACCCGGGTGCCGGCCAGCGCGGACTCCTCCGGCAGCGTCAGCTCCACGAGGTTCGCGTCGCCGTGGCTGAAGCGCAGCAGCCGCACCAGGTCCCCGACGCTCACCGCCTCCTCGACCAGGGCCGACATCAGCCGCGGCGTGGAGACGGCGACGTCCACGCCCCACGCCTCGTTGAACAGCCACTCGTTCTTGGGGTTGTTCACCCGGGCGACGACGCGCGGGACGCCGTACTCGGTCTTGGCCAGCAGGGAGACGACCAGGTTGACCTTGTCGTCGCCGGTCGCGGCGATGACGACGTTGCAGCGCTGGAGCGCCGCCTCGTCCAGGGACGTGATCTCGCACGCGTCCGCGAGCAGCCACTCCGCCATCGGCACGCGCTCGACCGAGATGGCGGTCGGTGCCTTGTCGATCAGGAGAATCTCGTGGCCGTTCTCCAGCAGTTCGCCGGCGATCGAACGGCCGACCGCGCCTGCTCCGGCAATGGCGACCCTCATCAGTGACCGCCCTCCTCTTCGGGACCCTTGGCGAACGCCGCCTCGACCTTGTCGACCTCGTCGGTGCGCATCATCACGTGCACCAGGTCGCCCTCCTGCAGCACCGTCTGGGAGCTGGGCAGGATCGCCTCCCCGAGCCGGGTGAGGAACGCCACCCGCACGCCGGTCTCGTCCTGGAGCCGGCTGACCTTGTGGCCGACCCAGGAGGCCGCCGTGTGGACCTCGGCGAGCTGGACACCGCCGGTGGGGTCGCGCCACAGCGGCTCGGCGCCCGAGGGCAGCAGGCGGCGCAGCATCTGGTCGGCCGTCCAGCGGACGGTAGCGACGGTGGGGATGCCCAGGCGCTGGTAGACCTCGGCGCGACGGGGGTCGTAGATACGCGCGGCGACGTGCTCGACGTCGAACATCTCGCGGGCCACCCGGGCGGCGATGATGTTCGAGTTGTCGCCGCTGGAGACGGCGGCGAAGGCACCGGCCTCCTCGATGCCGGCCTCGCGCAGGGTGTCCTGGTCGAAGCCGACGCCGGTGACCCGGCGGCCGCCGAACGAGGAGCCCAGGCGGCGGAAGGCGGTGGGGTCCTGGTCGATCACGGCGACCGTGTGCCCTTGCTGTTCCAGGGCGTGGGCGAGAGCGGAGCCCACGCGCCCGCAGCCCATGATGACAATATGCATCGCGTCACACCGTGCTTCCTGCGGGCCTTCGGACAGGCCTTCCGGCCTGCGTTTCTGTTGTGCTCATGTCTCTCTTTCGGCTCACCTGGCGGCATGGTGCGGCCAGTGCGCGGGCCGCGGGGGACCATCATGCCGGTGACCGTCGGCCCTGACCCCTCCAGGGGCCCGCGACGCCGGGTTCCCCCGTCCGGGACCAACGTATCGGCGGGGTGGAGGGCCCGGGGTCACGGGCGGGCCGAGGGTCGGCGGCGCCCGATGCTGCGCACGCTGGCACGGGTGAGGAATCCGAGGCCGACGAGTGCGGCGAGGGCACCGATCAGCTCTGCGTGCGCGGGCATACGGCCTCCTGGGCGGCGGCGAAGGGCCGCTGAAGTGGCGAGATTCGCATGGGCGGAACGAGTTTTGTCATATAGGCACACCAAGCCCGTCACCTGCGGAATCCGTAGCCGCACGGCTCTGTGATTTCACCCGGAGAGCAGAGGACGGCCGCGGTGGGGGTGGCGGGTGGGCGACCCCCCGTTCGAACGCTTACGATCCTCTGTTGTGTCCAAACTGACCGACGTGCCCAAGCGGATTCTGATCGGGCGCGCACTGCGCAGTGACCGGCTGGGGGAGACCCTCCTGCCGAAGCGCGTCGCCCTCCCCGTCTTCGCCTCCGACCCGCTCTCCTCTGTGGCATATGCCCCTGGCGAGGTGCTGCTGGTCCTGTCCATCGCGGGCGTGTCGGCGTACCACTTCAGCCCCTGGATCGCCGTCGCGGTGGTCGTGCTGATGTTCACCGTGGTCGCGTCCTACCGGCAGAACGTCCACGCCTACCCGAGCGGCGGCGGCGACTACGAGGTGGCGACCACCAACCTCGGCCCCCGGGCCGGCCTGACCGTGGCCAGCGCGCTGCTGGTCGACTACGTCCTGACCGTCGCCGTCTCCATCTCCTCCGGCATCGAGAACCTGGGCTCGGCGATCCCGTTCGTCGTCGAGCACAAGGTCTTCTGCGCCCTCGCCGTCATCGTGCTGCTGACGCTGATGAACCTGCGCGGCGTCAAGGAGTCGGGCAAGCTCTTCGCGATCCCGACGTACGTCTTCGTCGTGGGCGTCTTCATCATGATCGTCTGGGGCGTGTTCCGCGGCGCCGTGCTCGGCGACCACATGCACGCCCCGACCGCGGACTACGAGATCAAGCCCGAGCACCAGGGCCTGGCCGGCTTCGCCCTGATCTTCCTCCTGCTGCGCGCCTTCTCCTCCGGCTGCGCGGCGCTCACCGGCGTGGAGGCCATCTCCAACGGCGTCCCGGCCTTCCGCAAGCCGAAGTCCAAGAACGCGGCGACCACCCTCGCCATGATGGGCCTGCTCGCCGTCACCATGTTCTGCGGCATCATCGGCCTGGCCATGGCGACCGACGTCCACATGGCCGAGAACCCGGCCGCCGACCTGATCCACAACGGCGTCGCGGTCGGCGCGGACTACGTCCAGAACCCGGTGATCTCCCAGGTCGCCGAGGCCGTCTTCGGCAAGGGCAGCTTCCTCTTCATCGTCCTGGCCGCCGCCACCGCGCTCGTCCTCTTCCTCGCGGCGAACACCGCGTACAACGGCTTCCCGCTGCTCGGCTCGATCCTCGCCCAGGACCGTTACCTGCCGCGCCAGCTGCACACCCGCGGCGACCGCCTCGCCTTCTCCAACGGCATCGTGCTCCTGGCCGGCGCCGCGATGCTCCTGGTCTGGATCTACGGCGCCGACTCCACCCGCCTGATCCAGCTCTACATCGTCGGCGTCTTCGTCTCCTTCACGCTCAGCCAGATCGGCATGGTCCGCCACTGGAACCGCCACCTGGCCACGGAACGGGACCAGGCCGCCCGCCGCCGCATGGTCCGCTCCCGCGGCATCAACGCCTTCGGCGCCTTCTTCACCGGCCTGGTCCTGGTCGTCGTGCTCTTCACCAAGTTCACGCACGGCGCCTGGGTGGCGCTGCTCGGCATGTGCATCTTCTACGCCACGATGACCGCCATCCGCCGGCACTACGACCGGGTGGCCGACGAGATCGCGCCTCCCGAGGGTCCCGACACCGACGACGTCGTCCGCCCCTCCCGCGTCCACTCCGTCGTCCTCGTCTCCAAGATCCACCGCCCGGCGCTGCGCGCCCTGTCCTACGCCAAGCTGCTGCGCTCGGGCAGCCTGGAGGCCCTCAGCGTCAACGTCGACCCGGCCGAGACCAAGACGCTGCGCGAGGAGTGGGAACGGCGCGGGATCGACGTACCGTTGAAGGTGCTGGACTCGCCGTACCGCGAGGTCACCCGTCCGGTGATCGAGTACGTCAAGAGCCTGCGCAAGGAGTCGCCGCGCGACGCGGTGTCGGTGATCATCCCGGAGTACGTGGTCGGCCACTGGTACGAGCACCTGCTCCACAACCAGAGCGCGCTGCGCCTCAAGGGCCGCCTGCTGTTCACCCCGGGCGTCATGGTGACCTCCGTCCCCTACCAGCTGGAGTCCTCCGAGGCCGCCAAGCGGCGGGCCCGCAAGCGCCAGGACTGGAACGCGCCCGGCGCGGTCCGGCGCGGCCCGGCCCACGACCCCCACCACGACCGGGCCAAGGAGTCCTCGCAGTCGACGTAGACTGGTGGGCTGTTGTCGTCACTCGTCCCCTTTCACTGGAGTCACCCCGCCATGCAGGCAGAACAGAACACGTCGCCGGCCGGGTCGCTGGTAGGGGAGGAGTACGAGGTCGAGGTCGGCCCCGTCGCCCACGGCGGCCACTGCGTAGCACGTACCGCCGAGGGCCAGGTGCTGTTCGTCCGGCACGCGCTGCCCGGTGAGCGGGTCGTGGCCCGGGTCACCGAGGGCGAGGAGGGCGCCCGCTTCCTGCGCGCGGACGCGGTCGAGATCCTGGACGCCTCCAAGGACCGCATCGAGGCCCCCTGCCCCTTCGCCGGCCCCGGCCGCTGCGGCGGCTGCGACTGGCAGCACGCCAAGCCGGGCGCCCAGCGCCGCCTCAAGGGCGAGGTCGTCGCCGAGCAGCTGAAGCGGCTCGCGGGCCTCACCCCCGAGGAGGCCGGCTGGGACGGCACGGTGATGCCGGCCGAGGGCGACAAGCTCCCCGCCGGCGAGGTCCCGGCGTGGCGCACGCGCGTGCAGTACGCCGTGGACGCCGACGGCAACGCGGGCCTGCGCCGCCACCGCTCGCACGAGGTCGAGCCGATCGACCACTGCATGATCGCGGCGCCGGGCGTCTCGGAGCTGGGCATCGAGAAGCACGACTGGGCGGGCATGGAGACGGTGGAGGCCATCGCGGCCTCCGGCTCCCAGGACCGCCAGGTCATCCTCACGCCCCGGCCGGGAGCGCGGCTGCCCCTGGTCGAACTGGACCGGCCGGTGTCGGTCATGCGGGTCGGGGAGAAGGACGGGGGCGTGCACCGCGTCCACGGCCGCCCCTTCGTCCGCGAACGCGCCGACGGCCGCACCTACCGCGTCGGCAGCGGCGGCTTCTGGCAGGTCCACCCGAAGGCCGCCGACACCCTGGTGACGGCGGTCATGCAGGGCCTGCTGCCACGCAAGGGCGACATGGCGCTGGACCTGTACTGCGGTGTCGGCCTCTTCGCCGGCGCCCTGGCCGACCGCGTCGGCGACACGGGCGCGGTCCTGGGCATCGAGTCCGGCAAGCGCGCGGTGGAGGACGCGCGGCACAACCTCGCCGCGTTCGACCGGGTACGGATCGAGCAGGGCAAGGTTGAGGCGGTCCTGCCGCGCACGGGTATCTCGGAAGTGGACCTGGTCGTCCTGGACCCGCCGCGGGCCGGTGCCGGCCGGAAGACGGTGGAACACCTGGCGTCGCTGGGCGCGCGCCGGATCGCGTACGTGGCCTGCGATCCGGCGGCGTTGGCCCGGGACCTGGGGTACTTCCGGAGTGGGGGGTATCGGGTGCGGATGCTGCGGGTGTTCGATCTGTTTCCTATGACGCATCATGTGGAGTGCGTGGCGATTCTGGAGCCTGTCGAAAAGGGCCGCTGAGCTGCAGTTTTAGTTGATGCGCATGATGCGCGCCATGGGCGTTACGGGCGATATCTCGGCGCTCGAATGACGCGCTCCGAGGTGTCTTGACGTTCTGATGGCACGTCAGGTGGAGCTCGCGATGCGTGACTGGGCCGCAGCGTGGGTTGAGGAACCTGCGCGGCATCCCGTGGCTCAAGCACGGAGGGCGAAGGCGCGGGAGTTGGTCGAGCGGCTTGTCTTTGGTTCCCGTGCCTGCGTGGCTGGTACGCCTTCATCCGGCCGTGGATGCGCTCAGGGGGTGACGGCCGGTACCTGGTGATGCCGTCTGTGTGGCGCCGCAGGGCGCTCCTGTTGCTCCGAAGGCGGGCGGTTGAAGCGTAGTGGCGAGGTCATGAAGGCAGAAGAGTCCGGTCGTCCGGTCCGTGATCTACGGGCGTGAGGGCGGGAGTTCGAGCAGCCCACGTATGTCGAGCAGCCCACGTATCCGGAGCGTTCCGCGTGCCGCGGCGTGGAGGGCGTGTACGGACTGACCGGGTGGTCGGGACGCGGGCGTGGCCCGGCCGCGAGGGCCGCCGCCATCATGGTGGCGACCCTCGCGGCCATCGGCGATCTCCGCGTGGCACGCCTTGTCAGGCGCGGGTCCAGCGCTGGTTGCTGCCGTTCGAGCAGGAGTAGAGCTGGATCAGGGTGCCGTTGGCGGTGCCGGCTCCGACGGCGTCGAGGCAGAGGCCTGACTGGACGCCGACAATGGATCCGTCGGAGTTGAGGCGCCACTTCTGGTTGTCGGCGCCCCAGCAGCTGTAGATCTGGACCTTGGCGCCGTTGCCGGTGCCGGCGGCGTCCAGACACTTGTCGCCGTAGACCCGGAGCTCACCCGCGTCGGTGTACGTCCACTGCTGGTTGCTGTTGCTGTGGCAGTCCCACAGCTGGAGCTGGGTGCCGTCGGTGGTGCTGGCGTTGGGCACGTCCAGGCAGCGGCCCGAGCCGACGCCCTTGATCTGTCCGCCCTCCACGGGCGGCTCTGTGGAATCGCCTCCGTTGAGTGCGTCGAGGACGGAGGTGTAGGCGGGCTTCTTGCTGCCGTCGTTGTTGAACAGCAGCGGCGTGTCCCCCGATCGCCAGGAATCGCTGTCGCGCACACCCCAGACGGTGACGCCGAGGCAGCGTGAGACGGCCAGGCAGTCGTTGACCACGTTGGCGTAGGTCGTGGGCGAGGCGCCCTGGATGTCGAGTTCGGTGACGGCCACGTCGACGCCGAGGGCGGCGAAGTTCTGCAGGGTGGTGCGGAAGTTGCTGTTGTAGGGGCTGCCGCTGTTGAAGTGCGACTGGAAGCCGACGCAGTCGATCGGCACGCCGCGCTGCTTGAAGTCCCGCACCATGTTGTACATGGCCTGGGTCTTGGCCCAGGTCCAGTTCTCGACGTTGTAGTCGTTGTAACAGAGCTTGGCGGACGGGTCGGCGGCGCGGGCGGTGCGGAAGGCGACCTCGATCCAGTCGTTGCCGGTGCGCTGCAGGTTGGAGTCCCGCCGGGCGCCCGAACTGCCGTCGGCGAAGGCCTCGTTCACGACGTCCCACTGTGCGATCTTGCCCTTGTAGTGGGCCATCACGCCGTTGATGTGGTCGATCATCGCCTGGCGCAGGGTGCTGCCGCTGAGGTTCTGCATCCAGCCGGGCTGCTGGGAGTGCCAGGCCAGGGTGTGACCGCGCACCTCCTTGCCGTTCTGCACCGCCCAGTTGTAGACCCGGTCGGCGGCGCTGAAGTCGAACTGGCCCCGCTGCGGTTCGGTGGCGTCGATCTTCATCTCGTTCTCTGCCGTCACCGAGTTGAACTCACGGTTCGCGATCGACGTGTAGGTCGAGTCGCCCAGCTTGCCCGAGGCGATGGCGACACCGAAGTAGCGGCCGCTCTGCGCCGCCGCTGCGCCGAGCGTGTTCTCGGCGGCGTGTGCGGCCGGCGGTGTGACCAGTGCGGTGGCCGTACCGGTGGCGCCGACGATCAGCGCCAACAGCAGGCCGCGGATCTTCCGGCGGACAACGGATCTGGGAAGGGCGTACGAGCCCATTGCTGTGCCTCCTAAGTGGACATCACGGAAGGACTGGGGCGAGCGGGATCGCGTCGTCCGCTCCCCTTCGGCAGGCGGACGGATGGGCGGGGCGGGCCGGGGCCCGGGCGGTACGGAATCACCGGACACAGCGGTCATGGGACGGGGCGATCTTCGACACAGGTACGCGGATCTGTGGTGCGGCACGGATGGCCCAAGGCTGGTGCGGTTCGAGGTGTCGAGCTGCGGCCGGTTTCCCAGACAGGAATGATCGAGGCGTTGATGATGCATCGTCAATCCTTCCCGCAGGAAAAGTTTCTGTTTTTCGCTCGAAACTTTCGATGGTGGGGTTGGGTGGGCTCTGAACCCTTGATGTCGTCGTCAGCGGTGGCCATAGGGTGTGGTCGGCGGGTTGCGCGTCGCGCATTGGTGGCGTGGCGTGCGACGTTTCGTGCATGGGTCGTCACGAATCTTTCGGTAGCGAGGGCGACGTGTGCGAAGGGCATTGACGCCGCTCGTCGACTCCCTGGCCGGCTGACCCGGGTGCAGATCTGGAGCTGCGGCGGTGCCGCGCACCAGCGGTGGCGGGTGAACTCCGACGGCACGGTCGTCGGCGTGGAGTCCGGGGTTCTCGCCACGCACCAAAGGAAACAGGCCGTTCACCCGCGCCCCCTGCCCGAACGGCCCTCGTGTGACGGGACACCGCCTGTGTCCCGCGCCTGAACGCGGTCGGTGCCTCCTCCGCGAGCCCACCCCCTGACGTGGTCAGGACGAGGCCCCGGACGTACCCTGCGGCTCATGAACGACGTCATCCCGGCCACCCCGCGCGAAGCCTTCGACCTGCTCACCGCCGGAAACGCGCGCTTTGCCGCCGGCACGCCCCGGCACCCCAACCAGGACGCGGCCCGACGCGTCGACACGGCATCGGCCCAGCGCCCGCACGCGGTGCTGCTCGGCTGCTCCGACTCCCGGCTGGCCGCCGAGATCATCTTCGACCAGGGGCTGGGCGACCTGTTCGTCGTCCGCACCGCCGGACACGCCGTGGGGCCGGAGGTCCTCGGCAGCATCGAGTACGGAGTGAGTGTGCTGGGCTGCCCGCTCGTCGTCGTCCTCGGGCACGACGCCTGCGGGGCCGTGGCGGCGACCCGTGACGCCGTGCGGGAGGGCACGGCCGCGCGCGGTTTCCTGCGGGACGTCATCGAGCGGGTGACCCCCAGTGTGCTGGCCGCCCAGGCCGCGGGCGTGAGCGAGGACGAGGGGTTCATCGCCACGCACGTCCGGCACACCGTCGACCTCGTCATGGACCGCTCCCGGGAGCTGGCCGACCAGGTCGCCGCCGGACGCACGGCGGTCGTCGGCCTGACCTACCGCCTCGCCGAGGGCTCGGTGCGGACGGTCACCTCCCGCGGCCTGGACGTGCCGTCGGACCCGGCGCCCGCGACCGCGTCGACCCCCGGAAACCGATGACGCCCACCTTCCCGCCCGCCGGGTCCGCCAAGTCCGCCGAACCCGCCCTGACCGTCGACGGCACCGGCCTGCTCTGCGTCACCCTCCTGCTCCGCCTGCGCAAGGAGATCGAGGGCGTGCCGCCGGGCACCGTCGTCCACGTCATCGCCACCGACCCGGCCGCACCGCTCGACCTGCCCGCCTGGTGCCACATGACCGGCCACACCTACCTCGGCCCCGTCCCCGGCGAGGGCCCGGTGTACGCCCTGCGGCTCACCGCCGGTGCCCGCGCCACCCGCCCGGACGCGCCCTGGCACGCGACCGGCCGGGAGCAGGAACGGTCCCGGAGCCGGTGACGCGCTCTGCCGCTCGGCCGGCGAAGGGACGGCGGACCGTTCCGGGCGGTCCGTTCCGGGCGGTCCGTTCCGGGCGGAGCGTCGACGGGTGACGTCAGGGCGTGCGGAAGCCCCGGAAGGTCACCGGCCGACGGGTCTTGAAGCCGAGCCGCTCGTACAGCGCGATCGCGCCGGTGTTCGTCTCGGCCACATGCAGGAAGGGACGTTCGCCGCGCGTCAGGACGCGCGCGACGAGCGCGTCGACCAGGCGGGCGGCGTGGCCTTGCCCGCGTGCCTCGGGAGCGGTGCAGACGGCGCTGATCTCGGTCCACCCCGGCGGACGCAGGCGCTCTCCGGCCATCGCCACCAGGGTGCCGTCGACCCGGACGCCCAGGTAGGTGCCGAGTTCGTGGGTGCGCGGACGGAAGGGACCCGGTTCGGTCCGTCTCACGAGGTCGAGCATCTCGGGCACGCTCTCCGCGCCCAATTCGACCACGCCGGTGCCGGACTCGGAACCCGCTCCGTCGGGGCGTTCGCCACCGGACCAGATCATCTGCCGGCCCTCCAGGGTGAAGACCGGCTCCCAGTCCGACGGCGGGACGGCGGGACAGCTGAACAGGTCGGCGAACGCGCCGGGACCGAGAAGTGCGGCAAGGTCGGCCCAGTCCCTCGCGTCCGGATCGGTGGACACGGCGCAGAAGGACGCCACCTCGTCGAGGTAGGTGGCGGCCCGGCCCAGGCGGCGTGCGAGAGCCGCGTGCCGGCCGGCGAGCGACCGGCCCACCGGGTTGTCGAGGACGGGATCGTCGTCGTTCATCAGGGTGCTGTTCCTTTCCCGTGGACGCGGCTCGGACCGGAAGCCCGGCCGGCCGCGCATCCGGAGAGCGTGTACCGGCGTCCTTGGTAGCAAGTAACCGCCACGGAGGGGTAACCCGATGGATCAGCGAACGTCCGACCGCAAAGCCGACGTGACCACCGAGTTCGAGAGGGACGTCGTCAAGCTGCTGCTGGAGACGATGCGCGCGGTGGCCGAGCAGGAGCGTACGGATGTCGGTACGGAAGGCCTGCTGTACGCGCTCGTGTCGGGTGAATGGGCCGCCGGTTCGGCGATCGCCCCCGGAATGAAGGCCTCGGGCACACTCGGCGGCTCGATCGCGGCCCGGGGGACGTCGGTGTGGATCAGCGGGGACGCGGGTGACGGCGAGGCGGGGAGCCCGGACGACGAGCGGGAGATCGACGCCTTCTGGCGGGAGGTCCGGTACGAGGAGGCCAAGAGGCTGCGCTGGAAGAACCGGAAGGGGGAGGAGCCGGAGAATGTCGAACTGCCGCCGATGACCCCCGCGTTGCGCGCCTGTCTGCGCAAGGCGCTGGAGGCGGCACGGGAAGAGGGCACCGTCTCCGTACGGGTCCGCCACGTGGCGCGGGCGCTGGTCGAGCTGCCCGACACGCGGGCCCGCGAGGCCATGGTGGTGGAGAAGCTGGACGTCCCGGCCGCCTCGACCGCGCTGCACGCGCTGCGGGGGAGCGACGAAGTGCCGGAACCCGGACCGGTGTTGCTGATGCGCAAGGCGGGGACGTTCGGGAAGAGCGGTAATCCACTGACCCGGAAGTTCTTCTCCTGGGTGTCCGGGGGCGGCGCCGGGTTCGGTTCGGCGGTCGTCAGCGCGGTGCGCTCGGAGGCGCACCGGAGTGCGGTGCGGCGCGGGGCGTCGGCGACGGAGCCGGTCGACGTGCTGCTGGGGATCCTGGCCCTGGACCGGTCGTTGACCGTCGCGGGGCGTGAGCTGCCCGAGGAGCTGACGGGAGCCAATCGGGGGGCGGAACTCCTGCGCCGGCACGGCGCACGACAGGGTGCCGTCGCCCGGGCGCTGCTGCCCACCACCGGGGTCGCGCGGGAGGTGCCCCCGGAGGTCGAGGGCTCCGCCGGCTTCGAGCGACGGCTCCTGCACGTCACGCAGTTCACCGCCTCCGCGCAGGGCTCGCCGACGGTCGGCACGACGCATCTGCTGGCGGCCCTGCTGGACGAGACCGGGACGGACCCGGAGTCCGCGGCGGAGGTCGCGCGGGTGCTGACGGAGAGCGGGGCGGACGTCGACGGGCTGCGGGCGGAGCCGGAGCTCCGGGCCCCTGGAGGCGCGGCGCGCGAAGTCTGAGGGAGCGGCGGTGCGGAGGCCGAGGACTTCGGGGCCGGCCTCGCTCCGGTCCGGCTGCCGGGGTCGGTGTGCCGCGTGGTGCGTCTGCGTCTCGTAGCACCCGGCCCCGCGGACGATCCGCACCAAGGCCGTCTCGTCCGGTGTACGGCTGGACCGTACGGCCGGCTCCTGAGGCACTCCGCCCGGCCCCGCGGCCAAGCGCTTAGAAGGCGCTTGCCGGGTTCCTCCGTCGCGGCGCTGGTCGACCGCCCGCCCGCCGGCCCGCGGGCGACGGCCGTGTGACCGGCTGCTACAGCCGGCGCAGTACGGCACTCAGCGTTTCGATCTCCCGCGCGGAGAGCTTGTCGGTGAAGTGGCGGCGTACCGCGGCGTACAGGCCGGGCTGCACGGCGGCGATGGTCTCGCGTCCGGCGTCGGTGAGGGTGACGGTGACGCTGGTGCCGCCGGCGCGTTCACGGGCGACGAGGTCGCGCTTGCCCATGCGGGTGAGCTGGTGGGAGATGCGGGTGCGGTCCCAGCCGAGCGACGCGGCGAGCTGGCTCTGGCGCAGGGAACCCCCCGCCTTGGCGAGGTTGACCAGGATCGTCAGGTCCGGCTCGGACAGGCCCGCCGCCTCGGCGGTGTCCGCGATCACCCGGGCGCGGACGAGTTCGTGGGCGCGCTTGAAGGAGGACCAGAGGTCGACGGGATCCGGTGCGGCCTCGCCCAGGGGTTCGCCCGGTTCGGGAATTCCGCCGGCCGACGGCGTTGACATGTCAACATGCCCCTTTCTAGTGTTGAGATGTCAACGCTAGCAGGCGGCTGCGCCCTCGCCCCTCCGACCCCGCGGAAGGATCCACCCGATCCATGCAGACCCGATCCATGCAGACCCGACCCCTTGGCACCGACGGCCCGCAGACCGCCCCTCTCGGGCTGGGCTGCGCCAGCATGTCCGACCACGACGCCCCCGCCGACGAGGCCGACGCCCTCGCCACCATCCGCGCGGCCCTCGACGCCGGCGTCACCCTCCTCGACACCGCCGACTTCTACGGCATGGGCCACAACGAAGACCTCATCCGCCGCGCCCTGCGCGACGGCGATCGCGAGAAGGCGGTCCTGAGCGTCAAGTTCGGCGGTCTGCGCGGCCCCGACGGAGCCTTCGTCGGCATCGAGGGCCGCCCCGCCCACGTGAAGAACGCGCTCGCCTACTCGCTGCGCCGCCTCGGCACCGACCACGTCGACATCTACCGTCCCTCCCGCCTCGACCCCCACACCCCGGTCGAGGACACGGTCGGCGCCATCGCCGAGCTGGTACAGGCCGGACACGTGCGCCACATCGGGCTCTCGGAGGTCGGGCCGGAAACCATCCGCCGCGCCCACGCGGTGCATCCGATCTGCGACGTGCAGATCGAGTACTCCCTGTTCAGCCGTGCCCCCGAGACCAACGGCATCCTGGACACCTGCCGCGACCTGGGGATCGGCGTCACCGCGTACGGGGTCCTCGCGCACGGTCTGCTCACCGGCACCTACCGGCGGCCCGCCGGAGGTGACCCGCGCGCCCACTGGCTGCCCCGCTTCCACCCCGGCAACCTCGCCGCGAACCTCGCCCTGGCCGACCGGCTGCGGCCGCTCGCCGACGCACGCGGCATCAGCGTCGCGCAACTCGCCACCGCCTGGGTCATCACCCGGAGCGGCCGACGCGGCACCGTCGTGGCCGTCCTGGGCGCCCGTCGGCCCGACCGCGTCGAGGAGGCCGTGGCCGCGGCCGGTGTCACCCTGACCGACGACGAACTGCGCGCGATCGACGCGGCCGTCCCGGCCGACGCGGTGGCCGGTACCCGGTACGCCGCACCCCTCATGGCCCTGCTGGACAGCGAGCGCGCCCTGGAGCCGGTCCGCGCGCGGGCGGACACAGAGAACGGACTGTGAGTCATGAACACATCCGCGTCACCGCTCGCCGAGCCGGCCCGGTCCGAGAAGCCGATCGGGGTGGGGATCATCGGGCTCGCAGCGCACGGGAGTTGGGCCGAACGCTCCCACCTGCCGGCCCTGCGCGCCGTCCCGGGGTACGAGCTGAGGGCCCTGAGCACGAGTTCGAAACCGTCGGCGGAGCGCTCCGGACACCGGCACGGTGTGTCCCGCGCCTTCGGGACGGCGGCCGAACTGGTCGCCTGCGACGAGGTGGACCTCGTGGTCGTGGCGGTGAAGGTGCCGCACCACCGGGAACTGGTGCGCACCGCGCTGAGCGCCGGCAAGAGCGTGCTGTGCGAGTGGCCGCTCGGCAACGGGCTCGCCCAGGCCGAGGACATGGCGCGACAGGCACGCGACCTCGCTGTGCCGACCGTCGTCGGACTCCAGGCACGGTCGCACCCGGTCCTCGCCCACGCACGGGACCTCGTGGCCGACGGCTACGTGGGAGAGGTGCTGTCCACGACGGTCGTCGGCTCCGGCGGCGCCTGGGGTGCCACGGTGAACCCCGGCGACCACTACGTGCTCGACGCCGCCAACGGCACGACACTGCTGACCGTTCCCTTCGCCCACACCCTCGACGGACTCGCCTCCGTCCTGGGCGAGCCCGAGGAACTGCGGATCCGGCCCGCGTCGCGGCGTACGTCGGCCGTGGACACCGGGAGCGGACAGCCCGTGCCCATGACCGCCGCGGACCAGGTGGTGGCCTCAGGACGGCTGCCGGGCGGAGCGGTGGCCACCTTCCACTACCGCGGCGGCACCTTCCGGGGAACCAACTTCCGCTGGGAGATCAACGGCACCGAGGGCGACCTCGTCCTCACCGCCCCGATCGGCCATCCCCAGCTCAGCCCGCTCACCCTCGAAGGCGGCCGGGGCACGTCCACCGGCCTCGCTCCCCTGACGGTCCCGGAAGCGTACGTCCGCGTCCCGGAACTGGACCCGCGAGCCGACGCCGCCGCCTACGCGGTCGCGCATGCCTACCGCCGGTTCCTGGACGACCTGCGCGAGGGCACGTCGGTGGTACCCGACTTCGCACACGGCGCCGCCCGGCACCGCAGTATCGAATCGGCCGTCACGACGACGTGACCGGACGCGCGGGCTTCCGCCGGATGCCGGCTCCGGCTCCGGCTCCGGCTCCGGCGGCGGCGAGCAGTGCGACGAGGGCCGACGCCACGAGAGCGCGGCGGTAGCCGTGGGCCAGGGCGGCGGGCCCGGGTGTCGCGCGGCCGGCGGGGCTCGCGAGGGACGTTCGGAGAGGAACGTTCCGCCGACCGGCAGCCGGGCCAGCCACAGGAGGCCGGCCGCGAGCACGACGAAGCCCGGCAGGAGTGTGCCCCGCAGCCGACCCGCGCCCCAGGACGCCGTCATCAGGGCCGCGGCGAGCGGCACTTGGGTGAGGCCGGCCTCCAGGGGGGAGTAACCGAGGACCCGCTGCTGGTAGAGCGGAAGGAAGAAGAACGTGGCGACCCACACCGCTCCGAGCAGGGTGAGACCGGCCGTCACGACGAGCGCGCCGGGCAGATCGAGACGGGCGGCGCGCTCACGTCCCCCCGGCCCAGGAGCAGCGGGGTCGCCACGATCCACCTGCCGCGACGCGTGCCCGCCATGATCCACGGCTCGTGGATCCCCGACTCCGCCCTCTGACCGCCCCGGGAGGGACGCCGGTCGGTGGCCCGGAGCCGCACCCCGGGGCACCCGTCCGGGTAGGCGGAGCTGACCGGCCGTTGCCGCCTGGTCAGGCGTGGACGCCGCGGCGCCGCAGCGCCAGCTCCAGCGCGCGGACCGCGTAGTACGTACGGGACTTGACGGTTCCCCGGGCGACGCCGAGCGCCTCGGCGGTCTCGGCGACGCTGTGACCCAGGAAGTACGTGTGGTGCAGGACCTGCCGTTGCAGGGGCGTGAGGTCGTCCAGAGCGTCGTGGACGACGTGCCGCAGCAGGGTCCGGTCGACGTCGTCGTCGACAGGGATGACGACGTCGTCGACCGGACCGGCGCTGACGGGCCGGATCAGCCGGGCCCGGTGGTCGTCGATCGACAGGTTCCGCACGACGGTGAAGAGCCACGGCCGCAACCCGGTCGCCTCCTGCCGGCGCAGCAGGCCGACGTGCCGCCAGGCGCGGACGGCGGCCTCCTGGAGGATGTCCTCGGCCCTGATCCAGTCCCCGCCCAGCAGGCGGGCGGCGTAGCGCAGCAGCTCGCTGCCGTGTTCGTCGTAGACCAGGCGGACGAAGCGCTCGCAGTCCGGGTCGCCGGCGTCGGGACGGGTTCCGTGCCGGTCACCCGGCCGTTCGTACGTCCGTGGGGCGGAAGTGCCCCGTGGGGACCTCGTGGCCTGCCTCATGGCGCCGACGGCCCCCATGTCTCCTCCTGCTGACTTCGACCCTCGCCCGGTGGCGGCGGCGTCGTCGCCAGCGTGGGGGAGACCGCTTGGCCGATTCTTGTCGTCGTCTTGCCGGGCCGAACCGTCCGGGAAACCTCCCCGTCGGTTCAGGTGAACCGGCGGCGGTGGCCGCTCGTGGAACCGGTACGGGCGCCTCCCCGCTCTGCCGCCGGGCGCGAGGCCGGGCGGCCGGCCGAGTGAGCGGAGGTGAGCAACGTCCGGGCTGTCGAGTGAGTACTCGACCGGGTGAGGGTGGCACCGAGCGAGAGAGGTGCCACCGTGACCACCGTGGAGTTTCGTTTGCTGGGCGCGCTGGAGGCGCGGCGGGACGCCGAGGTACTGGCTCTGGGACCGCCCAAGCGACGCGCGCTGCTCCTGCGTCTGCTGCTGGAGAACGGCCACCCCGTCGGTGTGGAGCGGCTCTGCGACGACCTCTGGAACGGCCGCCCTCCCCCCGGCGCCCGCTCCTCGGTCCACGCGCACATCAGCAGACTGCGCGCGGTGCTGGAACCCGGCCGCGGGCGCGAGCAGCGGCCCACGCTCCTGCGCAGCGCCCCCACCGGGTACGCCCTGTGCGTCCCGCCCGACCTGCTGGACTCGGCGCGGTTCGAACGGGCCGTGCGGCAGGCGCACGCGCTGGCGGCCGGCGGCCGGGTCGGCGAGGCCCGCCGCCAGGCCGAGCGCGCGCTGGGCATGTGGCGCGGCACCGCGCTCCTCGACGCCCGCGACCACCGGTTCGCACAGGGCGAGACCAGCAGGCTCGAAGGTCTCCGGCTGTCGGCCGAGGAACTCCGTGCCACCCTGCTGCTGCGGGAGGGGGAGACGCTCCAGGCCGTCACCGGCGCGGAACGGCTCGTCGCGCGCGATCCCCTGCGCGAGGCGTCCTGGGCCGTGCTCATGCGCGCGCTGTACTGCGCGGGCCGGCCCGCGGAGGCACTGCGGCGCTACGAGGAGGTACGTGCCCTCCTGGCCCGGGACCTCGGCCTCGACCCCGGCCCGGCGCTGCGCGAGACGCAGCTCGCGGTCCTCCGGCACGACACGGCGGCACTGCGGCCGCCGGGCCGGCGTGTTCCGGCCACCGCGCGGGAGGCGGGCCCGGACCTGCCGGGCCGGGCGGCGGAACTCGGACGGCTGTCCGAGGTACTGCGGAGCGCCGCCGCCGGCCGCGCGGGGTGGGCCGTGGTGTCCGGGGAGCCGGGGGCGGGCAAGACCCGGATCGCCGAGGAGGTGGCCCGGGGGGCCGCCGAGACCGGCTGGGAGGTGCGGTGGACGCGGTGCGCCGAGGAAAGCCGCCCCGGGGCCGGGATCATCCCGGACCGCCGACTGCGGCGGCTGCGCGGCCAGTTGGAGCAGCTGACCGAGGACGCGGGCGGCGCCGCCCCGGGACCCGTCCTGCACGTCGTCGAGGACGTCCACCTGGCGTCGGACGACGTACGGGCGCTGCTGCTCACCTGTGCGCGGACGCTGCGCGAGTCGCCGTACGCGGTGCTGTGCACCGTGGCGGACGACGCGGGCCCCGCGACGGAACGCTTCCTGGCCGAGCTGGCCGGCCGCGGCGCCGACCTGATACCGCTCGCTCCGCTGACGGAGTCCGCGGTACGGCTGGTCGCGTCGGCGTCCGCGTCGGTGTCGGCGTCGGCATCGGTGTCGGCGTCGGCATCGGTGTCGGTGTCGGCGTCGGCGTCGGCATCGGTATCGGCGTCGGTGTCGGCGGAGGCGGCACGCCGGCTGCACGAGCTGAGCGGCGGCAACGCCTTCCTGCTCGACCAGTTGATCCGCCATTCCCCGGGTCCCGTCTCCGGCGGCCGGGTGCCCGTGCCGCCGGCCGTCCGGAGCATGGTCAGGGCCCGGCTCGCCGAGCTGTCGCCCGCCGCGCGGCAGGTCGTCGACCGGGCGGCCGTGCTCGGTGACCGGCCCGACATGCGGCGCGTGGCCCGGCTCGGCCGGATGCCGGTCGACGAGGTGCTGGCACTGGCGGACCAGGCCGTCGCGGTGCGGCTGCTGTCCTGGACCGAGGTGGCGTCGCCGCACGCCGGTCAGGGCTACTGCTTCCCGGCCGGGGTGCTCCGGCTGGCCGTGCTCGGTGAGCTGAGCCCCGTACGCCGCCACACCCTGCACGCCGGCGCGGCCCGCACGCTCGCTCGGCGGTAGCGGCGGGCGACGGAAGGTGCTCCACCGTCCCGCCCCACGCGCGGCCGGGTGCCGGGCCGCACCCTGCCGTGCGTCCCGGCACCAGGGCTCCGCCGGCGGGCGCGACGCCGGTCTCCCGACGCCGGGTCGCTCCGCACGCGCGCGCGTGCTCCGCACCCGGGCGCTGGTCGGACATCTTGTGCCACGCGATGCGAGGCGCCCTCAGCCGGATGCTCTGGACCGTGCTCTCGGCGGCCACACGGACGACGGCCTGGTCGCCCACGACCACGTGCGCCGTGAGGGAGCCCTGGCCGGTGTGGCACGTCTGGAACCCGTTGCCGACGGCCGGGAAGCCGTACTGGTGCTGGACCAGGCCGGAGCCGAACAGGACGCCGGCGCCGTCGCGCTGGAGGCCGAACGTGATCCACACGTTGGTGCTGTACCTGGCGGTGGCGCAGATCTGGCCCACCGCCATGGCGGTCACCATGTACACACCGGCTTCCGGCAGCGTCGCCACGCAGTCGGTGGAGGTCCACGCGCCGCCGAGCGGCAGCGTCCGGTCCTGACCGGAGGCACGTCCGTACACGGGGGTGAGCCGGGCGCCGATGGTCCAGGTGTCCGGGCAGTCGTCCGCGCCGTTGCCGATGACATCGATGTCCACGGAGCGCGCGGGACCGATGTTCGCGCCCCGGTCGATTCCGGAGAGCGCCGTGCGCGGGGACACGGAGTCCGTTCTCCGTGCACGCGAGCGCGTTGCACTCGTCCTGCTCGATGACCGGCTCCAGCCGGTAGGGAGTCGCGGGGTCGCCGGTTCCGGTGACCTCGATGCAGTCGCTGCTGACGATGGTCGTTCGCTGGGGAGGAGGCATGGCACGTCCCTGAATTCCTGGGGGTGGTGCGGCGTTCGAGCGCGCGCCGCCTTGTGCCTCGAAATCAGGATTGGCGCAGCGGTTCGACAATGGCGCTGAAGTCGGCCATGGATTCACTGGAGGTGAATAAGACGCTTATCACTATGATCTGATTGCGCTGTTGTGTGCTGCGTTCACACCAACGGGCCACCGGACCGTGACGGTCCGTGCCGCCAGGGCGGGTGTACGTGCCGGAGGCCGTCCGTACGGCCGGCGTGGCCATCTTCGCGGAATACGGCGGATTCACCGGACGCCCCACGTCATCTCCCGTCCGTGTCAACGGAATTGGGACCCCGTCTCCTGTCGGTGTACGGGGTCAACGGTCTTTCGCGGCATTCACCTCCCCAGGATGGTGCCGTTTTTCCGACGTGTCGTTAGTCGTAGTGCTCCGGCCGCGACGGCCGGCGAGCGATCCGACGGAAAGAAGGACGGGTAGAGATGTACGGCACTCGACGCATGGCGGCAGTGACCTCGATCGTGGGGATGCTCATGGCTGCTCCGGCCGGCATGGCCACGGCCCACGCCGGTGACGGCGACGCGGGACCGGGCGGTGTGCTGTCCAACGTCACCGGCCGGAACTCCTCCGGTCACGCCAACCTCTGCGGCACGGGCAAGGTGGCGCTGTTCAAGGAGCGCACCTGTGTGACCGAGGACGGCGGGAAGGGCGGCGGCGACCAGGTGGGCCCCAGCGGCGGCGTCCTGTCCAACCTGGTCTTCGCCCGGAACGCCTCGGGTCACAGCAACAACTGCGGCAACGAGACGGTGGCGGTGTTCAGCAGGACCACCTGCGTCACCACGGAACGTTCCGGCCACTGACCGACCGCACCGGTCCAGCAGACAGAGGTGTCATGATGGCGTCGACTTCGCCAACTTCCCTGTGCGTCGGCGTAGTAGCGCCCCTGACGGGTCGGCTGGCCCCCCTCGGGTCACCGTTGTCGTACGCGCTGCGCAGGCTCACTCCTCGGCTCGCGCGCGTGCGCAACGGTGGCCGCCACCACGACGTGACCGTCGCCGTGCGCGACAGCCGCTCCGATCCCGACGCGGCCCGGCGGGCCGCGCGCGACCTGGCCGACGCCGACGGCGCGCACATCGTGCTCACCATGGCCGGCACCCGGGTCCTGCCCGCCGTCACCCGGGCCTGCGAAGAGGCCGGGGTGCCCTGTGTGTCGACCACGTTCCCCTGGCAGGCGTACGTCCACACGCGCGGCGCCGAGCCCGGGCACCGTTTCCGGTGGACGTACCACTTCGCGTGGGGGCTGGACGACATCGCGGCCGTCTTCGCCGACCTGTGGGAGCGCGTGGACGGGCGGGGCGCCGTCGGGTGCCTGTGGAACGACGACCTCCAGGGCGCCCTGCTGCGGCACGAGCGGTACGGCTTCGCCCCGGTGACGTCCCCGCGCGGGCACACCCTCGTCGACCTCGGCGCCTACCCGGAACCGGCCGACGGCTTCCACCCGCAGGTCGGCCGGATGCGCGAGCACGGCGCCGACGTCATCACCAGCGCCGCCACCGCCACCGACCTCGCCCTCTTCCACCGCCAGGCCCGCGAGGCGGGGCTGCGTCCGCGGCTGATCACCTGCTCACGCTGGCTGACCTACCCGCACACCCACACCACCCCTGCCCCCGGCGTCCACGGGGAACTCGCCGACGCGGGTGTGGCCACCCTGGTCTACTGGAGTCCCGGCCACCCCTACCGCTCCAGCCTGGACGGCATTACGTGCGCCGAACTCGCCCACGCCTACCAGCGGGACACCGGCACGGCGTGGCTCCAGCCCCTCGGCCTGGCCCACGCCCTCCTGGAGACGGCACACCACGCCCTCACCGTCGCGAGCGACCCCACCGACCGGGCCTCCGTCGCCGACGCCCTCGCCGGCACCAGGCTCGACACCATCGCCGGGCGCCTCGACTGGACCCGGGGGCCGACGCCCAACATCGCCCTGCTCCCCCTGGCCGGCGGGCAGTGGCAGCACGACGCGGAAGGCCCCCGGCTCGCCGTCGTCAGCAACCGCGCGCACCCGGACGTACCGCTCACCGGGGAACTGACGACGGCACATTGACACGGATACGGGGGAGGCCGCACCGAACCGGTCGGGGACGCGGGTCGTGGCAACAGGTGTGAGGCACCGGGGAGTCACCGCCCCGGGCCGCCTCGTTCACCGGCTCAGGAGGTGAACGGGACGGCGTCGGCGGGGTCGGTGTGCCAGTTGGTCGCCACGGGCTCGTCGACGACGGCGCTGTCGATGTCGAGGGAGACGGGGTGGGGGTCGCCCTCGCTGACGGAGGCGATGATCGTGCTGTACTCCACGCCGGAGTCGCTGTCGGAGGTCTTCGGGTTGACCCCTGCGTACACCGTCTTGCCGCCGCTGAGGGTGATCTCCTCGCCCGCGACCTGCTCGGCGGGACCGGCCTGGGTGCCGCCGGAGCCGAAGGCGAAGACGGGCAGACCGGCGGGCAGTACGCAGGTGATGCCGGACTTGGCCTTGACGCTGACCTGGTAGTAGCCGCCGGCCTGCGTCTTGGACTCGGCGGACCACTGGAGGTCGTTGGTGCCGCAGCTCTGGCCGTACCCGCTCTTGTCGGCGGCACCGGAGTCGCCCTCGGACGACGAGGACTGGCCCTCGGTCTCGCCGCCGCTGCCGCCGGTGCCGCCGCTCTGTGCGGCGGTCGGGGTGGCCGTGGCGCCGGCCGCCGCGCCCGCGGAGGTGCTGGAGGCGGCCGACTCCGTGCCGGCGGCGTCGGTCGAGCCGTTGTCGCAGGCGGTCATGAGCAGGCCGGCGCTCAGAGCGGCGGAGACGACGAGGGCGGTGCGCAGGCGGCGGTTCATGACGAGGAATCCTCTCGGTCGGTGAGCGGGCCGCGGCGTGTTCCACGGCTCCGCCTTCTCAGTCAGCACGACGACCGGCTGAGCCGGCTGGTTCGGTCGGCGGATCCGATCCGGACGCCCTCGGCACAGCGCTGTGACAAACGGAGCCGGAACAAGAAACAAGAACGAGAAGCAAGAACAAGAAACAAGCAAGAACGAGAAGCAAGAACGAGAAGCAAGAACGAGAAGCAGGAACGAGAGGGGAACGAGGAAGCATGGGTGATCTGTTCATCGTGCGGGTGGTGCTCGGCGTGGGGCTCGCCCTGCCGGCGGGACTGGCCGTGCTGGCGCTGGCGGGGCTGGCCCACGCGGCCCGGCCCTCCGTCCGCCGGGTCGCGCGGCGCACCGGCCCGGCGGACGGAGGGCCGGGTACCGGGGCGTCCGACACCCCCTAGGAGTCAGCTGCCCGCGGGGCCGCCGATCGCGGCGAGCAGCTCGGCCCTGCCGGGGCCCGGTTCGCCGTAGGGCGGCCGGAGGCCGAAGGCGGCGATCCGGGCCGCGAACTCGGCCTCGGGGAGCCGGGCCCCGGGGCCGGTGAGCAGCGCTGCCCCGGCCGCGTACACGCGCAGCAGGTCGGGGTCCCGGAACTTGAGGGCGTCCAGCGCCCTCCTGATGTGCCACTCCCGGTCGTCGGTGTCGTACGGCGTGGGCACGTCCGCCCGCACCGCGTCGATCTCGGCGAGCCGGTGCCGGTCCCAGCCGGCGATGCCGCGGTGGACCGGACCGAGTCTCGTCTCCGTCGTGTCCGCGAACGTCAGGGCCAGCTTCTGCGGATCGTCGGTGGCGGTGGTGCGCAGCAGGTCGCGGAGCGCGGTGGCGTGCAGCGCCCCCAGCGACAGGCCGAGACCGAACAGCGGGTTGGTCGTGGCCCAGGCGTCCCCGATGCTCAGCACCCCGGTCGCCACGGGGACGCCGTCGACGACGAAACGCCGGTACCGGCGCTCCATGCCGGACATGGCCATGATGTCCGTGACGGGTTCCCCGTACTCGGCCAGGTGCGCGACCGGCGGCAGCAGGGCCACCGCCCGGTGCCACGCCGCCGGGCGGGCCAGTGCCCGCAGCGCGCGGTCACGGCTGGAGACGCCGACCGACAGCGACCAGACACCCGCGTCCCCCAGGGTCGCGACGGTCGACACGCACGCGTAGTGGGCGCTGTGCGCGGGCGGCAGCTCGGGTACGCGACCGTCCGCCGAGCGGAAGTACCGGGTGTACGCGAGGAATCCGTCCTCGGCCCGTTCCTCGACGGGGCCCGGCGCGCCGAGGTCCCGCAGCATCCTGCCCACGGGCGAGTTGCGGCCGCAGGCGTCGATCACCAGGTCGGCGAGGACGGCTTCGCCGCTCCTCGTGAGCACCCCGGCGACATGAGGGCGCCGCGGCGCCCGCTCGTTACCGGGCAGCAGCGCCGCGACCGCGGTGCCGCGGCGCACCGTGAGGCGGTCACAGCCCTCGGCGACGGAGCCGAGCGCCGCCTCCAGCAGCGGACGGCGGGCCGTCATCATGGCGAACCGGTCGTCGCCCGGGCGCCACGCGCCGGCCGCGCCGAGCCGCCGCGGACCGTCGAGGAGGTTCGCGGGCACCGCGCCCCGGGCGGTCAGTTCGGTCACCACCTCGGGCAGTTCGTCCGTCAGGGTCCTGAGCACCGCGGGCAGCAGCAGGTGCGGGTGGCGGAACTGGCTGACGCCCGGCCGGTGCCACCCCCGCCACACCTCCTCGCCGTCCCCCGCCGGCGGCGGCGCACCGTCGCGCTCCAGCACGGTGACCCGGTGCCCGTCACGGGCCAGCATCATCGCGGCCATGAGTCCGACGGGTCCGGCTCCCAGTACGACTACGTCCATCACACCTTCTCCTGGTCGCGCTCCGGGGCGGAGCGACGGCCATCAGGCTGGGCGCGGGCGTTGTCCGCTTTCCAGACCGGTTCGCTGCCCAGTGCGGCCGGACGGTGCTCATTCAGGAGTGAGCGGCAGGCGTCCGTGCGCGCGTCGGCGGGGATGGCGGCTGTGCCATGGGAACTGGCGTGGTTCAAGTCCAGCTACAGCGGCAGCCAGGGTGACAGTTGCGTAGAGGTCGCTGTCACCGAGCAGGCCATCACATACGGGACTCCGAGGACGTGACACGTCCGCACTTCGCCGTCGGGCGTGCGCAGTGGTCGCGGTTCGTGGGGTTCGCGGCGCGGGTCTGAGCCGTGTGCGGGTGCGTCCCGGCGGTCGGTCGGGGGCCGACGTGCGCCGCCGGGGCGCCGGACCTGCTCGGATAGACTCGCCGATATGGTCCGATCGTCCCGTGGTGAGTCGACCCCCGGGATGTGGCGGCGGGAGGCGGGCACCGTGGTGCGCCGGGCCCTGGCGCTGCCGGAGCAGGCAGCGGCTCCGTCCTCCATCGTCGCCGGCTTCCGGGTCGTCCCGGTCCCCACGGAGTACCCGCCGCACGAGCACGAGCTGCACGAACTCGTCTGGGTGCGCGGGGGAACACTGACCTCCCGGGTGCGGAACAGCGTCTTCACCGTGTTCGGCGGGCACGGGCTGTGGATGCCCGCCGGAATGGTGCACGAGGGCCGGGCGACGGCGGGCGCGGAGTTCTTCCACGCCTTCTTCGCGCCCGAGCACACCCCGTTCGCGTACGGGGAGCCCAAGGCGATCGCGATGACGCCGTTGCTGGAGTCGCTGCTGACCCACCTGTCCCGTACGGATCTCGACGCGGCGGCCAGGGCGCGGGCGGAGTCGGTCGTGTTCGACGTGATGCGGCCCTCGGAGCGGCAGTTCGCGTTGCAGTTGCCCGGCGACCCCCGGATCGACGCGATCGCCGCGGCCCTGCTGGACGATCCCGCCGACTGCCGCTCGCTGGAGGAGTGGGCGCGGCGGCTGGGGACCAGTGACCGCACCATCACCCGCGCGTTCCGCCAGACGACCGGCCTGTCCTTCGCGCAGTGGCGGCAGATGCTGCGGGTGCACCGGGCGCTGGCGCTCCTCGCCGAGGGCAGCGAGGTGGCGACGGTCTCCGAGATGCTCGGCTACGCGCAGCCCAGTTCCTTCATCGCCGCCTTCCGGCGGGTCATGGGCACCACGCCGGGCGCCTTCTTCGGTGCGGCGGACGGGATTTCTGGGCATGTCCGGAATCCCGTATCGCGTGACCAGAACTCCTGATTGTCGGCATGGCGAGCGGACTATAGCCTTCTCGGAGTTAGGTAACCCTTAGTTGTTGCTCGACGCGAACGGTGCTGTCCGTGCGTGGGGGAGTGCGCGGCCCTTCCGGTGAAGGCCGGACGGAGGGTGCCGCCGCCCTCGTCCCTCCGACCGTCCGGACCCGTCTCGATGTTCACGAATCCTCTCCGGCCCGCCAGTGACCCCGCGGCCGGCCCCGCCGCCCCGGCCGGCGCGCTCACCGGGCACGACCTGGTGCTGCGGTACGGCGGCAAGCCGGTCGTCCACGGTGTCTCCATCGCCCTGGAGCCGGGCCGGGCGACCGCCCTGGTGGGGCCGAACGGCAGCGGCAAGTCCACGCTGCTGCGCGCGCTCTCCCGGCTGCACCGGGTGGACGGCGGCCGGGTGACGCTCGGCACCCCCGGGGAACCGTCCGAGCGCGACGCGGCGCTGCTCGGCCCGCGTCAGTTCGCCCGCGAGGTCACCCTGTTCTCCCAGTCGAGGCCCGCTCCCCAGGGGCTGACGGTCGCGGAGGTCGTGGCGTTCGGCCGCCACCCCTACCGGCGCGGCTTCGCCGGACCGACCGCCGAGGACCGGGCCGCCGTCGACCGCGCCATGGGCGTCACCGGCGTACGGGACATGGCCGGCCGGCCGGTCGGGGAACTGTCCGGCGGGGAGATGCAGCGCGTCTGGCTCGCGGCCTGCCTCGCCCAGGACACCGGCGTCGTCCTGCTGGACGAACCGACCAACCACCTGGACCTGCGCTACCAGATCGAGACGCTCGACCTGGTGCGCGACCTCGTCCAGGAACACGGCATCGCGGTCGGGATCGTGCTGCACGACCTCGATCAGGCGGCCCGGGTCGCGGACACCCTCGTCCTCATGCGCTCCGGACGCGTCCACGCGGTGGGCGCACCCGTGGCCGTCCTCACCGCCGAGAACATTGGCGAGGTCTACGACATCCAGGTCGAGGTCGGCGTCGACCCCCGCACGGGCAGGCTCCGCATCGACCCGATCGGGCGCCACCTCTCCTGAACCGCGGAACCAGAACCGTACAACCGCAGAACCGCATTGACCGTAGGAAAGAGGATCAGTCATGAACCGTCCCCGTCGCCTGGCCGCATCGGCCGTCACCGGCATCTCCCTCCTCGCCGCGACGGCCTGCGGCACGACCGACGTCGACAAGGCCACGGGCGGCAGCGCCAGCGCCGGCGCGTCCCCCGCCTCCGAGAGCTGTGCCGACGACACCACGACCACCTCGACGGGGCCGGTCTCCTTCAAGGACGGCGTCGGCCGGCAGGTGAAGCTCGACAAGCCCGCCGAGCGGATCGCGGTCCTGGAGTGGCAGCAGATCGAGGACGCGCTGACCCTGTGCGTCACCCCCACCGCGGTCTCCGACGCCGAGGGGTACAGCACCTGGGTCAGCGCCGAGAAGCTGCCCAGCGGGGTGACGGACATCGGCACCCGTGAGGAGCCCGACCTCGACACCCTCTACGCGGCCGACCCCGACCTGATCATCGTGGAGGCGTTCAAGGCCGACGACGAGATGGTCAAGAAGCTGGAGAAGAGAGACGTCCCCGTGATGGTCACGCGCGGGGCGGACCCGGACGACCCGATCGGGAACATGCGCGAGGTGTTCAGCATGATCGGCAAGGCGACGGGCCGCACCGAACGCGCCGACCAGGTGCTCAAGGAGTTCGACGACCACCTCGCGACGGCCAAGCAGAAGGTCACCGACGCCGATCTGCCGACCAAGAAGTTCCTGTTCTTCGACGGATGGCTGCAGGGCGGCAACCTCACCGTCCGCCCCTACAGCGACGGCGCCCTGTTCACCGAGATAGGCAAGGAACTCGGCATGACCCCGGCGTGGACCGACGCGATCAACAAGGACCACGGGGACGGCGGCGTCGACCCCTCCTACGGCCTCGCCCAGACCGACGTCGAGGGACTCACCGCGGTCGGCGACGCCAACCTCTTCTACGCGAACGACGAGGGCGCCGGCGGGTATGTCGAGGCCCTGAAGAAGAACGAGATCTGGAAGACGCTCCCGGCGGTCGAGGAAGGCCGCGCCCACTCGTTCCCGGCGCGGGTGTGGGGCGCCGGCGGTCCGCGCTCCTGCGAGCAGGCGATCGACGCCTACGTCGACGTACTCGACAACAAGTGAAGAAGAAGTGAAGACAGCGATACGTACAGCGCCGCCCGAAGGGAGTTCGCCGCCGCGTGACGAGCGCGGCGGCGGCCCCGCCGGGGTGGCCGTCCTGGCACTCCTCCTCGCCGTGACCGTCCTCGTGGGCCTGTGGCACCTGACGCAGGGCACGTCGGGCGTCGGCGTCGGCGACCTGGTGCGCCACTTCACCGGGCAGCCGGAGGAACCCGGCGGGGCGCCGGTCGGCGAGATCTTCACCGGCTCACGCCTGCCGCGCCTGCTCGCGGGCGTGGCGGTGGGCTTCGCCCTCGGCTGCGCCGGCACCCTCCTGCAGTCCGTCACGCACAACACGCTCGCCTCCCCCGACACCCTCGCGGTCACCGCCGGGGCCTACTTCAGCCTCACCCTCGTCGCCGCCTTCGGCCTCACCGTCCCGCTGTGGGCGTCGGGCGCCGTCGCCTTCGCCGGAGGTCTGGTCGCCGCCGCGCTCGTGCTGCTGCTCGCGGGCCGGGCCGCCGGCACCACGGGCACCCGCCTCGTCCTCGCCGGATCGGCGACGGCGATGGCCCTGGACGCGGCGACCAGCATGCTGCTCATCCTGTTCGACCAGAACACCACCGGCCTCTTCGCCTGGGGCAGCGGCTCGCTCGCCCAGCTGAACATCGACGCGTCGGTACGCGCCTACCCCCTCGTCGCGGTGGTGCTGTGCGCCGCCCTGGCCCTGTCCCGGCGGCTGGACGTGATGAACCTCGGCGACGACGCCGCGTCCACCCTCGGCGTGCCGATCCGCAGCACCCGCGTCACCGCCGTGCTCTGCGCCGTGCTGCTGACCGGCACCGCGGTGACCCTCGCGGGCCCCATCGGCTTCGTCGGCCTCGGCGCTCCCGTACTGGCCCGCCTGGTCGCCGCGCGGGTCCGCGCCCTGCGCCGGCACCTCTTCCTGATCCCCGCGGCCGGGCTGCTCGGCGCGCTGCTCATCCTGCTCGCGGACGCGGTCCTGCGCGCCGTCCAGGGCGCGGACGGCGCCGCCGCCATCCCCACCGGCGTACCGACCGCGCTGCTCGGCGCCGTCGTGATCGTGGTCCTCGCGCTGCGCCTGCGGGACACGGGCGGCCTGCGCCGGCCCCCGCACGCGCGGGTCGCCGTCCGCTCACGCCGGGCCTTCCTCCTCGTCGTGGCCGGCGCGGCGGTACTGCTGACCGGGGCGGCCGTCGTGGCGGTCCTGGCGGGCAGCCTGTGGCTGCGCACGGGAGACATCGCGCTCTGGTTCCAGGGCACCGCCCCGAGCCTGATCGGCCAGGCGCTCGACGACCGGGTCCCGCGCGTGCTCGCCGCGATCCTGGCCGGCGCCGCCCTCGGACTGGCCGGAAGCGTCGTGCAGAGCGCGGTGCGCAACCCGCTGGCGGAGCCGGGCGTCCTCGGCATCACGGCGGGCGCCGGACTGGGCGCGGCGAGCGTCGTCACCTCCGGGCTGTCCGGCGGCCGGCCGGTGCTCATCGTGGTCGCGGTCGCGGCGGGGCTCCTCACCTTCGCGGTGATCACCCTGCTGGCCTGGCGCGGCGGCTTCCTGCCCGACCGGTTCGTGCTGATCGGCATCGGCATGGGGTACGGCCTCACCTCGATCACCACCTTCCTCCTGCTGCGCGCCGACCCGTACAACACGCCGCAGATCTTCACCTGGCTCTCCGGCACCACCTACGGCCGTACGTTCCCCGACGTCGTACCGGTCGCGGTGGCCCTGGCGCTGGCCCTTCCCGTACTGCTGTCCATGCGCGGCCGGCTCGACCTGCTCGCCGTCGACGAGGACACCCCGCGCATCGTCGGCGTACGGGTGGAACGCACCCGCTTCGCCGCCCTGGCGATCGCCGCGGTGCTCGCGGCGCTCAGCGTGGTCGCCATCGGTGTCGTCGGCTTCGTGGGGCTCGTCGCCCCGCACCTCGCCCGGTCCCTGGTGGGCGCCCGGCACGGCCGCGCGATCCCGGTCGCGATGCTGCTCGGCGGTCTGCTGGTGTGCGTGGCCGACGCCCTCGGCCGCACGCTCATCGCCCCCGCCCAGCTGCCGGCGGGCCTCATGATCGCCCTGGTCGGAGCCCCCTACTTCATCTGGGTGCTCCGGCAGTCCCGCGCCTGACACCCCGTACGCCCCGTACTCGCCCGTACGCCCCGTACACCTCCGTACATCCCTGTCCCCACCGTCCCGCCAGGAGCACCGGAATGCCGTCCCCGCAGGAAACGCCCGTGCAGGGCGTCGTCGTCCCGTTCGAGCCGGACACGCCGCCGGCCCGGCTGGCGCGGCTCGCGCCCCCCGAGGTGGTGGAGCGCTGGCGGGCGGCCGACCGCTCCGGCCAGGGTCCGCGCCTCGTGGCCGTCCCCGGCGAGGAGGGCGACGGCGCGGACTGGACCGGCGCCGCGCTGGTGACGGCCCGCCCGGACACGGCCTACCTGAAGATCGTCGACGCCGTAGGTGACGTACCGGCGGCCGTCGCCGCCGTCGTCGCCCACGCCCGCCGCCGAGAACTCGCGCAGGTCAAGTGGGAAGGCTGGACGGCACGCCCCGAGGACGCGGCCGGCGCCGGCTTCACCCCTCTGACCCCTCCCCTCGCCCACTCGGAGGGCGCGACCGGACCGGCCGCCGGATACGTCCGCTGGCTGCACGACGACCCGGTGAGCGAACCCCCGTACTACGGCCAGAGCACCCACTTCACCTGCGGCGCCGTCACCGCCCTGGTCGCCCAGGCCCACGCGGGCACCCTGCCGTGGGCGGCGCTGGACCGTCAGGCGGAGCTGACGCTGTGGCGCGACGCGACCAACTTCCTGGCCTGCGAGCCGGTCGGCCTGGGCGTCGCGCTGCGCCGGGCCTGGCCGACGTCCCCCGTCACCGTCCACCTCGACACGGACCGGCCCGTTCTCCTCGACCACCTTCCGGCGAAGGACCAGGAGTGGCGTGCCCTCCTCCAGACCGCCTCCCGCACCGAGGCCGCCCGCCTCGGCGTCCCGGTCGACCCGAGCCGCCTCTCCCTGACCGGGGTCCGGGACGCGCTCGGCCGACGCGAGCAGGTGCTGCTCCTGCTCTCCCTCGCCGCGATGCAAGGCTTCGACGTCCCGCACTGGGTGCTCTGCCACGGCACCGTCCCCGGCGCCGTCGTGATCGACGACCCGTGGGCCAACGCGGCGACGGGGGACACCTGGGTCGACGCCCACCTCCTGCCGGTGCCGGACCTGTCGCTCGACGCGATGTCGGTGATCGCGCCGGGGGGTTTCCGGGGGGCGGTGACCATCGGGCCCGCACGCCCCCTCAGCGGCGGGCCGTCGGCAGCGTGATGCCGTACGCCCGCATCTTGCGGTAGATCGTCGTGCGGGAGATGCCGAGGCGCTGGGCGGCCAGCAGTTTGTTGCCGTCCGCCGCCAGCAGGGCCTGCACCAGGGTGTCGCGTTCGGCGGCCTCCCAGGCGCTCAGGGAGCGGCCGGCCGTGCTGTGCAGGGACGGGGGCAGGTCGCGCGGTTCGATGCGGTACGTGCGGCGGCCGGCGGCGGCCCTGCTCAGGACGTGGTGCAGCTGGCGGACGTTGCCGGGCCAGTCGTGCCGGCGCAGCAGGGGCAGGACCTCCGGCGCGCACTCCAGGTCCGCGCCGACGCGGCGCAGCAGGCAGTCGACCAGGGCGGGCAGGTCCGCGAGGCGGTGCCGCAGCGCGGGGACCGCCGCCGCTTCGGTGAAACAGCGCCGCAGGGGCTCGGGCACGACCGCCGCGTGGTGGAGCGTGCCCATGATCCCCACGATCCAGGTGCCCTGTGCCGCCGCGGCGTCCAGGGCCCGGGCGACGGCCGGTGCCTGCCCGGCGGGTACGGCGTCGATGTTCCGCAGGACCAGGGCGCGGCCCGGACCGGCGGGCGCGGCGCGCAGGGCGGCCGGCAGGTCGGCGGGCAGGTCGGCCGGAGGGTCGGTGTCGGTCCGGGGCGCGGTGTCCGAGACCTGGGGGTCCGGGGCCTGGGGGTCCGGGGCCTGGAGGTCCGGGGCCCGGGGGTCCGGGGCCCGGGGGTCCGGGGCCTGGGGGCCCGCGGCCTGGAGGTGCGGGGCCAGGGCGTCCACGACGACGGGTGCCGAGGCCGCCCCGGTGAGCGCGTGCGCGGCACGGGCCAGGGCGGTCTTGCCGGTGCCGGGCTCGCCGTGGAGCAGCAGCGGCGTCCGCTCGCGGGCGCAGTGCGAGGCCGTACGGGAGACGGTGTTCCACGCCGGGTCGGTCCCGGCCAGGCCCGGCAGCGGCCACGGCAGGGCCGCGTCGCGCTCGCCACGGGAGCGGGAGCCGGTACCGGGACGGTCCTCCCCGCCGCCGGGGTGCTCCGGGAAGGCCAGTTCCAGCAGGTACCCGGCCGCGCCCGCGGAGCTGTCGACCTGGCGGCAGCGCATCAGCACGGTCTGCCCGCCGGTCAGCCGGACCTCCGTGCGGACGCGCGGCGCGTGTCCCGACTCGGCGGCGGCCTCGTGCAGCAGCCGGTGGTCGTCGCCGGTGAGCCGCGCGGAGGCGGCGGAGTTGGCGAGCACCAGGTCCTGGCCGAGGCAGAGCACCGGCCGGTCCCCGTAGTGGGTCACCTGCTGGAACGCCTCCAGCAGGGCACGCTGGTGGGAGCTGGTGAACTCGTACATCACGCGCTCGATGTCACCGACGGCCTCCTGCACCAGGGCGGCCATGAGGGTGCGCGCCGGACCGTTCCAGCAGGTCAGGTTCATGGCCCCCTCGACCCGTCCGGTGACCGAGTTGCGGATCGGGGCGGCGGCGCAGGAGACGCTCTGCAACCGTTCGTTGAAGTGCTCGGTGCCCAGCACCACGTTGGGCCGGCGTTCCTCCAGCGCGACCCCGATGCCGTTGGTCCCGACGAACTGCTCGGCGTAGTTGAAGCCGGGCGCCAGGTGGACCCGGTCCAGGTGTGCCGAGAGCCGTTTCTCGCCGACGCGGCGGTCGCGTACCCAGCCCTTGCGGTCGGTCACGATCACGCAGGCGTCCGATCCGGCCAGCGCCCGCTCCAGACGGTCCAGGACCGGCGTGGCGGCGCGCACCAGGCGGCTTTCCCGGTCGTAGTCCGGCTGGTAGGGGACGACCACCTCGTCCGGGCGGATCCCCAGGTACTTGGAGCGCTGCCAGGAGTTGCGGATGCTCTCGGGCACGATCGGCGCGGGCGGGTCCTGGTTCTCCAGGAACTTCAGGCGTGCTCGCGCGATGGTCCGGTCCCGCGCTGTGCTGTCGCTGAGCATGGCGCCTCCGATGAGCGTGTTTCCGCCATATTACGAACGCGTTTGCACCTGTCAACGGGTGGTTCGCCACGACTTTCCGACGCGTTCGCGGTGCCCTGAGCGCGGGGCGGTCCGGGTGTGTTCCACATTGAAAAACTCGACGGCGCTCCCCGCCCCCACGCTGAGGGACAGCACCGCACGAAGGCGCGGTCGCTCAACGTCGAGCACAGGAGCAGCACTATGACTTCCTCCGGCAACGCACCCCGTACCGCCATCGTCACCGGCGCCGCCCGCGGCATCGGCCGCGGCATTGCGGAGCGACTGGCCGACGACGGGCTGGACGTGGCCGTCGCCGATCTCCCCGGTATGGGCGAGGAGTTGAGCGAGGTGGCGGCCGGTATCGAGAAGAAGGGCCGCCGGGCCCTCGCCGTGCACGCCGATGTGACCAGCAAGGAGCAGACCGACGCGCTCGTCGCGGAGGTGGCGGACCGCTTCGGCAGGGTCGACGTCTACGTGGCCAACGCCGGCATCGCCCGGGTCACCCCGCTGCTGGAGACCGGGCTCGACGAGTTCGAGCAGATCATGGCCGTGAACCTGCGCGGCGTCTTCCTCTCCTACCAGGCCGCGGCCCGGCAGATGATCGCCCAGGGCGGCGGCGGCAAGATCATCGGTGCCGCCTCGATCGTCGCGTACCGCCCGTTCGCGCTGCTCGGCACCTACTCGGCGTCGAAGTGGGGCGTACGCGGCCTCACCCAGGCCGCCGCCATGGAGTGGGCGCGGTACGGCATCACCGTCAACGCGTACTGCCCGGGGATCGTCGGCACCGACATGTGGGACCTGATCGACGAGCGGCTGGCCGAGGAGGCGGGCATCCAGAAGGGCCAGGCCATCAAGAAGCACGCGGAGGCGATCGCGCTGGGCCGGGTCGAGGAGCCCGCGGACGTCGCGTCCTTCGTCTCGTACCTGGCCTCGCCGGACTCGGACTACATGACCGGCCAGTCCGTCATGATCGACGGCGGCATCCAGTTCTCCTGACGTACCTCGGCCCACCCCAGCGCACCGAAGGAGCGAGCGAGATGTATTCCAAGGACGGCGAGAACTACTTCATCGTGGACGCGCACATCGCCCTGTGGGACGCGCGCCCCGAGAACCAGCTCAACATCCACGGCAAGCAGTTCATCGACTGCTTCTACGACTACCACCGCAACCTCGGCCCCGAGTCCGAGCACTGGCCGTACGAGGAGTTCCTCTACCAGGGCGGGGAACGCCTGATGAAGGACCTCTTCGTCGACGGGTACGTGGACCACGCCGTCTTCCAGCCCGCCCGCCTCGGCGCCTTCTACCGCAACGGCTTCGGGCAGACCGAGGAGGCGTCCGCGCTCGCCCGCAAGCACCCGGACAAGCTGACGTACAACCACTCCTGGGACCCGCGCTACGAGCAGAAGGGCCTCGACCAACTGCGGCGGGACGCCGAGCGGTTCCAGCTCAAGGGCGTCAAGCTGTACACGGCCGAGTGGAAGGGCGACTCGCGCGGCTACAAGCTCGACGACCCCTGGTCGCGCCGCTACCTGGAGACGGCGATCGAGCTGGGCATCAAGAACATCCACATCCACAAGGGCCCCACCATCCGCCCGCTGGACCGGGACGCCTTCGACGTCGCCGACGTCGATTCGGTGGCGAGCGACTACACGGAGCTGAACTTCGTCGTCGAGCACTGCGGGCTGCCCCGCCTGGAGGACTTCTGCTGGATCGCCACGCAGGAGCCCAACGTGCACGCCGGCCTCGCCGTGGCCATCCCCTTCATGCACACCCGCCCGCGCTACTTCGCGCAGATCATCGGCGAGCTGCTGTACTGGCTGGACGAGAACCGCATCCAGTTCTCCAGCGACTATGCGCTGTGGACGCCGCGCTGGCTGATCGAGCGGTTCGTCGACTTCCAGATCCCCGAGGACATGCAGGACGAGTACCCGCCGCTCACGGTGGCCCAGAAGAAGAAGATCCTCGGGCTGAACGCGGCCGCCCTGTACGACATCGAGGTCCCGGCCGGGCTGGGCACCGGCCGCACCGAACCGGCGGTGGCCTGAGATGCCCGCCCGTACCGCCGCCGCGCGGGAAGAGTCCGTCCGCGCGGCCCTGGACACGGTCTACGACCCGGAACTGGACGAGCCGATCACCGACCTCGGCTTCGTACGCTCCGTGACGACGGCCCCCGGCGGCAGGCTGACCGTCCACCTCCGGCTCCCGACCTCCTTCTGCTCGCCCAACTTCGCCTACCTGATGGCCTCCGACGCCAAGGACGCGCTGACGGCGCTGCCCTGGACCCGGGAGGTCGTGGTGCTCCTCGACGACCACCACGACTCGGACCTGATCAACCGGGGGCTGGCCGCGGACGCCGGCTACCGGGGCACGTTCGGGGCGGAGGCGGAGCAGGACCTCGAAGCGCTCCGGCTGACGTTCCGCCGCAAGGCGCACGCCGCGGCGATGGAGCGCGTACTGACCCTCGTACTCCGTGCCGATCCGGGCCTCACCGAGGAGGACCTGCACGACGTGGTGCTCGGCGACCTCCCCGACACGGCGACGACCCAGGCGCTGCTGCGCCGACGGGCGGCCCTCGGGCTCGGCACGGCACCGGCCGACCCGGTCCTGGTGGACGAGGAGGGGCGGCGCTACCCGCCCGGGGAGATCCCCCTGCGCCTCCGCTTCGCCCGTTCGATCCGGGTGTCGATCGACGGCAACGCCCACTTCTGCCGGGGCCTGCTGCGCACCCGGTACCCGCGGTCCGCGGCCGACCAGTCCCCGCGCGCGGAGGAACCGTACGCGGAGCAACTCTTCCATGTCACCGTTCCGCCGAAGGAGAACGTCTCGTGAAGGCAGTCCAGGTCGTCGCCTACGGCAAGGACCTCGAAATGACCGAGGTCCCGGCCCCCGAGGTCACCGGCCCGTACGATGTGATCGTCCGGATCGGCGGCGCGGGCGTGTGCCGCACCGACCTCCACATCCTGGAGGGGCAGTGGGCCGAGAAGTCCGGCGTGGCGCTGCCCTACACGATCGGGCACGAGAACGCCGGGTGGGTCCACGCGGTCGGCAGTGCCGTCACCAACGTCCGTGAGGGTGACAAAGTCATCGTCCATCCGCTGATCACCTGCGGGCTGTGCCGGGCGTGCCGGGCCGGCGACGACGTGCACTGCGAGCACAACCTCTTCCCCGGCATCGACACGGCCGGCGGCTACGCCGAGTACCTGAAGACCTCCGCGCGCAGTGTCGTACGGATCGACGACTCCCTCGAACCGGCCGACGTCGCCGCACTCGCCGACGCGGGCCTGACGGCGTACCACGCGGCGGCCAAGGCGGCCCGGAGACTGCGGCCCGGCGACCGCTGCGTCGTCATCGGCGCGGGCGGCCTCGGACACATCGGCGTCCAGGTGCTCAAGGCCATCACCGCCGCCGAGATCGTCGTCGTCGACCGCAACGCCGACGCCGTGTCCCTGGCCGTCTCCATCGGCGCCGACCACGGTGTCGTCGCCGACGGCGACCAGGTGGACCGGGTCCGCGAACTGACCGGCGGCAAGGGCGCGGAGGCGGTCATCGACTTCGTCGGCGAGGGCGGCGCCACCAAGGACGGCGTCGGCATGCTGCGCCAGGCGGGCGACTACCACGTGGTCGGCTACGGCGAGAACATCGACGTCCCGACCATCGACATCATCTCCGCCGAGATCAACTTCATCGGCAACCTCGTCGGCTCCTACAACGACCTGTGCGAGCTGATGGTCCTCGCGGCGCAGGGCCGCGTACGCCTGCACACCTCGAAGTACCCCCTCGACCGCTTCCAGGACGCCCTGGACGACCTCGGGAAGGGCCGTATCCGGGGCCGGGCGATCCTCACACCGTGAACCCCTGAGAAGGAAGTGACCTCTTGATCTTCATCACCGCGAAGTTCCGCGTCCGGCCCGAGCACGCCGACCGATGGCCCGAGGTGGTACGGGAGTTCACCCTGGCCACCCGCGCCGAACCGGGCTGCCTGTGGTTCGACTGGTCCCGCAGCCTCGCGGACCCGACGGAATACGTCCTGGTGGAAGCCTTCCGGGACGACGAGGCCGGCGCGGCCCACGTCAACTCGGCCCACTTCGAGGCGGCCCGGCGGACCCTGCCGCCGCACCTGGCCGAGACGCCCAGGATCGTCAACGCGAAGGTGGCCCAGGACGACTGGTCGCCGCTGGGTGAGCTGGCGGTCGACGGGGGCTGACGCGGCCGGAGGTGTCGTGGAGGGGGCCGAAGCCGGTGGCACGGGCGTCGGCCCCCTCCGCATGCGTTGCGAGCAGGTCGGTGGGGCCGGCCTCCCGGTAGTTCGAGCCCGGTGACGGTGGTGGCGCGGCGGCGGAGCAGTGCGACGCGGTTCCCCGTGGAACAGGGCCATGGCACCACGGTAATGGGGTCTGTCGCGTGTCGGCCTGGCGTGCTGCGGTGCCCCGCCTCCGGCGGCTTGCAGTACAGTGCGCACGCGTGATCGAGGGGGGAACGTGGATCAGGCATCGGGAAGACCTGTGGTGTCCGTCGCGGTGCGGGGGCGGGACGGGACTGTGTGGCTGGAGGGCAGGGCGGTCCGGCTGACGCAGGACGGACTGCAACGTCGGATACCACTCACCGCGATCGAGGAAGTCCGGCTCGGCGCGGGACCGGATGGATCGGTCGAGGTTGTCCTGACCGCGAGTCCTGGCGCGTCCCCGACGGTCTACCGGCTTGAGGGCGGTGCCCGTAGGGCGGCGGACCAGTTCGCGCGCACGGTCAACGAAGCGTTGCCGCGGCGGGCGCCCGGGACGCCCGTGCGGGACGGGGAGCAGCTCGTCGAGGTGCTCGGAAGCGCCTCGCCTGCGGCGAAGCCCCCGGCGCACGCCGGCAGGTGGAGGAGCCGCCTCGCCATAGCGGTGTCGGCGCTGCTCTACCTCGCCGGTCTGGCGGTCTTCGTGGCCGTGGGCGACATCGGACGCGCGATGCTATGGGGTATCGGTGTCCTGCCCCTCGGCTCCGGGGGGTTCCTGCTGTCCCTGGGCATGACCTGGTGGTACGACTGGATCGTGCTGAACCGTCGCGGCGTCTCGGTCATGGCGAGACATGCCCGCGGGTTCGAGAGCAGAAGCCACTTCGCCTACGTCGATCCGCAAGGTGTGGAGCGGGAGATCTTCCCGGGCCTGCCGTCGCGCCACTACGGCGGCGACTACACCCGGCTCGCGATCGTCTTCGACCCGCTGCGTCCTACCCGGGCCGCGCCCGTGGCGCCGGGCCGGCACTTCGCCGCCCAGATCTCCGGCCCCCTGGCCATCGGGTTTCCGCTTCTCTTCCTCGGCCTGTTCATGGGTCCGTACCAGATGGTCGACTTTCTCTTGGGGTAAGCCCTCGGGGCGTCCGACGGATTTCGCACCCAACGCCGGCGGCGTGACGCTCGGTGCCCGCGCTGGACAGCGGGTTATTTGGTGTGGCTGCGGCTGCGGGTGTTGGTTTCGGCGAGTTGGGCGCTCAGTAGTTCGTCTCTGGTCAGGCGTCGGAGGTGGCGCGGGTCGGCGTCCCATTCGGGGCCGCCGGTGAGCGGCCGGACTCGGAGGTACGGGCCTTCGTCGCCCATGACGCGGCCGACGCGGTCGCGGGCGGTGTCATGGACGGGGTCTCCGGGGCCGAGGGGTTCTTCATCGGTCATGCGTCGACTCCCTTGAGGATCACGTCCGCGAGCAAGTGCGCGACGGGGGCGGAGCAGACCCCGAGGTGGACGAGCGCGTAACGGGCCTCGCCCTCGCGGTCGTCGGCCCAGGGAGTGCGGATGTCCATGGCGGGGAGCTGGAGGCCGGCGCGGCTGAGGGCGGCGGCGAGGGCGTCCCTCGCGTCCACGGCTTCCTGGATCTTCGCGGTCGTGGTCATCGGCGTCCTTGTCTGTCCGGTCGTGCGGAATCTGTCGTTTCGTCACCTGACTGCGCTGGGCGAATTACGCTGCGTAGTCCGGGTGTCACGAGGATGCGCCCGGGCGTGGGGCGGGCGCGTTGTGGGCGGCTCCTTGCTTCCCCGGGGTCCGGGGGGCGTTCCACGCCGTCCACGTCCTGTCGATAGGAGCCAGTCGGATGTCGCAGCGTCGGGCCGTCACCGGTCGCAGTCAGGAGCCGCGTCAGCGGTTCGCGGAGGAGTTGCGGGCCCTGCGGGCCAAGAGCGGGCTGAGCCTGCGGCAGCTCGGGGAGAGGCTGGGCTGGGACTGGTCGTTGTTCGGGAAGATGGAGAAGGGGGAGACGCTGGGCAGTCCGGAGGTCGTCCAGGCCCTCGACACGTTCTACGGGACGCCGGGGCTGCTGCTGGCCCTGTGGGAGCTGGCGGCCGGGGATCATACGCAGTTCCGTGAGCGGTATCGCCGGTACATGGCGCTGGAGGCGAAGGCGGTCAGTCTGTGGCACTTCGCGGTGAGCGTGCCGCCGGGGTTGTTGCAGACCCCCGCGTACGCGCGAGAGGTGCTGGTGGCGGGTGGGCTCAAGGGCAAGGAACTCGAGCAGCAGGTCGAGGCACGGATGGGGCGACGGGAGTTGTTGGCCGGGGAGGACGCGCCGCCGTTCCGGACGATCCTGTCGGAGGCGGTGCTGAGGACGCCGTTGCGGGACGCGGGGGAGTGGCGCGAGCAGGTGGAGTACCTGAGCGAGGCCGCGGAACGCCCCGGCGTCACCATCCAGGTGCTCCCGCAGAGTGCCGGGCTGCACGGTCTCCTGGGGGTGGACGTCTGGTATTTGCTCCTCCCGGAGGGGAGGACCGTGGCGTACACGGAGAACGGGTATCAGGGCGAACTTATCGAGGAAGCCAGTCGGGTTGTACGTTTGCAGAAGACGTACGATGCCGTGCGCGACTTGGCACTCACCCCGGCGGAGTCGCGCAAGTACATTCTGCGGATGTTGGAGGAAGTGACGTGCGGTCCATCGACCTGAGTGCCGTCTCTTGGCGCAAGAGCAGCTACAGCAACCAGGATGGTGGCGCGTGCGTCGAGGTCTCCGACGACCTCCCCACCCTCGTCCCGGTCCGCGACAGCAAGACCCCCCACGGCCCCGCCCTCGCCTTCCCCGCCCCCACCTGGGCGTCCTTCGTCACCGCCGTGAAGAACGGTCGGCTGATGCGCTGAACCCCCTGTACTCGCACTGTTTCCCCGTTGTACGACTACTCCGTATCTGATGGCGGCAGTTGTGCACGCGGTGGAGGCAGCGATGGTGACAACGTTGTCCCGACGGGGCCCGAGCGTGCGCGTACATCGCGATGCTGGAGAGGTTCCGTGTCCATAAGACCTGCAAGACCCACCGCCGCGCTGCTCGCGGCGGCCCTCGCTCTCGCCACGTTGACCGGCGTCACCGGTACGGCAGCCGCCGCCCCGAAGACGAACGCCGGTACCGACTACACCGCCCTCGTCGACCCCTTCGTCTCCACCGCCGGTGACGACGGCAACGACCTGCCCGGCGCCCAGGCCCCGCACGGGCTCGCCAAGGTCAACCCGATGACCACGCCGAACCGCAACCACTCGGGGTACGACTACAACGAGGACCACATCGCCGGGTTCACCGCGACGAACCTCGACGGCGTCGGCGGTTCCGGCGGCGGCGGTGACCTGCTGGTCGTGCCGACCTCCGAGGAGTACACCGGGCGGCCCGCCACCAGCGGCTACGCGCACGCGTACAGCCACGACGACGAGACCGCGACCCCCGGCTACTACCAGGTCGGCCTCGACGCCCCCGCCGGGACCATCGACGCCGAGATGACGGCGACGACGCGCACGGCCCTGGAGCGCTACCGCTTCCCCGCCGGGGCCAAGCCCCAGCTGGTGCTGGACCTCGCCAACAACTTCACCAGCCGTACCCGCGCCACCCTGGACGCGAGCACCCTCGCGGACGGCACCACCGCCATCAGCGGCCTCATCGCGGGGTCGTTCAACGGCGCCGCGTACCGCATGTACTACCACGCCACCACCAACGTGCCGGTGACGTCCCTGAAGACCTGGGGCGGCGACGGCAAGCTCACCGGCGCCACCGCGCAGGACGGCACCGACACCGGAGCGGTCCTCGGTTTCGACGCGGCCGACGGCGACGAAATCGAACTGCGCGTCACCCTGTCGCCGGTCAGCGCCGAGCAGGCCGCCACCGACCAGGCGAACGAGGTCGGCGACCTCACCTTCGACCAGGCACGCGCGCGGACCAAGGCCGACTGGAACAGCACCCTCGGCACCGTCGCCGTACAGGCGTCGAGGACGGCCGACCCGGACTCCACGCTGACCAGGCAGTTCTACACGCACCTGTACCGCATGTACGCGCTGCCGGTGAACGCCACCAGCACCAGCGGCACGTACCGGGGTGTCGACGGCGCGGTGCACAAGGCCAACGGGTTCACGTACTACGACTCCTGGTCGTCCTGGGACGACTTCCGCAAGTTCTCCGTCGAGGCGTACATCGACCCGGCCGCCTACCGGGACATGGTGCAGTCGGCCGTCATCCTCTTCGCCGACGCGCACACCACCGGCAAGAGCCTCGGCAGCCTCACCCACTCGGTGCCGACCGTGCGCTGGGAGCGGCTGGCCGTCGTGATCGCCGACGCGCTGTCGAAGGGGTACGAGAACTTCGACCGGCTCGACGAGGCGTATCCCGCACTGAAGTCGTATGTCGGGTACTACACGGGCACCCAGCTGCGCCAGGGGTACATCGCGGAGGACCCCGGTACGACCGTGCAGCGCGGCTACGACCAGTGGGCGCTGGCCGTCATCGCCGACGCGCTCGGCAAGGACGAGGACGCCAAGAAGCTGCGCACCCAGTCGACGATGGCCATCGACAACCTCGTCAAGTCCGGCGCCTGGACCGCCGCCGACGGCACCGAGGTCGGGCTGCTGACCCCGCGCGAGGCCGACGGCGACTGGCAGAGCGTCGACCACGAGAAGTTCGAGGCGGCCAAGCTCTACCAGGGCACCCTCTGGCAGTACCACTGGTACGACGCCTACGACATGGACGGCCTGATCGAGGCGATGGGCGGCGAGAAGGCCGGCCGGGCCGCGATGCTGCACATGTTCGGCGAGGACTCCGACGCCGACGACGGCTCGACCATGCTGCACTCCAACGCCAACGAGATCGACCTGCAAGCGCCCTACCTCTTCAACTACGTCGGTGAGCCGAGCCTGACGCAGAAGTGGGTGCGGTCCATCTACACCAAGGAGACCTGGAACCGGTACATCGCCACCGGGTCGACGAACGAAGCGCCCAGCTCGGGCGGCGAGTTCACGCCGCCGGTCAAGACCAAGGTCTACGAACTCGCCCCGGACGGCTTCCTGCCGACCATGGACAACGACGCCGGGACCATGTCGACCATGTTCGTCGCCGCCGCGCTGGGCCTGTTCCCGGTGACCGCCGGGTCGAGCCAGTTCCAGATCGGCAGCCCGTTCTTCGACTCCACGACGATCAGCTACGCCAACGGCAGCACGTTCACGGTGAAGGCCGACGGGGTGTCGGCCAGCACGTACTACGTGCAGCGCGCCACCCTCAACGGCAAGCGGTTCGACAACACCTGGCTGGACTACTCGCAGATCATCGCCGGTGGGACCCTCGACTTCACCATGGGGGCCAAGCCGTCCTCCTGGGGTGCCGAGACCGACCCCGCCTACTCCCTGAGCACGAGCACCGACGACGGTGACGGCGGAACGAACACCGGCAAGTCCGTCCTCTCCGCCCGCCCCGCCACCGTCGACACCGCCGCCGACGGCACCGTCGACGACAGCGTGCGGCTCACCCTCTCCGGCAAGGCGGCCTTCGCCGCGCGCACGGGCACCAGCCTCACCAGGACCGGGGCGGCGAGCGTCACCGGCCTGCCGGAGGGCGTCACGGCCGACCTGCGGGTCACCGGCTCGCGCACGGCGACGCTGAAGTTCAGCGGCTCCACCGACACCGACGTCCGGGCCGGCCTCACCTTCCGCGACGCGGCCTTCGCCCGCAAGGTCCCGGCCTCCTCCGTGACCGGCACCGGCATCTCCGTGACCGATCCGCTGGTCGTCTCCGCCGCCGCCGTGCGGCGCGAGGCCCTCGACACCCTGACGGACCAGGCGGCCCTGGTACGGAGCGGCAGTTACTCCGACGGCTCCTGGACCGTCTTCCGGACGGCCCTCGAACGCGCCCGGACCGTCCTCGCCGACAGCGACTCCGTGACCGGCACGCTCATGGCCGCTCATGACAGGCTCCAGTCGGCCATCGACGCGCTCACCCTCGACGAGGGCGGCTACGCCGTGCTCCAGGCCGAGGACCCGGACCAGAAGGAAGGGCCGAGCCTCGTCAGCGAGGCGTACTACTCGGACGGCGACCTCGGCGGTGTCACCGAGGGGGCGTGGGTGCGGTACACCGGCCTCGACTTCGGCGGGGTCGCCCCGCGCAGCCTCTCCGTCCGCTACGCCAACTCGCAGGCCACCACCGCCGAGCCGAGCAGCGTCGACGTCCATGCCGGCGACGCCGACGGTCCGGTCGTCGCCACCGTCTCCCTCCCCGGCACCGGCGGCTGGCAGTACTACACCACCGTGCGGGCCGCCGTCACCGACCCGGACGCCCTGCTGGACGCGTCGGGTGTGACGTTCGTGTTCCACGCGCCCGCCGGGCAGCAGTGGGTGTCCAACTTCGACTGGTTCCAGTTCTCCCCGTACGACACCCCGTCGTCCGGCGGGACCACCACCCTCGCCACGCTGACCGCCCCGAACGCCACCACGACCGGCGACGGTTCGCTGCCGCTGAAGCTCACCGGCGGCGTCTTCGAGAACGTCACCGACGGCGCCTGGGCCGAGTGGCAGGACACCGACCTGGGCGACGGCGCCGACACCATCACCGTCAGCTACGACAAGCCGCAGTCCCGCGCGGCCTCCGACTCGCACATCGAACTGCACCTCGGTGCGAAGGACGGCGAGCGGAGCGTCGACATCCCGCTCGACTACACCGGCTCCGGCTGGGGCACCGTCGCCACCACGTCCGTCACGCTCGACCCGGACGTCTTCACCGGCGTCCAGGACGTGTACGCCACGTTCGTGTCGAGCACCCAGACCGACGCCCAGCCGTACGTCGCCAACGTCTACTCCCTCTCCCTCACCCGCAGCGCCGACACCCCGGCCGTCCTCGACGCCACGGCGTGGCAGGCGAACAGCGGCGGCGGGCTGAAGAGCGAGACGGCCACCTGGAGCGACGCCGGTTCCGCCACCAGCCTCGGCGGCACCTACGACGGAGCCTGGCTGGACTACGGCGACATCGACTTCGGCAGCTCGGCCAAGAACACCGTCACCCTCACCTACGTCAACAACTCCGCCCGCTGCGGCACCGGTTCCGCCGTCCAGCTCTACCTGGACTCCTTCGACGCGGACAGCCCCGGAACCCCGTACGCGACCGTCCCGCTCCCGGTCACCGGCAGCTCGTGGTCGTCGGGCGGCACGACCAGCCTCACCCTGCCGAAGGCGGTCACCGGCACACACACCGTGTACCTGCGGCTGACCACGACCGCCGACTCCTCGCACCCGTACGTCGCCAACCTCGGCCGGCTCACCTTCAGCCACGTCGAGGCGCCCGCCGAGACGGACACCACCGCGCTCGGCAAGGCGATCGAGCAGTACGAGGGACTGGCCGGTGACGCCGACCGGTACGGCACCATCGACTTCGGGGTGTACGAGCGCGAACTCGCCGCCGCCCGTGACCTGCTGGCCGCCGCCGGCCAGGCGACCCAGCTGGAGGTCGACACCCGGACGCGGAGCCTGACCCTCGCCGCCAAGCAGCTCACCCCGCTGCCGCGCCTGAAGCTGGAGGACCTGGTCACCACGGCGTCGGCGCTCACCGACGCCCGCTACACGGACACCACCTGGGAGGCGCTCACCACCGCCCTCACCGCAGCCGAGTCCGCCCTCGCGGACGACGCGGCCACCGACGAGACCCTGACCTCCCGCTACCAGGCCCTCGGCCATGCGGTCTCCGCGTTGAAGACGAAGCGCAAGACGGCACCGACCGCACCGGACGCGGTGTCCGCGACGGCGTCCGGCACCAGTGTGACGGTCACCTGGGCCGCGCCCGAGGACGACGGCGGCTCGGCGGTCACCGGCTACGAGATCACCCTCAGCGGCGGCCACCAGGTGCGGATCAAGGACCCGGAGACCCGGGCCACGACCTTCACCCAGCTGAGGACCGGCACGTCGTACACGGCCCGGGTGCGCGCGGTCAACGCCGTCGGCACCTCGGCCGCGAGCGCCGCGACCCAGCCCGCGGTCACCGGCGACAGCAAGCCGCAGTCCCCGACCGTGACCTCGGTGGTCACCGACGGCGAGCGGGTCCGGGTGACCTGGCGGGCGGCCGGTGACGGCGGACATCCGCTCATCGGGTACACCGTGACCCTGGACGACGGCACCACCGCGTACACCACCGGCACGGCGGGCACCGCCCTGCTCACCACCGGCAGCAAGGCGAAGACCCACACCGCCACCGTCACGGCGGTCACCCTCGCCGGCACGTCGGAGACCACCGACACCACCACTACCGCTACCGACGATCCCGCGACCTACGAACCGTCCCCCTTCCCCGACGCCACCCTCGACGCGGACTACGCGTCCGACTCCTGGCCGAAGACCGCCGACGGGAGCGACTGGTTCAACAACCTCCTCAGCGGCATCGACGACCTCGGCACCGGCATCCTCGGCGCCGGGACCGCGACCGACACGCTCACCGCGGAGAACGACGCGATCACCGTACGGATCAACAACGCGGCGACCCAGGCGCAGGTCGACCGCGCCGAGGTGGACGCCGCGTCCAGCGGCACCGTCACGATGGCCGACGGCCTCGGCTCCCGGCTCGGCGAGATCTACCTGGACGCCCTGAAGAGCGGCGACCTGCCGAAGACGAACGCCCTGTTCGGCCGGGTCACCGAGAGCCTCGACACCCACGACGCGGCGAAGGAGCACTACGACTACCCGCGCCCGTACGTGCGGCTCGGGTTCGTCGGGGACGGCGGGTACGTCTACGAGTCGCAGGACAGCGGCTACAGCGGACTGGCCGGCCAGGGCTCGTACCCCAGCGGCCACACCTACGGCGGCTACGAGGCCGGCACGATCCTCGCCACGCTGCTGCCCGAGCTGGCGCCGTCGATCCTCGCCCGTGCCTCGGAGTACGGGGACAACCGCATCGTCCTCGGCTTCCACTACCCGCTCGACGTCATGGGCGGCCGGATGACCGCGCAGGCCACCGTGGCCCACCGGTGGGCGGACCCCGAGTTCGAGAAGCTGCTGGCGCAGGCGCACACCGAGATGGAGAACGTGCTGCTCGCCCGGTGCGAGGCGAAGGGGTACGGCGACACGCTCACGGCCTGTGCGGGCGACCCGTACGCCGGGCTGAGCACGGCGCAGCACATCGACCTGTACACGCAGCGCCTGACGTACGGGTTCTCGCAGGTCGGCAAGGCCGGTCAGGCCCTTCAGGCGCCGTCCGACGCGGCGGCGCTGCTCACCACGGCCTTCCCGGACCTCACCGCCGAGCAGCGCACGCAGATCCTGGAGCAGACGGCGACGGACTCCGGCTACCCGCTCGACCTCACCGCCGAGGGCGGGGAGAGCTGGCAGCGGATCAACCTGGCGGCGGCGATGGCGGCGAACGTGGTCGTGAACGCCGACGGTTCGGTCACGGTGACGAACTTCTCCGACGCCACCAAGGCGAGTGTCGCCGACGCGTCGGCGATCACCGTCGGGGGCGTGGCGATCGACGGGTTCGACCCGGACGTCTCCACGTACGTCGTGGACTGGCCCAAGAACGGGAAGCTCCCGGCCGTCGGTGCCGTGGCGGCGGCGTCCGGGGCGCGGGTGAAGGTCACCACCGGTAGCTCCACCGTCTCCTCGTCCGCCCCCGGGTTCACCACCCGCACCCTCACGGTGACGTCGGCCAACGGAGCGGTGGTGCGCACCTACACGGTCGGCTTCCAGCGGACGGACCGCGACCACCGGTCGCCCGCGGCGGGCGGCGCCCACGGCGACACCGGCGGACGCGCCGGCGCCGGCACCGGACTCTGGTCACCGGCCAGGGAGTGGGAGGGCGGCCTGAGCTGAGAGCCGGTCGGCGGCGACCCGCGGGCCCGGCCCGGCCTCTTCCGGCCGGGCCGGGCCCGCGCGCGTGGGGACGGGATCGGCATGGCGATGATCGCCAACTTAACTTAGCCTAACCTTCATGAGCTCCAGCGAGCGTCCCAGCCGACGTGACCCGAGACTGTTCCGCGCCACGGTCGCATCGAGCACGCGCCTCACCCCGAACATGCAGCGGGTGACGGTCCGCGGCGACGACCTCCGCGCGTTCCCGTGGCGCGGCTACGACCACTGGTTCCGGCTGTTCTTCCGCTGCCCGCACCAGGACCGCTTCCACGCGCCCGAGGTCCAGGCCGAGACCTGGTGGAAGCCGTACCTCGCGATGCCCGACGAGGTACGGCCCTACTGCGCCAACTACACCGTGGCCGACTTCCGCGCCGAGTCCGGCGAACTCGACATCGACGTCGTCGTGCACCGCGGCGCCGACGGACAGATCGAGGGCGGCGTCGCCGTCTGGGCGTGCGCGGTCGAAGCGGGCGAGGAGATGGCCCTGCTCGACCAGGGCCCCCTGTACGACGCGCCCGCCGACGCCAGGAGCGTGCTGCTGGTCGCCGACGAGAGCGGACTGCCGGCCGTCGCGGGCATCCTGCGCTCGCTGGCCGGCGACCCGGCGCGCCGCGAGGTCCGGGTGCTCCAGGAGGTGCCGACCGACGCCGACCGCCGTGACCTGACCGCCCCGCCCGGCACACGCGTCGACTGGATACCGCGCGCCGACCCGCACGCGGTCCCCGGCACGGCGGCGCTGGCCGCGCTGCGCGCCCACGACGACGTGGACCCGCGGGGCTACGCCTTCGTCGTCGGCGAGCAACTGCTGGCGGCGGAGGGGCGCCGGCATCTGCACCGCGCCGGCCTGCCGAAGGACCGCATCACGTTCTCCGGCTTCTGGAAGAGCGACCGGCACGCCGCGAGTCGCTCCTAGGGGCGGTGCCGTCGGCGGGGCCCTCCCGGGGGGCGGAAGGGCCCGTGACCCCCTGTCAGCCGGCCGGCCGGCGCGCCGCCGCCTGTCCGAGGTGGGAGCTGAGCAGGTGCGAGTCGAGCAGCGCGATGTCCGCCGTACGGTGGGCCCGCGCGTAACCGGTGAGCATGCGTTTGGTCAGGACCAGCGCTTCGGGGGAGCGCCGGGCGAAGGACCTCGTCCACCCGGCGATGGCGTGGTCGAGCTGGTCCAGGGGGGCCACCTTGTGCAGGAGGCCGATCCGCTGGGCCGTCGGGGCGTCGAAGACGTCGCAGGTGAGCATGAGTTCACGGATGCGTGAGCCGCCGGCCTCCTGGATCAGCCGGCCCATCGCCCCGCCCCAGGCCGGCGGCAGCCCGAGCCCCACCTCCGGCATGCGGAACCGGCAGTTGTCCGCGCCGGCGCGCAGGTCGCAGTAGACGGCGAGGGCCAGCCCGGCGCCGATCACCTTGCCGTGCAGCCGGGCGATGGTGACGGCGTGGCACTCCTCCAGGGCGCGGCACAGGCGCTGCGCCTTGTCGAGCAGGCGCCGCAGTCCGGCGTCGGTGGGGTCGTCGGCGAGGGCCGCCTGGTACTCGGTGCGGTCGGCGCCCGAGCAGAAGTCGTCGCCGGCCGAGGACAGGACGAGGGCGCGGACGTCGGGGCGGTCGTGGAGGCCGTCGAGCAGCGCGAGGAGATCGTCGACGACGGCGGTGCCGAGCGTGGGGTCCGTGCCGTGGGGATCGAGCAGGACGTGCAGGACGGGGCCGTCCTGCGTGACGTCGACGGCCTTGAAGCCGGTGACGGGGGAGAGAGCGGGTATGTGGTTCATGCGAGGGCGACATCCAGGCTCAGTAGGCGCCGGAAGACCACGCGCGGCGCCATCGGCGGGCGGCGCACGAGGGTGAGGCGGGGCAGACGGCGGACGAGGTGGCGGAGCAGGGTCTGGGCTTCCAGCCGGGCCAGCGGGGCGCCGAGGCAGTAGTGGATGCCGCCGCTGAAGCCGAGGTGCTGGGTGACGTTGCGGGAGGGGTCGAACCGTTCGGGGTCGGGGAACCGGGCCGGGTCGTGGTGGGCGGCACCGACCATGAGGTGGACCATGTCGTCGGCGCGGACCTCGAAGCCGCCCAGTAAACCGTCCTTGGCGGCGACCCGGCTGATGACGTGGGTGGGCGGGTCGTAGCGCAGGGTCTCCTCCACGAAGGCGGGGACCAGGTCGGGGGAGCCGGCCAGCAGGTCCCACCGCTCGGGCCGCTCCACCAGGCGCAGCACCATGGCCGAGAGCAGCGTGGACGTGGTCTCCAGGGCCGCGAGGAGGACGAACAGGGCCAGGAAGTAGACGCCTTCGTCGGCCTTGTCCCGGTCCGCCTCCATCGCGTCCCAGGTCCGTATCCACCGGGAGACGGGGTCGTCGCCCAGATGGGTGCGCCGGTGCCGGATCAGGTCCAGGAAGTAGGCGCGCAGTTCCATCAGCGCGGTGTCGGAGCGGGCGAGCTGGCTGGCGGAGGGCAGCAGTTCCTGGGTGAAGACCTGCTCGTGGGTCAGCTCGCGCAGCCGGTCCCAGTCCGCGGCCGGCAGCCCCAGCCAGCTGCCTATGGTGGCGATCGGCACCTGCTCGCTCACCAGCGCCGAGAAGTCGGCCTCTCCCTCGCGCAGTCGCTCCGCGAGGGAGTCGAGCAGGCCGTCGACGATGCCCTCCACGGTCCGGCCCAGTTCCTGGATGGTGGACCGGTCGAAGGACCCGGCCGCGCGGCGCACCCGGGTGTGCTCCGGCGGGTTGAGCGCGGGCATGGTGTTGCTGATCTCCCGCGAGGAGGGCGCGCTCCAGCGGGTGCGCGGCCCCTGCCGGGCCCGCCACTCCTTGTCCGGCTCCAGCCAGTCGCCGTCGCGCAGCAGCGCGGCGCACAGGTCGTAGCCGGTGACGACGAATCCGCCCCAGGGCGCCGGGATCACCTCGCCCATGGAGCGGAGCTTCTCGTAGAGCGGGAAGGGATCGGCCTGGCCCTGCGGGGTACGCAGGCGGGAGAAGAGAGCGACGGCGGCGCGACGATCGGTGGATGGGGTGGTGACACTCCCCATGGCGGCAGCTCCTTTCTCAGCAGCAGCCGCCATGCATACCCTCAAGATGATCACTACATCCAATAACCCTCTGTTTTCACAGGGTTACTTGCGTCACTCACGCACCTGCCTCAGTCACCCTTGATCCAGGCCACGAAGTTGCTGAACAGCCCTCCCTTGCGCGGCGGTGCGGCCGGAGCCGCGGTCCGGGTGGCGGCGGCGACGGCGCGCTGCGGCTGCGCGGAGGAGTGCGCCGTACGGTCGCCCGCCGGGCCCGCCGGGGCGGCGGCGTCGGAGGGCGCCGAGCGCGGGGTGAACTTCACCGGCAGGGTCACCAGGCAGCGGCTCCACGGCGCCGGGACCCACGGCAGGTCGCCGAAGGGCACCCGCAGCTCGACGTCGGGCAGCCGGTTGAGCAGGGCCTCCACGGCGGTGACCGTCATCTGGAAGGCCGGGTCCTTGGCGGGGCAGGCGTGCGGCCCGGCGCCGAAGGCCAGGTGCGCCTTGCTGAGCTGCTCGCGGTGGCGTTTCAGCTTCGGGTCCGTGTTGGCCGCCGCGAACGAGATCAGGATCGGGTCGCCGGCCCGCAGGGTGCGGCCGGCCAGCTCCACGTCGTGGGTGGGGTAGTGCCCCGCGTAGTTGGCGATCGGGGCGTAGTCCCACAGCGTCTGCACGACCGCGTCCTCGACGGGCAGCCCGGACCGCCACTCCTCGCTGAGGTACAGCGCGGCGCTGGTGCCGATGGCCGCCGACAGGGGCGCGGTGCCGCCGGACAGCAGCGTGACGAGCTGGTGCAGCACCTCCTCGTCGGTCAGCTGGGCGGAGTGCTGCATCAGCCGGGTCGTCAGGTCCTCGCCGGGCTGCCGGTGCTTGAGCGCGATCAGCTCGGTGAGCGCGCCGCCCAGCACCTCGTCGGCACCGGCCGTGCCGTCGAAGATGCCGCTGATGCCGACGATGACCCGGTCGCCGATCTCGGGCGGGCAGCCGAACAGGTCGCTGAAGACCAGCAGCGGCAGCGGCTGGGCGTAGTCGGCCATCAGGTCGGCCTGGCCGCGCGCCGTGGAACCGAAGCGGCTGATCAGGTAGTCGGCGGACTGCTGGGTCTGGCGCACGAACCGCAGTTCGTCGATGGTGGCCAGACTGTCGGTGACCGCCCGCCGCAGCCGGGCGTGCGCCGCGCCGTCGCTGAACAGCGCGTTGGGCCGGTAGCCCATCATCGGCAGCGCCGGGCTGTCCTCGGGGACGCGGCCCTCGTTCAGCGCGTTCCAGCGGCGGGCGTCGCGGACGAACCACGCCGGGTTCTGGAGGAAGTACAGGGCCTCGTCGTAGCCGGTGACCAGCTCGACCTCGACGCCCGGCGCGATGTCGACGGGCGCGCTGGGACCGAGCGAGCGCAGGTGGTCGTAGTGCCGTTCGGGATCGGAGCCGAAGTCGTTGCCGAACAGCTGGGTGTTGCCGTGTGCGGGGCAGCCGGGGGGTATCTCGGGGGTGTTGGACTGCTGCATGCCGTGGCTCCTAGCCGAAGTGGGTCATGAGGTGTTCCACGAGGGCGATCAGCGCCTTCGCCGACGACTGGCTGTCGCGGACGTCGCACTCCACGACAGGGGTCTCCTCGGGGAGGTTGAGCGCCTCGCGGACCTCATCGAGCGGGTAGGCGGCGGTGTCGTCGAAGCGGTTGACACCGATGGCGTACGTCAGACCGAACCGCTCGACCAGATCGAGGACCGCGAAGCTCTGGTCGAGCCGGGAGGGGTCGACGATGACCAGCGCGCCCAGCGCGCCCCGGGACAACGCCTCCCACATCTCCTTGAAACGCTCCTGGCCGGGCGTTCCGAAGAGATACAGGACGAGGGTGTTGCTGAGCGTACGCCTGCCGAAGTCCATCGCCACCGTGGTGGTGGTCTTGTCGGGCACGCCCGACAGATCGTCGAAGCCCTCACTGGCCTCGGTGATCGTCTCCTCGGTCTTCAGCGGCTCGATCTCGGAGATGCTGCCGATGTAGGTGGTCTTGCCCACGCCGAAGTGCCCCACCACGAGGACCTTCACCGAGTGGGAGACGTCCGGGTTCAGGTACTCGGGTGAGTGTGCGGCATCTGATGTGAGTGTCACGGGTCACGCTCCGAATTGGTTTCTCAGGCCGTCGAGCACAGCGCTGAGCAGTTCGCGGTCGACCCGTTCGGCGCGTGGGATGGGCTTTCGCACGAGGAGGAGACCGTCGTTGTCCAGCTGCGCCACCAGGATGCGCACGATGCCCAGCGGCAGCCGCGTGTGGGCGGACACCTCGGCCAGCGACAGGAAACCGTCGGCGACCAGGTCCGTGACCCTGCGCGCCTCCGGGGACAGCGCTCGGGTCGCGGTGGCCGGGGCGTTCTGCGCGGTCACCAGCGTGGTGTGCTCGTACTCGTGGTCCGGGGGCAGCGCACGCCCCTCGGTGATCACGAACAGTGGTACTAACGACCCGGTGAGTTCCGGTCCTTCGTCGGGTCCGTCATGCATCGCCGGACCTCCTCGCACCACTCGCGCCGCCCACGCCCAGCCGGGGCACGGCGTCGGCCAGCCGCGCGGTGAACCGGTCGATGTCGCAGTCGGGCGCCGCGGAGGCGGCCAGGAAGGCACCGTCCCCGGCCGCGATCAGGAAGATCCACCCGTGCTGGAACTCGATGACGGTCTGCCGCCACTGGAAGTCCGGGTCGCCCACGAACTGCGCCGTGGCCCGGCTGTAGGCCTGGATTCCGGTCATGGCCGCCGAGATGGTGTCGGCGAGGTCCTGGCCCATGCCGGAGGACGCCCCGCGGGGCAGCCCGTGCGAACCCAGCAGTACGGCGTGCCGGGCGCCCGGCACCTCGGCGATCACCTTGTCCAGCTCCGGCAGGACGAAGCCGGCCGGGGCGGTGCCCGCCGACAGCCGCGCGGCGTGCTGCTCCGCCTCGGCGGCGTTCTCCCCGTTCACCCTCGGCGGCGCCGTCAGGTTCTCGCCCAGCCGGGCGACCAGCCGGTGCATCCGGAAGGAGATCTGCTGGAGGTCGACGTCCGGCTCGGCGGCGGCGGCCAGGTACGCGCCCTGCCCCGCGCCGATCAGGAAGGCCCAGCCCTCGGTGAACTCGACGACGGTCTGGTTCCACCGCCGCTCGGCGGCCGGTCCGGCGAAGTGGGCGGTGGCCTTGGACAGGGCCTGCATGCCGGACATGGCGGCGGAGATGGTCCGCACGTCCTTCTCGGCCAGGCCCTCCGTGGCACCGCGGGGAAGGCCGTCGGCGGACAGCACCACGGCGTGCCGCGCACCCGGCACGTTGTCCACGATGTCCCGGACCATCCACGACATGTCTTGGTTCACGCCTCTTCAGACCCTTCGGGCGTCGGTGCTGCGAGGTCCCGGCCGCGAAGCGTGCCGCGCTGGAGCCCGCCCAGACCGCGGCGGGGAGCCCTGATGGGCGTGATCGGGCCGTTGCCCTCGTTGCCCTGAACACTCTCCACCGGAGCCTGCCGGGCCCCCCGCTTCGGCAGGCCGTGCGCCGTACGAGCGGCGGGCTCGGTGTCCTCGACGCGCCGGATTCTGCGTACCGGCGCCTCCTCGGCGGGCGGCGGTGTGATGTCCTCCATGGTCCACAGCTCCTCGGGCAGCAGGACGACGGCCCGGACACCGCCGTAGCGGGAGACGCCGGTGACATCCACCTTGAATCCGTAGTGGCGGGCGATCAGGCCGATCACCGGGAAACCGAACTTGGGCTGGGTCCCGAGCTGGGACAGCTGCGGGGGAGTGTCACCGGACAGCAGCGCGGTCGCCTTCTGGCGCTCCTCGTCGCTCATGCTGACACCGGCGTCGTCGATGATGATGCACAGGTTCTTCTGGACCTGCTGGAAGGTCACCTCGATCGGCGCGTCCGCCTGGGAGAAGCTGGCGGCGTTGTCGAGCAGTTCGGCGACCGCGAGGGCGACGGGCGCGACGGCGGAGGCCTTCAGCGCCATGCCGTTGTGCTGCATGACGGTGACCCGCGAGTAGTTGCGGATCTGGCCCTGGGCGCTGCGGACGACGTCGTAGACGCTGGCCGGCTGGGTACGGCGGCCCAGCGGCGCGCCGCACATGACCGCGATGCCCTGGGACTTGCGGGCCATCTGGGCGTTGGCGTGGTGGACCTCCAGCAGGTCGGCGAGCACGGGGTGGCCGCCGTACTTCTGCTGGATGCCTTCGAGGATCATGGTGGCCTCGGCCGTGAGGCTCTGCAGCAGGCGCGCGGCGCCCTTCAGCACCACCTTGGTGTTCTCTTCCGCCGTCCGCTCGGCTTCGCGGATGGCGGCGTCCTGCTGGTTGAGCACCTGTCGCAGTTCGTTCTCGCTGCGGGCGAGGCTGCCCTGGACGTCACCCAGCTGTCGCTTGGATTCCGCCAGTTCGGCCTCCAGCCGCCGCTTTCTCGCTTGCAGGGCTCTGCTGCGGACGAACAGGACCGCGGCTGTGGCGGCGGCTACAGCCGCCACCGCAACCAGGCACCATATGAGCACGTCTCGATTCATAGAAACCTTCCCGGCGCGTGGCATGCAGGCATCTGCGGACAGGCCTCGGGGGATCCGCGTGACATCCGCTGGGAGCTGCATCACCGCTGTCGCGCGATGCGCAGGCCGACCTCGGATCAGCACCTAAGCCGAGTGGATCAAGGTCGTGAACGCCGGAAGGCTATCACCGCGCGCCACCTTGAAAAGCGGCGCCCTCTATGCCCAAAAAGGCGGCAACGCGTCGGTCACGCGGGATTGTTGCGACGTGATCCGGCCATGGAGTGGCCGATTATCACCGCTTTGGCAACACGCCTCGCGCGCGGGTCGTGAATCTTCACAGAAAGGACATGAGGGCCCCGGCAACAGCCGTCCGCACTACGTCTTTTGACGCCAAGTGAGCCGATTTGGACGCTGCGCTGCCGACTGGAGCGCATATGCCGCAGGAAAATCGGCGCCGGACAGCGGTCCGCCGGGGCAGGCGCTCAGATCTGCGAGCCACCGCCGTCCACGGCGAGTTCGGCTCCGGTGGTGAAGGTCGCCTCGAAGGCGAGGAACAGCACGGCTCTGGCGACCTCCTCGGGCCTGCCCACCCGCCCCATCGGGTTCTCCGCGGCCATCCCCGCCTTCATCTGCTCCGCGGCCTCCCTCGGCATCGACTTCAGCAGGATCCCGGAGTCGATCGGGCCGGGGCTGACCGCGTTGACGCGGACCTTGCGGGGGAGCAGCTCCCGGGCCAGGCTGCGGGTCATCGACCGCACCGCCGCCTTTCCGGCCGCGTAGGCACTGAGCGCGGGAATGCCCAGGACGTTGGCGACGGAGGTGGTGAGCACCACGCCGCTGCCCTCGGCCAGCAGCGGGGCGAGCTTCTGCACCGTGAAGTACGGCCCCTTGGCGTTGACCGTCATCAGCTGGTCGAAGAGTTCCTCGCCGGTCTCCTCGAACGGGGCGAAGCCGTTGATCCCGGCGTTGGCGAACAGCGCGTCCACCGTGCCGAACTCGGCCTTCACCCGGCCGGCCAGCGCGTCGATGTCAGCCAGTTCCCCCGCGTCGCTGCGGACCGCGACCGCGTTGCCGCCGAGCCGCTCGGCGGCGGCGTCCAGGGCGTCCCGGCCGCGGCCGGTGATCAGCACCCGCGCCCCCTCGTCCACCAGCAATTGCGCGGTGACCAGCCCGAAACCGGTGCTGCCGCCGGTGATCACGACCTTCTTGCCCTCGTACTTGCCCATGACCAGGACACACTCCTCTTGCGCATACGGATCCGGTTGGATGGTCGGCGGGCCCGCCGGACACCGTCGAGTCAACCTCCGCCCTCGCCCGGGCGTCCAAGTCCTCTTCCGCACCCCGTCATGCGCCGGCGGTATGACGTACGGACGTAGGGTGGGGGCATGGCCGACAACGCCCCGCCCGTGGACCCGGACCTGGACCTGAGGCTGGTCCGGTACTTCACCGTCGTCGCCGAGCACCTGAACTACGCCCGCGCGGCCGAGGCCCTGCGCGTCGCCCAGCCCTCCCTCAGCCGTCAGATCCAGCGGCTGGAGAAGACCCTCGGGGTGCGCCTGCTGGAGCGCACCACCCAGGGCAGCACGCTCACTGCGGCCGGCGCCGCCTTCCTCCCCCGGGCCCAGGAACTGCTGTACGCCGCCCGGCAGGCCGCGCTGGCCGCCCACTCCGCCGCCCCGCAGCACACGATCACCGTCGGCTACGTCGAGGACCTCGTCATCACCCCGGCCGTCCGGGACCTGCGGCGCCGCCGGCCCGACGCCCACGTCCGCACCCTGCACCTGGACTGGGACGAGGCCCGCGCCCTGCCCGAGGGCCGGGTCGACGTGGTCGTCGCCCGCATGCCGCTGCCGATCCCGGCCGACGGCCTGGAGACGACCGTCCTCTACGAGGAGCCCCGCGCCCTCCTCGTCCCCGCCGGCCACCGCCTGGCCGGCAAGGAGTCCGTCACCCCGGACGACTTCGCCGACGAACCGTTGGTCGCCTGCGCCGGCATGGCCTCGGTGTGGACCGGCTTCTGGCGCCTGGAACCCCGCCCGGACGGGACCCCGGCCCCGCTCGGCCCCCTGCTCGTCGACACCTACGAGGACAAGCTCGAAGCGGTGGCCGACGGCCGCGCCATCGCCCTGGTCCCGTCCGGCGACCGCCGCAGCGCCCTCCGCGACGACCTGGCCACCGTGCCGGTGGAGGGCGTCGAGCCCTGCGAGGTGGTGGTCGTGAGCCGCCGGGACGAGACCAACCGGCTGGTCGCGGACTTCCGGGAGTCGGCGAGAAAGCTGCTCGTCGGGGGCGAGGGCGGGGGCGAGGACGCGGGCGGGGCAGCGGGCGCTTCCTGAGTACGCCGGTCAGGCGGCCCGCTGCCGGACCGAACCGCCTAGTACCACTTCTTCGTGCACGCCCAACTGCCGCCGACGCCGTCGTAGTGCTCCACACAGGGGCGGGTGGCGAGGCCGGCGTTCACCATCGCGCTGTAGGCGGCGTGGTTCGGGGACGCGTGGAACACGTACGGTTTGCCGTTCCTGATGTCCAGCTTGCCCCTCCAGGCGTCGTTCGCGGTGGATCCGAAGCGCGCCCACACGGCGTTGCACTTCTTCGAGTACCGCAACTGAACGGCCGGCCCGCCGCCGGCCGACCGGGCCACCGCCCCCGAGGGGGTGACGGCGTCCTTGTCGCAGCCTGTCGTGTGGGGGTTCTTGCCGTTGCAGGACGCCCCCGTGCAGGCGGCCGCGGGCGCGGCCGGGGCGGAAGCCTCGGCGGGAGCGGTCACGCCCAGCGCCAGGACGGCGAGGGTCCCCGCCAGGAGACGCGGAAGCCGGTGAGCAGCCAAGGAAACTCCTTTCCCGCGCTGTGATGGGACACAGCACGTCGCGTTCGCGTTCACGGGGTAGGTGATAACCGGCGCGTACGCCGGGTAGGCCGGGGCGGTGTGGCGGTCACCGCAAAGAGTGGATCGTGGCGCGGAGTTGACCCGGGGCGTTCCCCGGCGGCCTCCTGCCGGGGTTCCGGGGGCGCGGGATCAGGAGTGATCGCGTCGGGTAAGAACAAGCGGAATACCAGCGGCCGCCGCGTGGTTGTGCAGCCGTTGTCGATCAACAAGGAGGACCCGTGCCCACGATCCGTCGCCCCCGTGCGCTGCGTCCCGGCGATCTCGTGGTCGTCACCGCGCCCTCGGGCCCGCTGGAGCCCGGCGAGGAGCCGCTGCTCGCTCGCGGTGTGGCGGTACTGGAGCGGATGGGTTTCCGCGTACGGGTCAGCCCGATGGTCGACCCCGCGCGGCGCCGCTGGTGGGCGGCGGGCGCTCCGGCGGAGCAGGCCGCCGAACTCAACGCGCTGCTGCGGGACCCGGAAGTGCGGGCCGTCGTCGCGCACACCGGGGGCCAGGCGACCATCGGGTACCTCGACCTGATCGACCTGGACGCGATCCGGGCCGACCCCAAGCCGATCCTCGGCTACAGCGACATCTCACTGCTGCACATGGCGCTGTACGCCAGGACCAACCTCGTCGGCTTCCACGCCGACATCGCCACCCACGGCTTCGGCAGCGACTGGTACACGTTGGGCGACGAGGCCCGCCGGTCCGAACTCGTCGACCTCTACGCCCGTGTACTCACCAAGGCCGAGGCGCCGGGCGCGCTGCCGGCCGGAGGGACGTGGGAGACCTGGCGGCCGGGCCGCGCCCAGGGGCCACTGGTCGGCGGCCTGCTGAACCGCCTGGTCCAGGTGCAGGCGACACCGTTCGCGCTGGACGCCGAACGGTTCGACGGCGCCGTCCTGTTCTGGGAAGAACTGCAGCGGCCGGTCTCACGGATCTGGTGCGACCTGCACGCCTTGCGGCTGTCGGGTGTGCTGGACCGGATCGCGGGCATGGTGGTCGGCGTCCCGACCGAGGTCACGCCCTACGAGGACGGCGACGACCGGGTCGGCCTGCGCGACGTGGTGCTCGACGTCCTGGGGGAGCGCGACATCCCCGTCCTGGCCCAGGTCGACTTCGGCCACACCTCCCCGAACCTGCCCCTGCCCCTCGGCGTCCGCGCGGACGTGGACGCGGACAACCGGACCCTCTCCCTGCTCGAACCGGCGGTCGCGGAACGCTGAGCCCGGGCGTACCGCTGCGGCGCCGTATCCTGAAGCAGGTGAGGCGGGGCAGTGCCGACGCGCGTCGCCACTGCCCGTTCGAGCCGGGCGCCGCCCCGCTCCGGGCGCTGGTATCCGGCAGACGACCAGGAGTTGACCAGTGATCAGTCCGGCCGCGGTGGGGGGAGTGGCCTTGGTCGAACTGAGCATGGCCCTGACCCCGGGACCGAACATGATCCACCTCGCCTCCCGCGCGATCACCCAGGGCCGCAGGGCGGGCCTGGTCAGCCTGAGCGGGACCGCCGTGGGCTTCCTGTGCTACCTCGTGGCCGCGGCAGCGGGCCTGTCCGCGCTGTTCGCCGCCGTGCCGCTGGCGTTCACGATGGTCAAGCTCGCCGGGGCCGCCTACCTGGCGTACCTGGCCTGGGACATGCTCAGGCCCGGCGGCCGTTCGCCCTTCGCTCCGGGGCAGGACCTGCCCCCGGTCTCCGACGCCCGCCTGTTCTCGATGGGGCTGCTGACCAACCTGCTCAACCCCAAGATCGCCCTCATGTACGCCGCTCTCCTGCCCCAGTTCATGGACCCGAAGGCGGGCCCGGACTGGGCGCAACTGCTCCAGCTCGGCGGTGTGCAGATCATCGTGGGGATCTCGGTGAACGCTCTGGTCATGCTGGGCGCGGCGCGAGTGTCGGGGTTCCTGGCCACGCGGCCCCGCGTGATGACCGCCCAGCGGTTCGCGTCAGGCGGCCTGCTCGGCTTCTTCGCGCTGCGTACCGCCCTGTCCCGTACGCCTGCCTCGGCCTGAGCCACACCGGCACCCGTACCCGTACCCGCACCACCCGTACCCGCACCACCCGCACCGCGCCGGTCCCGCCTGACCCCTGCTCACTCGGTGCGGGTCACACCGCGGATGATGATCGCGACCTCCGAGGCGAACATCTCGGCGGGGTCGCTCTCGATCCCCTCCTCGAAGACGCGTCGCATCGTGGGGTACCGCCCGGTCGCGAGCCGCCGCCCGAGGTAGCCCCCGACCGACGCCCGCCACTCCGTCTCGTCGGTGCCGGTCTCCCGGCTCTGGCGCAGCTCGGTGACCTCGTTGCGGACGGCGCCGACCAGATAGGCGTTGAAGACGCCGAGGGCCGCCATGAGACGGTCGCCGCCGTCCGGCCCGAGGGCGCTCGCCAGGGCTGAGGCGGTGGCCTCCATCACGGCCAGGGCGTTGGGGCCCAGATGCGGGCGTCCGCCGATCAGTTCGACGAACCACTCGTGCCGCAGGGCGCTGTCCCGGGTGGCGACGGCGATGGTGCGCAACGCCGACTCCCATCCCGACGCGTCGCCGAGCGCGCCCGTGATCTCGCCGTACACGGAGTCGGCCATCAGGTCGAGCAGCTCGTCCTTGGTGGCGACGTAGCCGTACAGGCGCATCGGGCTCACGTGCAGTTCGGCGGCGACCTTGCGCATCGACAGCCCGGCCAGCCCCTCGGCGTCGGCCAGCGCGACCGCGGCCGTCACGATCCGGCCCCGGTCGACCGGCACGAGCGTCCGGCCACGCGGTTCGGGGCGCTCCCAGATCAGATCCACGGCATCACCGTACGCCGATCCATTACCGTACGGTGTACAGTTCTGTACGGCGTACGAAAACTGAGTAAGCCGAAGACCGAGGACTGGAGCGTGGAATGAGCGTGATCAGTAGGAAGAGTAGGAAGAGCAGGAAGACGGAGCCGCGGATCGCCGTCGTCGGCGGCGGGATCGGCGGCCTGGTGCTGGCGGGGATGCTCCACCGGCACGGAATCGCGGCGACGGTGTACGAACGGGATACCGCACTGCACGCCCGCGACCACGGTGGCAGCCTCGACCTGCACCCCGAGTCGGGGCAGCGTGCCCTGGACGAACTGGGGCTGACCGACGGCTTCCGGGCCGTCGCCCGGCCCGAGGGCGAGGACCTGCGGATCCTCGACCCGGCCGGCCGGGTCCTCGGCCGCCACGCCCCCGAGCCGGGCGACGGCACCAGGCCGGAGATAGACCGCGGGAGCCTGCGCGAGCTGCTGCTGTCGAAGGTGCCGGACAGCTCCATCAGCTGGGGGTGCCACGTGACCGGCGTCGAGCGGCTCCCCGCCGGAGGGCACCGGCTGACCTTCGCCGACGGGGCGCAGACCGACTGGGACGTCCTGATCGGCGCGGACGGCGGACGGTCCCGTGTCCGCCCGCTCCTCACCGACGCGCGCCCGGTCCAGCTGTCCGCCTACCTCCAGCTGACGATCACCGATGCCGACCGGCGCCGGCCCGGGATCGCGCGGTTCGTCGGACCCGGCAGCCTCATGGTCCTGGGCGACAATCTCAACCTGGGGGCGCAGCGGTCCGGGGACGGCACGATCCGTGTCTCGGTGACCGTTCGGGCCGACGACGGCTGGATCGGCCGGCAGCGGTTCGACGACGGGGAGTGGGCCGACACGGTGGCCCGGCTCCACGACCTGTTCGCCGGCTGGAACCCGGAACTGACCGCGATGATCGACGCCTGCGACCCCGGATCGCTGGTCGCCCGGAACATCGCGGCCCTGCCGGTCGGCACCCGCTGGCCCTCCCATCCGGACGTCACCCTGCTCGGCGACGCCGCCCACCTGATGCCGCCGGTGGGCGAGGGCGCCAACCAGGCGATGCTGGACGGCGTGCTGCTGGCCCGGGCGATCGCCGAGAACGCCGGTGACCCCGCCGCGGCGATCGCCGCGTACGAGGCCGAGATGTTCGAACGTACGGCGGCGATCGGAGCGGGCTCGGCGCGGATGGAGCAGATGGGGCTCGCGCCTGACGCGGCCGAGCGGATGGCCGCCTACTTCGGTTAGGGCCTGTCGTCCGGATCACGTCGCAGACGCGGGGCGGGGTGCGGGCTTACCCCGTACCCCGCGGCCACATGCTGTCGGCCAAGGCCGAGGGCTTGACGTGGACCTGTCGTACTGGCTTTATGGGAGCGCTCCCATAACCCTTCCGCTTCCTTGCCTCACTCCAGGAGCCGCAGTGAGAACGACAAGAAGCACGACTCCCCCCACCTCGACCGCCTTATGGACAGCCCTGATCACCCTCCTCGCCCTGCTCACCCTCACCCCGACCCCCGCCCACGCCGCCCCCGAACCCCCCACCGCCGCCGCCACCGGCCTGCACATCAGTGACGGCCGCCTCCTCGAAGGCAACGGCAACGACTTCGTGATGCGCGGCGTCAACCACGCCCACACCTGGTACCCCGGCGAGACCCAGTCCCTCGCCGACATCAAGGCACTCGGCGCCAACACCGTCCGCGTCGTCCTCTCCGACGGCCACCGCTGGTCGCGCAACACCCCCGAGGACGTCGCCGCGGTCATCGCGAACTGCAAGGCCAACCGCCTGATCTGCGTCCTCGAAGTGCACGACACCACCGGCTACGGCGAGGACGCCGCCGCCGGCACGCTCGATCACGCCGCCGACTACTGGATCAGCCTCAAGGACGTCCTGGCCGGCCAGGAGGACTACGTCATCGTCAACATCGGCAACGAGCCGTGGGGCAACACCAATCCGGAGGGCTGGACCGCTCCCACCACCGCCGCGATCCAGAAGCTCCGCGCCGCCGGCTTCGAGCACACCATCATGATCGACGCCCCCAACTGGGGCCAGGACTGGCAGCAGGTCATGCGGACCAACGCCCAGACCGTCTACGACGCCGACCCCACCGGCAACCTGCTCTTCTCCATCCACATGTACAGCGTCTTCGACACGGCGCAGGAGATCACCGACTACCTGAACGCCTTCGTCACCGCCGGACTGCCCCTCGTCATCGGCGAGTTCGGCGGCCCCGCCGACGCCTACGGCGATCCCGACGAGGACACCATGATGGCCACCGCCGAGCAGCTCGACCTCGGCTACCTCGCCTGGTCCTGGAGCGGCAACACCGACCCGATCCTCGACCTCGTGCTCAACTTCGACCCGGCGCAGATGACGTCCTGGGGCGAGCGCATCTTCCACGGCGTGAACGGCATCGCCGCCACGGCCGAGGAGGCCACGGTCTTCGGCGGCACCACGCCGGACACCCAGGCACCGACCGCCCCCGGCACGCCGGTCGCGTCGGCGGTCTCGGCCACCTCGGTCACTCTGACCTGGCCCGCCGCCACCGACGACACCGCCGTCACCGGCTACGAGGTGGTCCGCGTCAACGGCTCGACGGAGACGACGGTCGCGTCCTCCACGACCACCTCGGTCACCGTGCCGTCCCTGACCGCCGGCACGGCGTACACCTTCGCCGTCTACGCCAAGGACGCGGCCGGCAACCGGTCCGCCCGCTCCGCCACGGTCACCGTCACCACCGACGAGGACACCGGCACGCCGGGCGCAGCCTGCTCCGTCGGCTACCGCGTGGTGGGCGAGTGGCCCGGCGGCTTCCAGGGCGAGATCACCGTCCGCAACACCGGAACGGCGGCGGTGAGCGGCTGGACCCTGGGCTTCACCTTCCCGTCGGGCCAGACCATCACCAACATGTGGGGCGGCACGCCGACCCAGAACGGTTCCTCGGTGACGGTCGCCGCCGCGTCGTACACGGCGGCGATCCCGGCGGCCGGTTCGGTCACGGTGGGCTTCACCGGCACGAAGCTCACCGCCAACGCCGCGCCGACGGACTTCACCCTCAACGGGACGAGCTGCTCCGCGGATTGAACGGCCCGGTGAACACGGCCCACGCGTTCAGGGACACGGCCAGCGGCTGCCTGGCCGTGTCCTTGGAGTCGCGGACGAGAACGACGCCGTGGTGAGGCGCGACCTCGGCACAGTTGTCACCGGAGCTGCCGCTGTAGCTGCTCTTGACCCACGTGGAGAGGGAAGCCGCTGGACACACGGCGACCTCCACACAGTTACCGCCGCCCCCACCGCTGTAGCTGCTTCTGAACCAGTTGTGTTCGCCGTCGCTCATGGCGGCTCCTCGGTCACGGCGGGTGTTGTGCTCTAACGGTATGCGCCGCAGCGCCGGTCGAGGAGAGCGCCGGTCGCTGACTCGGTGAACGCGGCCCACGCGTTCAGGGACACGGCCAGCGGCTGCCTGGCCGTGTCCTTGGAGTCGCGGACGAGGATGACGCCGGAACGTGGGGAGACCTCGACACAGTTGTCTCCGCCGCCACCGCTGTAGCTGCTCTTGAACCAGGCATGCAGGTCGGTCTCGGGGCACACGGCGACTTCCACGCAGTTGTCTCCGCTGTCTCCGCTGTAGCTGCTCTTGAACCAGGCGGGCTTGAAGGTACTCATAGGGCTCCTCGCATCTCCGCCAGCAGGCTCATCGTGGCTTCGCGGCCGAGGGCCTGCGAACGCAACCGGCCGTAGCGCTGGAGCATTGCGCTGACATCTGCCGGTGACGTGATCAGGACGCTTGACTGCTGGCCTTCCGAGTACCCTACCCACTCGTGCCGAGAGGTCTCGGCCAGGTAGATCAGCCCGTTGACACCCGCGTGGTCGTACATCCGCAGAGGCATCACCTGAAGCTCGACGTTCCGTCGTTCGCCCTGCTCCAGCAGGTGATCGAAGAGGCAGCGCGTGACCTCGGGGCCGCCCATGTGCCGCTCGAGCAACGCTTGCTCGATGATGAAGCTGAAAGCGGTGTTCGGCCTGTCGGTCAGGAGCCGTTGCCGTTCAAGCCGTGCCGTGACCTGTCGTTCGATCTGTTCCTCGGCCAGCGGCGGCAGTCGTCGCTCGAAGATCGAGCGGATGTAGGGCTCGGGCTGCAACAGCCCGGGAACGGCCCGGCACTCATAGGTGTACAACGACACCGCCCCCTCCTCGATCCCCGCCCACTGCTGGAACCAGGAAGCCAGCCCCGCCGTCCGGGTCAGGCTCCGCGCCGCGGCCTTCAGCACCTTCGCGGCGACCGCGCCCAGCACCTCCTCCGACCGGTCCAGCAGGTCCCTCGGAGGGAACCGCTTCCCCTGCTCGATCTTGGCGATGTACGCGGCCGAATACCGCACCAGCGGCGCGAACTGCTCCTGAGTGAGACGGGCTTCCTCCCGCAGAGCCTTGAGTACCGCGCCGAACGTCTTCAGACTGTCCGACAGTTCCGGCTCGCAGCCGTTGTCCGTCGCCATCGCCGCCGCCTTCCACTGTGCCGGGCACTCATCGTCACGCACAGCGACTGACCCGGTCCAGCGAGTCAGCCCATACAGTGCGATCTGTATCGGCGCCGGACCTGTCGCCACCCAGGAGGGTTCCGCCCCGTAAAGTGCGACGTCGTCGCCCCGCACCCCCACAACCGAGGAACCGAGCCGCCGTGAACCCCGCCCCCTCCCCGCCCGTGACCGTCGTCGGGATCGGAGCCGACGGCTGGGACGGCATCCCGGACGCCTCCCGGGCCGTCCTGCGTGACGCGCAGGTCGTCATCGGCGGGCCGCGCCAGCTCGACCTGCTGCCGTACGAGTGTGGAGGGGAGCGGATCGCCTGGCCCTCCCCGCTGCGGCCGGCCGTCCCGGGACTGCTCGCCGCCCACGCCGGTCGCCGGATCGCCGTGCTGGCCAGCGGTGACCCCATGTTCTACGGCATCGGCCGCGCCCTCACCGAAGTGCTGGGCGCCGGTGCCGTGCACGTCCTGCCGCACCCGTCGTCCGTCTCCTACGCCGCCGCCCGGCTCGGCTGGCCGCTGGAGGACGTCGAGGTCGTCACCCTCGTCGGACGCCCCGCCGACCGGCTCGCCGCCGCCCTCCACCATGGCCGCCGGCTGCTCGTGCTCAGCGCCGACGCCACCACCCCCGCCACCGTCGCCGCCCTGCTGCGCGACCGCGGCTTCGGGCCGAGCCGGATGCGGGTGCTGGAGCGGCTCGGCGCTCCCGAGGAAGACACCGGCGAGCCGTCCACCGCCGACGACTGGACACGTCCGCCCGGCGACCCCCTCAACCTCGTCGCCGTCGAGTGCCTGCGCGCCCCCGGCGCTCCGCACCTCGGTGCCGTCCCGGGACTCCCCGACGACGCCTACGAGCACGACGGACAGCTCACCAAGCGGCATGTCCGCGCCGCTACCCTCGGTGTGCTGGCGCCCGCACCCGGCGAGTTGCTGTGGGACATCGGCGGCGGCTCCGGGTCCGTCGCGATCGAGTGGATGCGGGTTCACCCGTCCTGCCGTGCCGTCACCGTCGAGCGCGACCCAGCCCGAGCCGAGCGGATCGCCCGCAATGCCGGACGGCTGGGGGTGCCGGGGCTGCGGATCGTGACCGGCGCCGCGCCCGAGGCACTCACCCAACTGCCGGCCCCGCACGCCGTGTTCGTCGGGGGCGGGCTCACCGCGCCCGGACTCCTCGACGCCTGCTGGAACGCGCTCGCGCCCGGCGGGCGGCTGGTCGCCAACACCGTCACCCTGGAGTCGGAGGCGCTGCTCGCCGACGCCCGGCGCCGGTACGGCGGTGAGCTGGTCCGGCTCGCCGTCGCGCACGCCACTGCCGTGGGCGGCTTCACCGGGTGGCGGCAGGCGATGCCGGTGACGCAGTGGGCGGTACGGAAGGACTGACGTGCACGTCCTCGTCCTCGGCGGCACCGCCGAAGCCCGGAGCCTCGCCGAGTCGCTCACGGCCCGGCCGCACACGCGCGTGACCACCTCCCTCGCCGGTCGGGTCGCAGCGCCCCGCACACCCCCTGGTGAGCTGCGCGTCGGGGGGTTCGGCGGGGCCGAGGGGCTGGCCGGCTGGCTGCGCGCGCACGCCGTGGACGCGGTCGTCGACGCCACCCATCCCTTCGCCGACACCATCAGCCGCAACGCGGAACAGGCCGCCGCCGCCACCGGCGTACCGCTGCTCGTCCTGCGCAGGCCCGGCTGGCAACCGGTCGCGGGGGACGACTGGCACGAGGCCGGGTCCTTGCCGGAGGCCGCCGCGCTGCTGCCCTCCCTCGGGCGCCGGGTCTTCCTCACCACCGGACGGATGGGGCTCGCCGCGTTCGCGGGCGGCCCGGACGACCTGTGGTTCCTCGTACGGTCCGTCGAACCTCCCGAGCCCCCGTACCCGCCGCGCATGGACGTGCTGCTCGACCGGGGGCCGTTCACCCTCGACGGGGAGCGGCACATCCTGGCCCGGCACCGGATCGACGTGCTCGTCACCAAGGACAGCGGGGGAGCGGCCACCGCGCCGAAGCTGACGGCCGCCCGGGAGGCGGGCGTACCGGTGGTGGTCGTGCGGAGGCCGCCGGTGGCGCAGGGGGTGCCCGTGGTCGCCGATCCGGAGGCCGCCCTCCGGTGGGTCACCGGATAGGGCTCACTCCGCCTCGCTCGCCAGCGCGTTGACCGCCGCCGCCGCCATCGCGCTGCCCCCGCGCCGGCCGCGCACCACCAGATACTCCAGGCCGTACGGATTCGAGGCCAGCGCCTCCTTGGACTCCGCCGCCCCGACGAAGCCGACCGGTACGCCGATGACGGCGGCGGGGCGCGGGGCGCCGTCCCGGATCATCTCCAGGAGCCGGAACAGCGCGGTCGGCGCGTTGCCCACCGCCACCACCGCGCCGTCCAGCCGCTCCCGCCACAGCTCCAGCGCGGCGGCGCTGCGGGTCGTGCCGAGCCGGGCGGCCAGGTCGGGGACGCTGGGGTCGGAGAGGGTGCAGAGCACCTCGTTGCCGGCGGGCAGCCGGGAGCGCGTGATGCCGCTCGCGACCATCCGCACGTCGCAGAGGACCGGCGCCCCGGCGCGCAGTGCCGCGCGGGCGCTCTGCGCGACACCGGACGAGTACGCGAGGTCCTCGACGAGGTCGACCATGCCGCAGGCGTGGATCATCCGGACCGCCACCCGGCTCACCTCGGCCGGCAGCCTCCCGAGGTCGGCCTCCGCGCGGATGGTGGCGAAGGACTGCCGGTAGATCTCGGCGCCGTCCCGCTCATAGTCGTACGTCGTCACTCCGGGAGCATATCCACCGTCATGCGCGCTCCCCGAAGGCGTCCAGGATCTCCTCCGCCGCCCGCGTCGCCGTCAGCTCGCCCTCCCGGACCCGCCGCTCCAGCTCGGGCGCGAGACGGCGCACCGCCGGGTCGGCGTGCAGGCGGCCCAGGAGTTCGTCGCGGACCATCGTCCACGTCCAGTCGACCTGCTGCTCGCGGCGCCGGGCGGCGAGGCGGCCGGTGGAGTCCAGGAGCGTACGGTGCTGCTCCAGGCGGTCCCAGACGGTGTCCAGGCCGGTCGACTCCCGGGCGCTGCAGTGCAGGACCGGCGGGGTCCAGAAGGCGTCCTTGCCGTGCATCAGGCGCAGGGCGCCCGCCAGTTCGCGGGCGGCGGCCCGCGCGTCGCGTTCGTGCGGGCCGTCCGCCTTGTTGACGGCGATCACGTCGGCCAGCTCCAGGACGCCCTTCTTGATGCCCTGCAACTGGTCGCCGGTGCGGGCCAGGGTCAGCAGCAAGAACGTGTCGACCATGTTGGCGACCGCCGTCTCCGACTGGCCCACGCCCACCGTCTCCACCAGCACCACGTCGTACCCCGCCGCCTCCATCACCACGATCGACTCGCGGGTCGCCTTCGCCACCCCGCCGAGCGTGCCCGCCGTGGGGGAGGGGCGGACGAACGCGGCCGGGTCGACGGCGAGGCGCTCCATCCGCGTCTTGTCGCCGAGGATGGAGCCGCCGGTCCGGGTGGAGGAGGGGTCGACGGCGAGGACGGCCACCCGGTGGCCGAGCCCGGTCAGCATCGTGCCGAAGGCGTCGATGAACGTCGACTTGCCGACCCCCGGCACCCCGCTGACCCCGATCCGCCGGGCCCGGCCGCTGTGCGGGAGCAGCTCGGTCAGCACCTCCTGGGCCAGCGCGCGGTGCTGCGGGCGCGTCGACTCCACGAGGGTGATCGCGCGGGCGATCACCGCACGCTTGCCGTCCAGGACGCCCTTGACGTAACCGTCGACATCCAGCATCACAGCTCGCCGTGACCGAGGTCGGCGGCCAGCCGGGCCACCAGGTCGTACGCGGCGTCGGGAATGACCGTGCCCGGCGGGAAGACCGCCGCCGCGCCCATCTCCTTCAGCGTGGGCACGTCCTGCGGCGGGATCACCCCGCCCACCACGATCATGATGTCCTCCCGGCCCTCCTCGACGAGCCGCTCGCGCAGCGCCGGGACGAGCGTGAGGTGTCCGGCGGCCAGCGACGACACCCCGACGATGTGCACGTCCGCCTCGACGGCCTGCCGGGCCACCTCGGCCGGGGTCTGGAACAGCGGGCCGACGTCCACGTCGAAGCCGAGGTCGGCGAAGGCGGTGGCGATGACCTTCTGGCCCCGGTCGTGGCCGTCCTGGCCCATCTTGGCGACCAGTATGCGCGGCCGGCGGCCCTCGGCCTCGGCGAAGGCGTCCACCAGGGCCCGGGTGCGGTCCACGTTCGGCGCCTCTCCTGCCTCGTTGCGGTACACCCCCGAGATCGTACGGATCTGGCCCGCGTGCCGCCCGTACACCTTCTCCAGGGCGTCCGAGATCTCACCCACCGTGGCCTTGGCCCGGGCCGCGTCCACCGCCAGCTCCAGCAGGTTGCCGTCGCCCCCGGCGGCCCGGGTCAGCGCGTCCAGCGCGGCCCGGCAGGCGCCCTCGTCCCGCTCCTCGCGCAGCCGCCGCAGCTTGGCCAGCTGCCGTTCCCGCACCGAGGAGTTGTCGACCTTGAGGACCTCGATCTTCTCGTCGGTCTCCACCCGGTACTTGTTGACGCCGATCACCGGCTGCCGCCCCGAGTCGATCCGGGCCTGCGTCCGCGCCGCCGCCTCCTCGATGCGCAGCTTGGGGATGCCCGCGTCGATGGCCCGCGCCATGCCGCCCGCCGCCTCGACCTCCTCGATGTGCTGCCAGGCGCGGCGCGCGAGGTCGTACGTCAGCCGCTCCACGTACGCGCTGCCGCCCCAGGGGTCGATCACCCGCGTCGTGCCCGACTCCTGCTGGATGAGCAGCTGGGTGTTGCGGGCGATGCGGGCGGAGAAGTCGGTGGGCAGCGCCAGCGCCTCGTCCAGGGCGTTGGTGTGCAGCGACTGGGTGTGGCCCTGGGTGGCGGCCATCGCCTCCACGCAGGTACGCGTGACGTTGTTGAACACGTCCTGGGCGGTGAGGGACCAGCCGGAGGTCTGGGAGTGGGTGCGCAGGGAGAGCGATTTGGCGTTCTGCGGGTCGAATCGCTTCACCAGCTTCGCCCACAGCAGGCGGGCCGCGCGCAGCTTGGCGATCTCCATGAAGAAGTTCATGCCGATCGCCCAGAAGAAGGAGAGGCGGGGCGCGAAGGCGTCCACGTCCAGCCCGGCCTCCCGTCCGGCCCGGATGTACTCCACGCCGTCCGCGAGGGTGTACGCCAGCTCCAGGTCGGCCGTCGCGCCCGCCTCCTGGATGTGGTAGCCGGAGATGGAGATCGAGTTGTAGCGGGGCATCCGCCGCGAGGTGTAGGCGAAGATGTCGGAGATGATCCGCATCGACGGTTTCGGCGGATAGATGTAGGTGTTGCGGACCATGAACTCCTTGAGGATGTCGTTCTGGATGGTCCCGGCGAGCTTCTCGGGCGGCACGCCCTGCTCCTCCGCCGCCACGATGTACAGCGCCAGTACGGGGAGCACCGCGCCGTTCATCGTCATCGACACCGTCATCCGGTCCAGCGGGATGCCGTCGAAGAGCTGCCGCATGTCGAGGATCGAGTCGATCGCCACGCCCGCCATGCCGACGTCGCCGGTCACCCGCGGGTGGTCGCTGTCGTAGCCCCGGTGGGTCGGCAGGTCGAAGGCGACCGACAGGCCCTTCTGGCCGGCGGCGAGGTTGCGGCGGTAGAAGGCGTTGGACTCCTCGGCCGTGGAGAAACCGGCGTACTGGCGGATCGTCCACGGCTGGTTCACGTACATCGTCGGGTACGGGCCGCGCAGGTACGGGGCGATGCCCGGGTAGGTGTCCAGGAAGTCCAGGCCCTCCAGGTCCTGCCCGGTGTACAGCGGCTTGACCGCGATGCCCTCGGGGGTCTCCCAGCGCAGGTCGTCACCGCCGGCGGCGTTCTTCACCGCCGTGCGCCACTCGTCGAGTCCGGCGTCGGCGGACGGGGCGTCGCCCAGCTCGATCCCGGAGAAGTCGGGGACGGTCATCGGGACACTCCCATGCGGTCGAGCATGCGGTCGAGCGTGGCGGTCAGCACGGCCACGGCGTCACAGCCGGCGAAGACGTACGTGTCGATACCGTCGTACGGCCCCGGGCGGCCCGCGAGGAACAGGTGCCCGGCACCCGCCGCCCGCAACCGCTCGGCGGCACCGTCGGCCTGCTCCGCGTACACCGCGTCACTGGAGCACAGGCACGCCTCCCGCGCCCCGCTCTCCTCGAAGGTGCCCTCGGTGACGGTCTCGATGCCGCCCGCCTGGAACAGGTTGGCGGCGAAGGAGAGGCGGGCGGTGTGCGCGGCGGCCGGGCCCAGCGCGGCGAGGTAGATCCGGGGCCGGACGCCGGTCGCGGCGAGGTGGGCGTCACAGCGGGCCCGCAGCGCCTCGAACGCCTCGTCCCGCCGCACCCGGGGCAGCCCCCCGGACGGCGGCTCGGGCGCGGGGTCGCGGACCACCGGCTGCTCGGCGAGGTGCGGGAACTCGCTCACCCCCGTGACCGGCTCCCGCCGCGTGGCGAGCCGCGCGCTCCGCGCCGCCCAGGTCGCGGCCAGCCGGTCCCCGACCAGGCCCGAGCGCAGGGCCGCCGCCTGACCGCCGGCGCGCTCGATCTCCTGGAAGAACTCCCAGGCCGCGTGGGCCAGTTCGTCCGTCAGCCGCTCCACGTACCAGGAGCCGCCCGCCGGGTCGGTCACCTGGGACAGGTGGGACTCCTCGATGAGGATGGTGGAGGTGTTGCGGGCGATACGGCGGGCGAACGCGTCCGGCAGCCCCAGCGCGTCGTCGAACGGCAGCACGGTCACGGCGTCGGCGCCGCCCACCCCGGCGGCCAGCGCGGCCACGGTGGTGCGCAGTATGTTCACCCACGGGTCGCGGCGGGTCATCATCACCGGCGACGTCACCGCGTGCTGGCGCTGCCCGCCCGCCCGGGGCGCCCCGCAGACCTCGGCCACCCGCGCCCACAGCCGCCGCGCGGCCCGCAGCTTGGCGATGGTCAGGAACTGGTCGGCGGTCGCCGCGTACCGGAACTCCAGTTGCCTCAGGGCCTGTTCGGCGTCCAGCCCGGCCGCGTCCGTCAGCTCGCGCAGATACGCCACCCCGGTCGCCAGCGCGCACCCCAGCTCCTGCGCCGCCGACCCGCCGGCCTCGTGGTACGGCAGCGCGTCCACGGTCAGCGCCCGCAGCCCCGGGTACCGCTCGGCGTACCCGGGCACGTCCGGGAAGGCGAAGTCGTACGGCTGTCCCGTGCGGGCCTCGTGGCCCAGCGGGTCGGCGCCGAGGCTGCCGCGCACCGCCTCCGGGGCGGTGCCCCGCTCCTCGTACAGCGCGAGCAGTCGCCGTACGGCCTCCCCGGTCCCGGCGCCGGCGTCCAGGACGACCGGAGCCAGGTCCAGGTGGACGCCGTCGAGGGCGGTGGCGAGGTCCCCTGCCGGGAGGCCGGCCAGCCACAGGGAGGTGACGCCGTTCTCCAGGTCGGCCAGGACCGCGGCCCGGTCGGCGACCGTGTGCCGCTGGCGCACGTCCCAGCCGCCCGCCGTGTGTCCCTCCGCGCGGCCACCGCGCACGAAGGGCGCGAAGCCGGGCAGCCCGGGATCGGGCGCGGCGTCCCGGGCGGTGTACAGGGGCCGGACCCGGAGTCCGTCTTCCAGCTCGGTGGACAGTTTCCGCTCCGCCTCGGTGCCCGAGACCTCCTTGCCGGACTTGCGCAGGACACCCGCCACGAGGTGCTGCCACTGCTCATGTGTCGCGTCAGGGAACTCGGTCGCCAGCGGGAGCCTGTCGTCAGGCAGGACCGTCATGGTCGGGATGCTAGGGCAGAAGGGTGCGGGGGCAGCAGAGGGCACGTGGTGACCTTGTTCTCTTCGGTCGTGTGACGTGGACCGCTCGCCCGTTCGACGCAGCGGGTGTGACGCGCGTCACGCGGTGCCGTTTGAGTGGGGGACCGGGACAATGTCCGTACGCTCCCGTGAGGCGTGGGACACGGACGTGGGGATGAGGGCGCCATGACGGCTGGGGGGTGCTCGCGGGCGGGGCGTGCCGCGGTCTTCGCGGCCGTCTGCGTCGTGCTGGCCGCGCTCGGGCACGTCCTGATGTCCGGTGCGGCGGTGCCCTGGTGGGCGATGGCCGGCGGCGCGGTGGGCACCGGCGGCGCGGCGTGGCGGCTCGCGGGCCGGGAACGCGGGCCCGTGGCGGTCGTCGCCTTCACGGCCGCCGCCCAGGCGGCGCTGCACGGCTGCTTCACACTCACCCAGGGTGCGGCGGTGCCGGGCATGCCCGCGACGCATGCGATGTCCTCCATGGGCTCCATGTCCTCGATGGGCTCCATGTCCTCCATGTCCTCGATGGGCTCGATGGGCTCGATGGGCGCCGGTCACGCGCACGTCATGGAGCACGGCGGCACGGCGGCCGGGACGTCCTCGGCCGGCATGCTCGCCGCCCACCTGTTGGCCGCCCTGCTCAGCGGGGTCTGGCTCGCGCGCGGGGAACGCGCCGTCTTCCGGGTCCTGCGCGCCGTGGCGGGCTGGCTCCGCGCGCCGCTGCACCCGCTGCTGCGGGCTCCCGCGCCGCCGCAGCGTCCGCGGGTCCGCGCGCGCCGGGGCGGTTCCGGGCGGGCGCCGCGCCGGCTCCCGCTCACGTACGCGATCACGTCCCGGGGTCCGCCCGCAGGGGTCGCTGTCGTCTGACGACAGCCGGCTTCCCGAGGCCGCCGCGGACCGGCACGACCGACCGCCGTCCGCCGCCTCGGGCACCGGCCGCGCACCGCCGTGCCCGGCCGCCCCCTTTCACCCATGCACCGGCACGGGCCGCCGTGCCCGTCGCACGCGCTGCTGCCCGACGCCGGTCGCGGACCCCGAAGGACACACAGGTGACCACTGCCGCCCTGCCGTACCCACCGTCGGAAACGCCGGGAGAACCCGAAACTCCGGGAGAACCCGAAACTCCGGGAGAGGAGTCGATAACCGCCTGGGCGCTGGCCGCCCGCACCGGGGACGCCGACGCGGTCGAGCGCCTCGTCCGTGCCCTGCACCGCGACGTCCGCCGTTACGTGACGTTCCTCGGCGCCGATCCGCAGAGCGCCGACGACCTGGCCCAGGACACGTTCCTGCGGGCCCTCGGCAGCCTGCACCGGTTCGAGGGCCGTTGCTCGGCCCGCACCTGGCTGCTGTCGATCGCGCGCCGCGCGGTGGCCGACAGCATCCGCCGTACGTCCAGCAGGCCCCGGCTGTCGGACACCGAGGACTGGGAGGCGGCCGTCGAACGCGCCCAGTCGCGGGACCTGCCCGGCTTCGACGAGGGGGTCGCCCTCGCCGCACTGCTGGACGCGCTCCCCGCCGACCGCCGGGAGGCGTTCGTCCTGACCCAGCTCCTGGGACTGCCCTACGCGCAGGCCGCCGCCGTCAGCGACTGCCCGGTCGGCACGGTCCGTTCCCGCGTCGCCCGCGCCCGCACCGCGCTGCTCCGGTCCCTGACAGAGGCCGAGGACGAGGGCCAGGGATCGCTGCCGGCCGTCATGACCGCGGCCTGAGCCCCCGGGGGTAAGGCACCCTCGCGTACAGCGGGTTCGGAGGGTCCGGCATGCTCATAGGGCCCTCCGGTTCGGTCGCGGATCGTGTCGCTGTTGGGCCGAACGGGTGACTTGGCGTAAGAATTGGCTGGTGCAGGCATTGAAGGCGAGTCGGAGCGGTCGGATCGGGGGGAGCCGGTGAACAGTCACGACGTCACCGATGAACAGTGGGAGGGGCTCGCCCAGGTCGTTCCGTTGCGCGGACGCGACGCGTGGCCGTCCTCGGTGGGGCACCGCGCGCTGCCCGAGGCGGAGACGGAGGCCCGGCGCCGATTCGTGGTGATGCGGGTCAATGTGTTCGCGGACGCCCGCGAGGTCGCCGAGACGCTGATGTCGGGCATCCCGGTGCTGCTCGACCTCACCGGCGCGGAGACGGACGTCGCCAAGCGCGTCCTGGACTTCAGCACGGGTGTCGTCTTCGGCCTGGCGAGCGGGATGCACCGCGTCGACCGCAATGTGTTTCTGCTCACACCGGCGGGCACGGAGGTCACGGGGCTGATGCAGGGGGCCGGGATTCCCGGGATGTGACGGGCGAGGGCGAGGGCGAGGGTACGGCGGCCGGCCCGCGAGGGTGACAGCGGCCCGTGCCGTGACGGTGGCGTCCTCCGATCGCGGGACCGCCCCGGGGGCGGAACGGTTCGCCGGAGGACCGGGTCCTACGGTCCGGGCATGACCGCGCCCCCGTCCTCGGCCGTCCCCGCTCCGCGGTCCCGGCACTCGCCGGTGAGCCGCGCCCCCACGTCACCGAACTGCGGCTGTCCGCGTTCGCCGGCGCCGGCACCGGCGCCGGACGGTCCGGTTCGGGCCGCTCACCCTCCTCGCCGGCCCCAGCGGCAGCGGCAAGACCGGTGCGCTGCGCGCCTGCGAGGCACTGGCCCGGCTCGGCGGCGGCGCCGAGGCCGGCGCGGTCCTCCCCGACCCGGCCGGGTGCGTGCCCGACGAGGCCCGCCCCGACGCCCAGCGCCGCCGGGGCTTCCGCATCGGCTGCACCGCAGACGGCCCCGCCGGTCCGGTCCGGCTGGACATCGCCGTACAGGCCGAGCCCGAACTGCGCGTCGTCGGCGAACGGCTGACGGCCGACGGCCTCGTACTCCTCCGGACGGCCCTGCGCGATCCGGGGCGCCGTACCGTGCAGGCGGCCTGGCACACGGGCGGGGGCGAGCCGGTGACCCGCGCCCCGCTGCCGGACGACCGGCTCGGCACCGCGCTGCTGCCGTTGCGGGTGGCCGGCCGGACCGACGGGCAGCGCCGGGTGCTCGCCGCCGCCGAGCAGATGGTGGTCGCCCTGCGCTCCGTCTTCGCCTGCGACCCCCGGCCCGCCCGGATGCGGGCCCCGGCTCCGGCCGGCGCCGGCCGGCTGCTCGGCGGCTGCGACGACCTCGCCGACGTGCTGTGGCGCACCCGCGACGAGTGCGGGCGACGGCACGCGCGGTGGGTCGCGGCGGTGCGGGCGGGCTGCGCCGGGCCGGTCGCGGACGTCCTGGCCGAGCCCGGCCGCGACGGCACGGTCCGCGCGGTGCTCGACCGGGGCGACGGGCGCCGCACCGGTCTCGCCCGGCTCGGCTACGGCGAACTGCGCTACCTCGCCCTCGCCCTGGTCCTGCTCACCGGCCCCGGGGTCCTGGCGGTCGACCCGGCCGGCGAGGTGCCGTCCGCCCTCCAGACGCTCACCGTGCCGGCCGACGGGTTCGACCGGGGCCTGGATCCGCGCCAGCGCCGCGAACGGCTGAAACTGGCCGCCGCCATGTGCGCGCGGGGGCACATCCGGCTGGTGGGCGCGGTCTCCGACGCCTCCTGGGCGGCCGGGACGGTGGGCGTCACGGTGGTACACCTGGAGCCGTGACCGATGAAGATCCCCTGGACGTGCCGGCACTCCAGCACCGGCTGGCCGAGTTCGCCGCCGCGCGGAACTGGCAGCCGTACCACACCCCGAAGAACCTCGTCGCCGCGCTGAGCGTGGAGGCGTCCGAACTCGTCGAGATCTTCCAGTGGCTGACGCCCGAGCAGTCGGCCCGGGTGATGGACGACCCCGGCACCGCGCACCGGGTGCGGGACGAGATCGCCGACGTACTGGCCTATCTGCTCCAGCTCTGCGAGGTGCTCGGCGTCGACCCGCTGGCCGCCCTCGCGGCGAAGATCGACCGCAACGAAGCGCGCTTCCCGGTGCCCGGCCCCGACCTGGCGGAACCGCCAACTCCGTAATTACGCACAGTAGTTGTTTCTCTGCCCGAAACCGAATTGTTGTCCAGAGATTTCCGTCTTCCTCTGGCTTTTCGGCCCCCTTGCCCTCACTCTGGGTAGTGGACAGCGGAGTTCGGGCGGACGCGCCGCGAGCGCGTCGGGACAGACGGGGACGGCCCATGGACGCGGTGCGGCTCATCGTGACGAGCAGACGTGCCCTGACCGCCGGCGGCGACGTGCCGCACATGCTGGCGGAGGTGTGGCAGGCGCAGGCCCTGGCCCAGGCCATCGGCAGCCGGCTGGCGGTCGTCGGACCGCCGGCCCTGCGCGGTGCGGCCCGGGGCCTCACCGAGCTGGCCGGACGCGGCTGCGGCGTCCTCGGCGATCCCGACCTGCCCCCGGGTGAGCTGCGCGCCGCCCAGCTCACCGAACTGGGCGACGCCCGCCAGACCCTGATGCGCCTGGGCACCCTGCTCGCGGAGACCGGCATCGCCCTCGTCGCCCTGGCCTGCGCGGCGGACGACGAGGGCATGTACTGGCAGTGCGTGGAGGCCATCGACGCGGCCGACGAGTCCCGCGACCGGGTCCTGCAGATGCTGGGCAGGCTCGCGGAGGAGGACGGGATGCCGGAGCGCGAGGCGGGGTAGCGGTCACGGGCACCCGGCCCGACGGCCCCCTCAGGGGCCCCGGCACGCAGGGCGGGGGTGGGGACCCGGAGGCGGCCGAGCGTGCAGGATGGGACGCATGGATCTCCGCATCTTCACCGAGCCCCAGCAGGGGGCCACCTATGACACCTTGCTCACCGTCGCCAAGGCCACCGAGGACCTCGGCTTCGACGCCTTCTTCCGCAGCGACCACTACCTGAAGATGGGCTCCGTGGACGGCCTCCCCGGCCCCACCGACGCCTGGATCACCCTGGCCGGCCTCGCCCGCGAGACCAAGCGCATCCGCCTCGGCACGCTGATGACCGCGGGCACCTTCCGGCTGCCCGGCGTGCTCGCCATCCAGGTCGCGCAGGTCGACCAGATGTCCGGCGGACGCGTCGAACTCGGCCTGGGAGCCGGCTGGTTCGAGGAGGAGCACAAGGCGTACGGCATCCCCTTCCCGAAGGAGAAGTTCGGCCGCCTGGAGGAGCAGCTCGCCATCGTCACCGGCCTGTGGGCCACCGAGGCCGGCAAGACCTTCGACTTCCACGGGAAGTTCTACGACCTCACCGACTCGCCCGCGCTGCCCAAGCCCGCGCAGTCCAAGGTCCCCGTCCTCATCGGCGGCCACGGCGCCACCCGCACCCCGCGGCTGGCCGCCCAGTACGCCGACGAGTTCAACATCCCGTTCGCCTCGGTCGAGGACACCGAGCGGCAGTTCGCGCGGGTCCGGGCCGCCGCCGAGGAGGCCGGCCGCGGCGCCGACGCGCTGACCTACTCCAACGCCCTCGTCGTCTGCGTCGGCAAGGACGACGCCGAGGTCGCCCGCCGGGCCGCCGCCATCGGCCGCGAGGTGGACGACCTCAAGGCCAACGGTCTGGCCGGCTCCCCGGCCGAGGTCGTCGACAAGATCGGCCGCTACGCCGAGGCCGGCGCCCAGCGCGTCTACCTCCAGCTCCTCGACCTGCACGACCTGGACCACCTGGAGCTGATCTCCGCCCAGGTCCAGTCCCAGCTGGCGTAGCCGTCCGACGCCGCTGCCCGCCCGCCCTCCGAGCGGGCACCGGCGTCGGAAAACCGGTGGTCACGCGCATCGCCGCCCGGAAGACTCGGACGCATGTTCCTGACCATCACCACCACCGGCACGTCCGCGCGCCCCGCCACCGACCTCGGCTTCCTGCTGCACAAGCACCCCGAGAAGGCGCAGGCGTTCGCCACCTCCTTCGGCACGGCCCACGTGCTGTACCCCGAGGCGGACGAACAGCGCTGCACGGCGGCGCTGCTGCTGGAGGTGGACGCGGTGGCGATGGTCCGGCGCGGCAAGGGCAAGGGCCGGGGCGGCGCCCCCGACGCGGCCCTCGCGCAGTACGTCAACGACCGCCCGTACGCGGCCTCCTCGCTCCTCGCCGTCGCCCTGAGCAACGTCTTCTCCAGCGCCCTGCGCGGCGTCTGCAGGACCCGCCCCGAGCGTGCGGCCGAGCCGCTGCCGCTGCGGGTGGAGATACCGGCGCTGCCCGCCCGCGGCGGCCCCGGCCTGGTAAGGCGCCTGTTCGAGCCGCTGGGCTGGACGGTGACCGTCGAGGCGGTGCCGCTGGACACCGCGTTCCCGGAGTGGGGCGACTCGCGGTACGTACGGCTGACGCTGGCCGCGGACTCGCTCACCCTCTCCGCGGCCCTGCGCCACCTCTACGTCCTGCTGCCGGTGCTCGACGACGCCAAGCACTACTGGGTCGCCCCGGACGAGGTGGACAAGCTGCTGCGGGCCGGCGAGGGCTGGCTGTCCGGCCACCCGGAGCAGAAGCTGATCGTCGGCCGCTACCTGTCCCGCCGCTGGTCCCTGACCCGGGAGGCGATGGACCGGCTGGAGCTGATCCGGCTGGCCGAGACCGACGACAGCGCGGTCGAGGAGATCGACAACGCGGTCGCGGCGGAGGCCGAGCAGGAGGAGCGGCCGGCCCCGCTCGCCGTCCGGCGCCGCGAGGCGATCCTCACCGCCCTGCGCGAGCACGCCGCCGCCCGCGTCCTCGACCTCGGCTGCGGGGAGGGCCACCTGGTGCGCGAGCTGCTCAAGGAGGCGCGGTTCACCGAGATCGTCGGCATGGACGTGTCCGTGCGGGCCCTGAACATCGCCGCCCGGCGGCTGAAGCTGGACCGCATGGGCGAGCGCCAGGCCGCCCGCGTCACCCTCTTCCAGGGCTCCCTCGCCTACACCGACAAGCGCCTCAAGGGCTACGACGCGGCCGTCCTCAGCGAGGTGATCGAGCACGTCGACCCGGACCGGCTGTCCGCCCTGGAGTACGCCGTGTTCGGCGCCGCCCGCCCCCGCACGGTCGTCGTCACCACACCGAACGCCGAGTACAACGTGCGCTGGGAGACCCTCCCGGCCGGCCACGTCCGCCACCGCGACCACCGCTTCGAGTGGACCCGCGCCGAGTTCCGCGCCTGGGCGCGGAGAGTCGCCGAACGGCACGGCTACGGCGTTGAGTTCCGCCCCGTAGGACCCGACGACCCCGAGGTGGGCCCGCCCACCCAGCTGGCCGTGTTCACCACCACCACCGAGACCCCGAGCGCAGCCGAGGAGGCGAAGGCCGCATGACCACCACCGGCACCCGCGCCCGCGCCCTGCCCGTCACCGACCTCTCCCTCGTCGTGCTGATCGGCGCCTCCGGCTCGGGCAAGTCCACCTTCGCCCGCCGCCACTTCAAGCCCACCGAGGTCATCTCCTCCGACTTCTGCCGCGGCCTGGTCTCCGACGACGAGAACGACCAGGGCGCCACGAAGGACGCCTTCGACGTCCTGCACTACATCGCCGGCAAGCGCCTCGCGGCCGGCCGGCGCACGGTGGTGGACGCCACCAGCGTGCAGTCCGACGCCCGCAAGCAGCTCGTCGACCTGGCCAAGCGGCACGACGTCCTGCCCATCGCCATCGTCCTCGACGTCCCCGAGGAGGTGTGCGCCGAGCGCAACGCGGCCCGCACCGACCGCGCCGACATGCCCCGCCGGGTCATCAAGCGGCACATCCGCGAACTCCGCCGCTCCCTGCGCGGCCTGGAGCGCGAGGGCTTCCGCAAGGTGCACGTCCTGCGCGGCGCGGAAGAGGCCGAGCACGCCACCGTCGTCACCGAGAAGCGTTTCAACGACCTCACCCACCTCACCGGCCCCTTCGACATCATCGGCGACATCCACGGCTGCGCCTCCGAGCTGGAGACCCTGCTCGGCAAGCTCGGCTACACCGACGGCGTCCACCCCGAGGGCCGCACCGCCGTCTTCGTCGGCGACCTCGTCGACCGGGGCCCGGACAGCCCCGGCGTCCTGCGCCGCGTGATGGCGATGGTCAAGTCCGGCAACGCCCTGTGCGTCCCCGGCAACCACGAGAACAAGTACGGCCGCCACCTGCACGGCCGCCGCGTCCAGCACACCCACGGACTCGCCGAGACCATCGCGCAGATGGCAGGGGAGAGCGAGGAGTTCCACGCCGAGGTACGGGAGTTCATCGACGGGCTGGTCAGCCACTACGTCCTGGACGGCGGCCGGCTGGTGGTCTGCCACGCCGGGCTGCCGGAGAAGTACCACGGCCGCACCTCGGGGCGGGTGCGCAGTCACGCCCTGTACGGCGAGACCACCGGGGAGACCGACGAGTTCGGGCTGCCGGTGCGCTACCCGTGGGCCGAGGACTACCGGGGCCGGGCCGCCGTGGTCTACGGCCATACCCCGGTCCCGCAGGCCACCTGGCTCAACAACACCATCTGCCTCGACACCGGAGCCGTCTTCGGCGGCAGGCTGACCGCGCTGCGCTGGCCGGAGCGGGAACTGGTCGACGTACCCGCCGAGCGGGTCTGGTACGAGCCGGTCAAGCCGCTCGCCACCGAGGCGCCCGGCGGGCACGACGGGCGGCCGCTGGACCTGGCCGACGTGCACGGCCGGCGCGCGGTGGAGACCCGGTACGCGGGGCGGGTCGCCGTCCGCGAGGACAACGCGGCGGCGGCACTGGAGGTGATGAGCCGCTTCGCGACCGACCCCAGGCTGCTGCCGTACCTCCCGCCGACCATGGCCCCGACCGCGACCTCGCGGGAGGAGGGGTACCTGGAGCACCCGAACGAGGCGTTCGCCGGGTACGCGGCGGACGGGGTGGCGCGGGTCGTGTGCGAGGAGAAGCACATGGGCTCGCGGGCGGTGGCGCTGGTCTGCCGCGACGCGGCGGCGGCTCGCGCCCGCTTCGGGACCGAGGGCCCGACCGGCTCCCTCTGCACCCGTACCGGCCGCCCCTTCTTCGACGACGCGGCCGTCACCGAGGAGATCCTCGGCCGGCTGCGGGCGGCGATCGGCGCGGCCGGACTGTGGGACGAGCTGTCCACCGACTGGATGCTGCTGGACGCGGAGCTGATGCCGTGGTCGCTGAAGGCGTCCGGGCTGCTGCGCACGCAGTACGCCGCGGTGGGCGCCGCCTCCGGCGCCGTCTTCCCCGGCGCGCTGGCCGCGCTGGAGGGCGCGGCGGCCCGGGGTGTCGACGTCACCGGCCTGCTGTCCCGGCAGCGGGAGCGGGCCGCCGACGCCGCGGCCTTCACCGAGGCGTACCGGCGGTACTGCTGGCCCACCGAGGGCCTGGACGGCGTACGGCTCGCCCCGTTCCAGATCCTCGCCGTCCAGGGCCGCAGCCTGGCCCCGCTGCCGCACGACGAGCAGCTCGCGCTCCTCGACCGGATCGTCGAGCACGACGGCAGCGGTCTCCTCGCCACCACCCGCCGCCTCTACGTCGACACCGGCGACCCCGAGTCGGTGCGGGCCGGCGTCGACTGGTGGCTGGAGATGACCGGCCGGGGCGGCGAGGGCATGGTCGTCAAGCCGGTCGGCGCGCTGGTCCGGGACGAGCAGGGGCGGCTGGTGCAGCCGGGCGTCAAGTGCCGGGGCCGCGAGTACCTGCGGATCATCTACGGTCCCGAGTACACGCGCCCCGACAACCTCGCCCGGCTCCGGCAGCGGTTCCTCCAGCACAAGCGGTCGCTGGCGATCCGCGAGTACGCCCTCGGCCTGGAGGCCCTGGCCCGCCTCGCGGACGGGGAGCCGCTGTGGCGGGTGCACGAGGCGGTCTTCGGCGTCCTCGCCCTGGAGTCCGAGCCGGTGGACCCCCGGCTGTGACCCGCCCGGACGGCGGCCCGGTCAGCCCTTGTCGGCGCCCCGGGCCGCCGGCGTCCCGTCCGCCTGCCGGCGGGGCGCCGGAAGCGTGGCGGCGCGGTCCCGGGCCGCCAGCCGGTCGGTCAGCCGCAGCAGCGGCTGGGTCAGCAGCGTGGTCGTCAGCGCCATGAAGACCAGGACCGTGTAGAGGGGGCCGCTCAGCAGGCCCGCCTGGCGGCCCGCGTCCAGGGCGATCAGCTCGGTCAGGCCGCGGGCGCTGAGCAGCACGCCGACGGTCCGCGCGTCGTGCCGGCCGAGGCCGCCCAGCCGGGCGGCGACGGTCCCGGCGCCGACCTTCGTGGTCACCGCCAGCACCGTCACCACCCCCAGCGCGACCCAGCCGGTGGTGCCCAGGCCGGCCAGCGTCACCGACTGCCCCGAGATCACGAAGAAGAACGGCAGCAGCAGCGAGCCGACCTCGTGCAGCGGACGCACCAGGTCCGGATCGAGCGTGCCGCCCTCCTCGCGCGGCGCCACCACCCCGGCGAGCAGCGCCCCGAAGATCACGTGCAGCCCGAGGGAGTGCGTCACCCACGCCGAGGCCAGGGCGAAGCCGAGCAGCAGCGCCAGCCGCAGCGAGGGCTCCAGCCGTGTCCGCCACAGCAGCCGCCGCAGCACCGGCCGGGCCGCGACCCCCATCACGGCCACGAACCCGACGGCGAGCGCCGCCCGCCACGGCCAGCCCAGCCCCTCAGCCCCGCCGCCGCGGTCGATCATCGCCCCGGCCAGCACCGTCCACCCGATCACGTCGAGCACCCCGGCCGCCGAGACCGCCACCACGCCCGGCACCGACCGCGCCAGGCCGTTCTCCCGCACGATCGCGGTCAGCACCGGCACCGCCGTGATCGACAGGGCCACCCCGGCGAAGACCACGGCGGCGGGCGGCAGGTCCCGGTCCATGCCCAGGTCGTGGAGCTGCTCCCGGAACAGCAGGGCGCAGCCGCTGCCCACCGCCATCGGTACCGCGAACGACGCCAGCGCGACCGTCACCGCCGTACGCGCCCGGTCGCCCAGCATCCGCAGGTCCAGTTCGTAGCCCACGCCGAACAGGAACACCACCAGGGCCAGCTGCGCCAGTCCGGTCAGCGCCGGTCCGAGGGCCGCCGGGAAGAGCGCCGCGTACGCGTCGGGGGCGACCCCGCCCAGCAGGGACGGGCCGAGGGCGATGCCCGCGGCGAGCTGGCCGATGATGGAGGGCTGCCGGAGCCGCCGGGCCAGCCATCCGGCGGCGTGCGCGGCCACCAGAATCAGCGCCGACGCACCCACGAAGTGAGTGATCAGGGCGTCTTGGTCCACTGGTGTCTCCCGTTTCTCCCGTACCGCTCGCTGACGACCGTCCCAGCCTGGGGGGCACCGGGCGTCGCACCGCAGGGGGTACGCGCACCGCGCGCCCGAGCGGCGGGAGCACGGCCCGGCGGCCGACGGCGTCCGGCGCACGGGGGAGCGGCGTGCCGGGCCCCGCTGCGCCCGAGGGGCGCCCCCCGGCCGGAAAATGCGCCCGTCGGCCGGGTGAAGACCCGCCCGACTGGTCAGGATGGAGACATGGGATTCCACGTCGACTCCGAGGCCGGGCGGCTCGGCCGCGTCATCCTGCACCGGCCCGATCTGGAGCTGAAACGGCTCACGCCGAGCAACAAGGACGCGCTCCTCTTCGACGACGTGCTCTGGGTGCGCCGGGCGCGCGCGGAGCACGACGGTTTCGCCGACGTCCTGCGCGACCGCGGAGTCGCCGTCCACCTCTTCGGCGACCTGCTCACCGAGACCCTCGACGTCCCGGCCGCCCGGGAACTGGTCCTGGACCGGGTCTTCGACGAGAAGGAGTACGGCGTCCTGGCCACCGACCACCTGCGGGCCGCCGTCGCGTCGCTGCCCGCCCGTGACCTGGCCGAACTGCTGGTCGGCGGCATGACCAAGCGGGAGTTCCTGGAGGCGCACCCCGAGCCGGTCTCCGTGCGCTTCCACGTCATGGAGCTGGACGACTTCCTGCTGGACCCGCTGCCCAACCACCTGTTCACCCGGGACACCTCCGCCTGGATCTACGACGGCGTCTCCATCAACGCGATGCGCTGGCCCGCCCGGCAGCGCGAGACGGTCCACTTCGAGGCGATCTACCGGCACCACCCGCTCTTCCGGGCGGAGCGCTTCCCCCTCTGGTCCGAGGGACAGGCCGACTACCCCTCCACCATCGAGGGCGGTGACGTCCTGGTCATCGGCAACGGCGCGGTCCTCATCGGTATGAGCGAGCGCACCACCCCGCAGGCCGTGGAGATGCTCGCCCACAAGCTGTTCGCGGCCGGCTCGGCCCGCACCATCGTCGCCCTCGACCTGCCGAAGTCCCGCGCGTTCATGCACCTCGACACCGTGATGACCATGCTCGACGGCGACACCTTCACCCAGTACGCCGGGCTCGGCATGCTGCGCTCCTACACCATCGAGCCCGGCACCGGGGACAAGGAGCTGAAGGTCACCGACCATCCGCCGGAGCACATGCACCGCGCGATCGCCGCCGCGCTGGGCCTGAGCGAGATCCGGGTGCTGACCGCGACCCAGGACGTCCACGCCGCCGAGCGGGAGCAGTGGGACGACGGCTGCAATGTGCTCGCCGTCGAACCGGGCGTCGTCGTCGCCTACGAACGCAATGTCACGACCAACACCCACCTGCGGAAGCAAGGCATCGAGGTGATAGAGATCCCCGGCAGCGAACTGGGCCGGGGCAGGGGCGGACCGCGCTGCATGAGCTGCCCGGTGGAGAGAGATCCCGTATAAGAATTCAGTGCGTCGTATAGTATTCCGTTAGTATGTGTCGGTAACCCGTACTTCGCTGTTCTCGTACCTCTGGAGCGCCCCATGGCGACTGTCCCGACCGCCCTCGCCGGCCGGCCCTTCCTCAAGGAGCTGGACTTCACCGCCGAGGAGTTCCGCGGCCTGGTCGAGCTGGCCGCCGAGCTGAAGGCCGCCAAGAAGGCCGGGACCGAGACCCGGTACCTGCGCGGCAAGAACATCGCGCTGATCTTCGAGAAGACCTCCACGCGCACCCGCTGCGCCTTCGAGGTCGCCGCCGCCGACCAGGGCGCCGCCACCACCTACCTGGACCCGTCCGGCTCGCAGATCGGCCACAAGGAGTCCGTGAAGGACACCGCGCGGGTACTGGGCCGGATGTACGACGGGATCGAGTACCGCGGCGACAGCCAGGCCAAGGTCGAGGAACTGGCCGCCTTCGCCGGCGTCCCCGTCTTCAACGGCCTCACCGACGACTGGCACCCCACCCAGATGCTGGCCGACGTGCTCACCATGACCGAGCACAGCGACAAGCCCCTGGCCGAGATCGCCTTCGCCTACCTCGGCGACGCCCGCTTCAACATGGGCAACTCCTACCTGATCACCGGTGCCCTGCTCGGCATGGACGTCCGGATCGTCGCCCCCAAGAGCTACTGGCCCGCCCAGGAGATCGTCGACCGGGCCCGTGAGCTGGCCGTCACCAGCGGCGCGCGGATCACGCTGACCGAGACCCTGGCCGAGGGCGTGCGCGGCGCCGACTTCGTCGCCACCGACGTGTGGGTCTCCATGGGCGAGCCCAAGGAGGTCTGGGCCGAGCGGATCGCCGCGCTGGCCCCGTACGCGGTGACCATGGACGTGCTGCGCGCCACCGGCAACCCGGACGTGAAGTTCCTGCACTGCCTGCCCGCCTTCCACGACCTGGGCACCAAGGTCGGCCAGGACATCTTCGACGCCCACGGCCTGGACTCCCTGGAGGTCACGGACGAGGTCTTCGAGTCGCCGTACTCGGTCGTCTTCGACGAGGCCGAGAACCGGCTGCACACCATCAAGGCCGTCCTGGTCGCCACCCTGGCCTGATCGCTCAGTACTCCGTCCGGCGGCACCGGAACCACCCCTCCCGGCGCCGCCGCGCGCGACCACCCTCGCGCCCCGCACCACCGCGCACCACCAGAAACGAGCACCACCCGCATGCCCCGCACCAAATCCCCCCACCTCCTCGTGGCCGAATCCGGCGCCGACCGGGCCGGCCACAGCCTGAAGCGCACGATGGGGCTGTTCCAGCTCGTCTGCTTCGGCGTCGGCGCGATCGTCGGCACCGGCATCTTCGTCGGCCTGTCCGACTCGGTCGGCGAGGCCGGCCCGGCCGTGGTCGTCTCCTTCGTCCTCGCCGCGATCACCTGCGTGCTCACCGCGTTCGCCTTCGCCGAACTGGGCGGCGCCATCCCGGTCTCCGGCTCCTCGTACTCCTTCGCCTACGCCGGCCTCGGCGAGACCACCGCCTTCCTGGTCGGCTGGTGCCTGCTCCTGGAGTACGGCGTCTCGGTCTCCGCGGTCGCGGTCGGCTGGAGCCAGTACGTCAACGAACTGCTGGACGGCGTCCTCGGCATCCAGCTCCCCGACGCGCTGTCCGCCGGACCCGGCGACGGCGGCGTGATCAACCTCCCCGCCGTGATCGTCATCGCCCTGGCCTGCGTCCTGTTGGTCCGGGGGGTGCGCGAGAGCGCCCGTGCCACCGCCGCGATGGCGGTGCTGAAGCTCGCCGTCCTGGTCGCCTTCTGCGCCATCGGCTACACCGCCTTCGAGGACGGCAACCTCACCCCGTTCTCCCCGGCCGGCCTCGGCGGCATCGGCGCCGGCACCACGGCCGCGTTCTTCTCCTACATCGGCTTCGACGCGATCACCACCGCCGGCGAGGAGGCGAAGAACCCGCGCCGGGACATCCCGGTCGCCATCCTGGTCTGCATCGGCCTGGTCACCCTGCTGTACTGCGCGGTCGCCCTCGCGGCCATCGGCGCCATCGGCGGCGACGCCGTCGGCGACCGCCCCGCCGCCCTCTCCTACGTCGTCGACCAGGTCACCGGCTCCGCCGTCGGCGGCACGATCGTCGCCTTCGGCGCGGTGGTCGCCATCGCCTCCGTCGTCCTCGCCGTGATGTACGGGCAGACCCGCATCCTGATGTCCATGTCCCGGGACGGCCTGATCCCGCGCGTCTTCGAGAAGGTCTCCCCGCGCACCGCCACTCCGGTCGCCGGCACCTGGATCGTGGGCCTGGTCTTCGCCCTCCCGGCGGCCTTCGCGTCGCTCGACTCGGTGGTCAACCTGTGCACCATCGGCACCCTCGCCACCATGGCCGTCGTCAACGTCGCGGTTCTTGCCCTGCGCCGCCGCGAACCGGGCCTCGCCCGCACCTTCCGGGTGCCGCTCTACCCGGTCACCCCCCTGCTGGGCATCGCCTTCTGCCTCTACCTGATGTACGAGACGGGCAGCTCGACCTGGATCCAGTTCGCCGTGTTCCTCGCGGCGGGCCTGCTGGTCTACGCCGGCTACGGGCGCCGCAACTCCCGGCTGGCCCGCGCCGGGGCCGACGTCACGCCGGACGCCGCTGAGCGGGGACCGCGGGGAGCCTGAACCAGACCGCCTTGCCGGAGCCGGTGGGGCGGTGCCCGCAGGAGGAGCTGAGGGCGCGGATCAGCAGCAGTCCGCGCCCGCCCTCCTGCAAGGGGTCGGGCTCGGGCGGACACGGGACGGTGAGGCCGCTGGGCGGCGCCGGGTCCGGGTCGTGCACCTCGACCCGGCAGCCGGTCGGCAGCAGCTCCACCACCAGCTCGATCGGCGTCTCGCCGGCGGTGTGCTCGACGGCGTTGGCGACCAGCTCGGCCGTCAGCAGCTCCGCCGTGTCGCAGTCGGCGGCGTGCCGCAGCTCGGCCAGCGCCGTACGCACCAGGGCACGGGCGACCGGCACGGCCGCGGCGGTGTGCGGCAGCGCTACGCGCCAGGAGGCGGAGGCGGGAGTGGAATCGTGCACGACGGTTTCCGTTCGTGGAACAGGCGGCCCTGTCCGGCTTTCAACTTCATGAATGGTACGGCGCCGCCCGGCAGAACCTCGACGGGCACCGGTCGGGACCCGGCCCCGGCTCCGCGCCGAACTGGCCGCCGAGGACCGCCCGGACCTGTATAGCGCACCCGTGACGACAGTCACGTACGAGTGATAACTTCGTCATGTCCCCGCATGAGGAGGCCGCCGTCATGAGTCCCTTCACCGGCTCCGCCGCCCGCACCCCCTCCTGGCGGCACCTGCGCGTCGGCCTCGCCGACGGCGTCGCCACCGTCACCCTGGCCCGCCCCGACCGGCTCAACGCCCTCACCTTCGGCGCCTACGCCGACCTGCGCGACCTGCTCGCCGAGCTGTCCCGGGAACGGAGGGTGCGGGCCCTGGTGCTGGCCGGCGAGGGCCGCGGCTTCTGCTCCGGCGGCGACGTCGACGAGATCATCGGCGCGACCCTGTCCATGGACACCGCCCGCCTCCTCGACTTCAACCGGATGACCGGCCAGGTCGTCCGTGCCGTCCGCGCGTGCCCGTTCCCGGTGATCGCCGCCGTCCACGGCGTCGCGGCGGGCGCCGGCGCCGTCCTCGCGCTGGCCGCCGACTTCCGGGTCGCCGACCCGGGCGCCCGCTTCGTCTTCCTCTTCACCCGCGTCGGCCTCTCCGGCGGCGACATGGGCGCCGCCTATCTGCTGCCCCGCGTCGTCGGCCTCGGCCACGCCACCCGCCTGCTGATGCTCGGCGAACCCGTCCGGGCCCGGGAGGCCGAGCGCATCGGCCTGATCAGCGAGCTGACGGACGAGGGCCGGGCCGACGAGGCCGCCCACGCCCTCGCCCGCCGCCTGGCCGACGGCCCCGCCCTGGCCCACGCCCAGACCAAGGCCCTGCTCACGGCGGAACTCGACATGCCCCTGTCGGCAGCGGTCGAACTGGACGCGACGACCCAGGCCCTGCTGATGACGGGGGAGGACTACAGGGAGTTCCATACCGCCCACCAGGAGAAACGCCCCCCGAAATGGAGCGGACGGTGACCGTGGCGCCCCCGAGGAGCAGCCACCCCCACCGCACGGCCGTCCTCGGCGGCGGCCCCGGCGGCCTCTGCACCGCCGCCCTCCTCAAACGCCTCGACCCCACCCGGGACATCACCGTCTGGGAACGCAACCCGGAGACGGAGACCTTCGGCTTCGGTGTCGTCCTCTCCGACGAAACCCTCGGCGGCATCGAACACGCCGACCCACAGGTCCACGAGGCCCTGGAACAGCACTTCGTCCGCTGGGACACCATCGACATCATCCACCGGGGCATCCACCAGACCTCCGAAGGACACCGCTTCGCCGCCCTGGCCAGAAGCCGTCTGCTCGCCGTCCTCCACGCCCGCTGCCGCGCCCTCGGCGTGGACCTCCGCTTCCGCACCGAGGCCCCGCCCGCCGCCGAACTGGCCCGGAGCCACGATCTGGTCGTCGCCGCCGACGGCGTACACAGCGCCACGCGCGCCACGTACGCCGCCGCCTTCCGTCCCCGGATCACCGAGCACCGCTGCCGCTACATCTGGCTGGCGACGGATTTCGCGTTCGACGCGTTCCGGTTCGAGTTCGCCGAGACCGAGCACGGCGTCATGCAGCTGCACGGCTACCCGTACGCGCCCGACGCCTCCACCGTGATCATCGAGATGCGCGACGAGGTGTGGCGCGCGGCCGGCTTCGACGGACTCGACGTCGCCGCATCCACCGCCCGCTGCGCGAAGATCTTCGCGAACGCCCTCCGGGGCCGCCCCCTGCGGTCGGGCAGCTCCGCCTGGACCACGTTCCGCACGGTCGTCAACGACCGCTGGTCGCACGGCAACACCGTCCTGCTCGGCGACGCCGCGCACACCGCCCACTTCTCCATCGGCTCCGGCACCAGACTCGCCGTCGAGGACGCCCTCGCCCTCGCCGCCTGTCTGTCGGAACAGCCCACCACCGAGCGGGCCCTGGCCGCCTACGAGGCCGAACGCCGCCCCGTCGTCGCCTCCGTCCAGCGCGCCGCCCGCGCCAGCCTGGAGTGGTTCGAGAGCCCGGCCCGGCATCTCGGGCGCCCGCCCCGCCAGTTCGCCTTCGACCTGCTCACCCGCAGCCGCCGCGTCACCCACGCCAACCTGCGGCTGCGCGACCCCCGCTGCACCGAGTCCGCCGAGCGCGAGTTCGGCTGCCCGCCCGGCACGCCCCCGATGTTCACCCCGCTGCGGCTGCGCGGCCTCACCCTGCGCAACCGGGTCGTCGTCTCCCCGATGGACATGTACTCCGCCGTCGACGGCGTCCCCGGCGACTTCCACCTCGTCCACCTCGGCGCCCGCGCGCTCGGCGGCGCCGCGCTGGTGATGACCGAGATGGTCTGCGTCAGCCCCGAGGGCCGCATCACCCCGGGCTGTACGGGCCTGTACACCGCCCGGCAGACGGAGGCGTGGCGGCGGATCACCGACTTCGCGCACGCCCACGCCCCCGGCACCGCGCTCGGTGTCCAGCTCGGCCACAGCGGACGCAAGGGCTCCACCCGCCTGATGTGGGAGGGCATGGACGAACCCCTGCCCGACGGCAACTGGCCGCTCGTCGCCGCCTCCGCGCTCCCGTACACGCCGCACAGCCAGATCCCGCGCGCCCTGTCCCGGGCGCAACTCACCGACATCCGCGAACAGTTCACCGCCGCCGCCTCCCGCGCCGCCCGGGCCGGCTTCGACCTGCTAGAACTGCACTGCGCGCACGGCTATCTGCTCTCCGGGTTCCTCTCCCCGCTCACCAACCACCGCACCGACGCCTACGGCGGCACCCTGGCCAAGCGGCTCCGGTTCCCGCTGGAGGTCTTCGACGCCGTACGCGGGGTGTGGCCCGAGGAGCGGCCGATGACCGTCCGCATCTCCGCCACCGACTGGGCCGAGGGCGGCACCAGCGCCGACGACGCCGTGGAGATCGCCCGCGCCTTCGCCGCGCACGGCGCCGACGCGATCGACGTGTCCACCGGGCAGGTCACGGCCGACGAACGCCCGGAGTTCGGGCGCTCGTACCAGACGCCGTACGCCGAGCGCGTCCGGCACGAGGCCCACGTCCCGGTGATCGCGGTCGGCGCCATCTCCTCCTGGGACGACGTCAACTCCCTGATCCTCGCCGGACGCGCCGACCTCTGCGCCCTCGGCCGCCCGCACCTGTACGACCCGCACTGGACGCTGCACGCGGCGGCCGAGCAGGGCTACGACGGTCCGGGCGCCGTCTGGCCCGCCCCGTACCGGGCGGGCAGCCGGCGCCCGCCGACCGGACGCACGGACGCCCCGCGTCCCCGGCTCACGCCGGGGCGCTGAGCGCCACCATCCCGGCGGTGAGCGTCGCCCCGTCGGCCGGGTCGATCAGCAGGAACGCGCCGGTGCGCCGGGAGACCGCGTAGTCGTCCAGCGGCAGCGGCTCGGCGGTGCGCAGCACGATCCGGCCGAGGTCGTTGGCGGCCAGGGAGTCCACCCCCGCCAGATCCTTGACGATCGCCTTCACCGTGCGGGTCGTGTGCCGCAGCAGCACCCGGTCCCCGACCCGCAGCTCACGGTCGGCGAGGTGGCAGACGGCGGCCCGCACGTCCTGGGTGAGCGTCGGCGCGTCCACCCCCGCGGTGATCATGTCCCCGCGGGAGACGTCCCGCTGGTCGGCGAGGCGCAGGCTGACCGACTGCGGGGCGTACGCCGCGTCGGCCGGGGTGCCGAGCACGTCGATGCCGGCGATCTGGGAGACCTCCCCGGACGGATGCACGGTCACCCGGTCGCCCACCCGCAGGGCGCCCGACACCAGCTGGCCCGCGTAGTGGCGGTCCTCGCCGTGCCGGATCACGTACTGCACGGGGAAGCGGGCCGGCGCGGCGACCGGTCCGACGGCGACCGGCACGGTCTCCAGGAACTCCAGCAGGGCCGGCCCCCGGTACCAGTCCATGTGCGCCGAGCGCTCCACCACGTTGTCCCCGGCGAGCGCGGACACCGGGATCGGCGTGAAGGACGGCAGCCCCAGCTCGGCCGCGAGCGCGGCGAACTCCTCGCCGATGTACTCGAAGACCTTCTCCTCGTACCCCACGAGGTCCATCTTGTTGACGGCGAGCACGACGTGCGGGACGCGCAGCAGGGCGGCGATGGCGGCGTGCCGGCGGGTCTGCTCGACGACGCCGTTGCGGGCGTCGACGAGGATGACCGTCAGCTCGGCGGTGGAGGCGCCGGTGACCATGTTGCGGGTGTACTGCACGTGCCCGGGGGTGTCGGCGAGGATGAACCGCCTGCGCGGGGTGGCGAAGTAGCGGTAGGCGACGTCGATGGTGATGCCCTGCTCCCGCTCGGCCCGCAGGCCGTCGGTCAGCAGCGCCAGATCGGGCGCGGCGCCCCGGGACGCGCGTTCCACGGCTTCCAACTGGTCGGCCAGGACCGACTTGGAGTCGTGCAGCAGCCGCCCCACCAGGGTGGACTTGCCGTCGTCGACCGACCCGGCGGTGGCGAGCCGCAAAGTGTCTACGGTGCTCATGTCTAGAAGTACCCCTCGCGCTTGCGGTCTTCCATCGCGGCCTCGGAGAGCTTGTCGTCGGCGCGGGTGGCGCCGCGTTCGGTGAG